>JAYUWC010000252.1:0-13112 GCA_043753755.1 Rhizobacter sp.
GGCAGCGCTCGAAGCGCGCGTGGATCAGCACCTCGACCAGCACCCGCCGGTCGGCCGCGACCACGCTGGTGGTGTGGGTCTGCCGGTAATGAAAATCGAGCACGTCGCAGACGTCGTCTTTCTCGAGCACCGGGCAGCACGCCGGCACCGGGTGGCCTTCGGACAAAGGCAGGCCGGGCTGGGCGACGGCGGCATCTTTGCGGGTTTCTTTGATCGCGTTCATGGTTGTCTCTCGGTTGAAGTGGGCCGGGCCGAAATCACCCGACGAGACAACTCTAGAAAGCGAAACGCACTATGAACAGTGAAGAGTTAGGGGCGGACACCGGTCTTAGGGGTGCGCAGGCACGAGCCGTATCTGAACCCAGCCGCAGCACTCAACCCCGCGGGTGGTGCTGTGCATGCAGCTGCCGCAGGCGCTCGCGGGCGACGTGGGTGTAGATCGTGGTCGTCGAGATGTCGGCGTGTCCGAGCAACAGTTGCACCGCGCGCAGGTCGGCGCCGTGATTGAGCAGGTGCGTCGCGAACGCGTGACGCAAGGTATGCGGCGAGATCGGCACCTGCACGCCAGCGCGCAGCGCGTGCGCCTTGACGACCTTCCAGAACATCTGCCGGGTCATGCCGTGGCCGTGCGAGGTGACGAAGAAGTCATCGCTCGCCTGCCCCGCGAGAATCAACGCGCGCGCCTCGGCCTGATAGCGGGTGAGCCAGCTGTGCGCCTCTTCGCCGAACGGCACGAGGCGCTCTTTCGCGCCCTTGCCTGTGACGCGCAGTGCGCCGTCGGTCAAGCTCAGGTGCACGGTTTTCAGGGTGACCAATTCGCTGACGCGCAGGCCGCTCGCGTACATCAGCTCGAGCATCGCGCGGTCGCGCAGGCCGAGTGGTGTCTCGACCTCGGGCGCAGCAAGGAGTGCTTCGACCTGCGCCTCGCTCAGCGTCTTCGGCAGGCGCGGCGCCTGCCGCGCGCTTTCGAGTTTGAGGGTCGGGTCGGCACCGATCAGATGCTCGCGCAGGCCCCAACGAAAGTAGCGCTTGAAGACCGTCAGCCGGCGGTTTGCGCTGCTCGCGCGGGTTTGCGCGTGGCGAACGACGGCGTGGTCGCGAAGGTCGGTTTCGGTGCTGGTGTCGAGGGCACGCTCGTGGGCAGCGGCCAGCCAGTCGGCGTAAAGCGACAGATCGCGCCGATACGCGGCGAGCGAATTGGCGGCGAGGCCGTTTTCGATCCAAAGCGCGTCGATGAAGCGGTCGATCGAGCCCTGGCTGGCGGCGCGAGCGGCCGCTGCGCCGGGGTTGAATTGGGTCGCGCTCAGCCGCTCACTCCAGCGTCAGCTTTTGTGCCGCCACCACCTTTTTGTAGACCGCGAACTCGGCCGCGATCTGCGCCGAAAACTCGGCCGGCGAGTTGCCGACGATCAACGAACCGGTCTCTTCGATGCGCTTCTTGACAGCCGGGTCTTCGAGCGTTTTCTTGACCGCGCCGTTGACCTTGTCGACCACGTCCTTCGGCAATCCCTTGGGCCCGTAGATGCCGTAGTAAGCCATGCGGTTGACCGGCTCGAGGCCGACTTCTTTGAAGGTCGGAATGTTGGGCAGCACCGCGAGCCGTTCGGGTGCGGCGACCACGATCGCGATCAAGCGGCCGTCTTTGATGAAGGGCAGTGCCGACGGCAAGTTGTCGAAGATCATCGGCACCTGGCCGGCCACGGTGTCGTTCAACGCCGGCCCCGCGCCGCGGTACGGGATGTGGATGATGAAGGTGCCCGAAAGGTTCTTGAACAGCTCCATCTGCAGGTGGCCGATGCCCCCGGTGCCCGAACTCGCGAAGCTGTATTTGCCAGGGTTCTTCTTGATCTCGGCGACAAAACCTTTGTAGTCGCGTGCCGGGAAGCTCGGGTGCACCGCGATCACATTGGGCGTGGCTGCGACGTTGATGATGGGCGTGAAGTCGGTCAGCGGGTTGTAAGCGATCTTGGGGTTGATCGCCGGGTTGGCCGCGGTGGTCGAGACCGTTGCCATGCCGAGCGCGTAGCCATCGGGCATCGCTTTCGAAGTTTCGGTCGCGCCCACCGAGCCGCCGCCGCCCGCCTTGTTCTCGACGACCATCGTCTGCCCGAGCGACGCGTTGATCCTCTCGGCGACGATGCGGGCCACGATGTCGGTCGTACCGCCGGGGGCGAAGGGCACCACCAGGCGCACCGGCTTGGTCGGGTAGGCCTGCGCGAAAGCGGTGCCGGCAGCGCCGAGCATTGCCGCCGCGGTGACGGCTCGAAGCAAAAGTTTGCGGGTCATCGTGGCGGTCTCCGAGAGGTTGAATTCGAAAGGTTCGGAACAAGAACACCGCCGGAGTTTATGGGTCTGCACGCACGCCGCGACACCGCGAACACCCTGCCCCGCTGGCAAACTCGGGCGCATGTCGAACGCTTTTTTGCTGCTCCCCGATTTTCTGTTGATCGCGCTTGGTGCCCTGCTTTGCCGCCACACCGCACTCGACCGCAACGTGTGGCAAGCGGTCGAGCGATTGGTGTACTACATGCTGTTCCCGGTGCTGCTGTTCAACGCGATCGTCAAGAGCCCGCTGCAACCGTGGCAGACCCTCGATCTCGCTGCTGCGGCGATCGTCACGATGGCGGTGGGCATTGCGTTGTCGCTTGCCATCGGCCGGTGGCCAGGCATCGATCTGCGCCGTCACGCCTCGGGCGCGCAAACCGCTTTTCGCTTCAACTCGTTCATCGGCCTGGCGCTGGCCGAGCGCCTCGGCGGCCCGCAGGGGCTGGCGTGGATCGCGCTCTGCATTGCTCTTTGCGTGCCGCTGGCCAACGTGGCCGCGGTGTGGCCGCTGGCCCGCCACGGCGGACACTCGTATGGGCGCGAACTGCTGCGCAACCCGTTGATCGTGAGCACGGTCGCCGGCTTGATCGCCAACCTCGCGGGCGTGAGCTTCCCCGACGCGATCTCGACCACGCTGCAGCGAATCGGCGTGGCGGCGCTGCCGCTTGGCCTGATGGCAACCGGCGCCGGGTTGAAAGTAGGCGGCCTGAAGGCCGCGCCGGGCTTGGCGGCGGCCTTCATGGCGATACGGCATGCCGTGCTGCCGATGGTGGCGATCGGCCTCACAGCCGCGCTCGTGCTGCCGGCCGAGCAGCGTGTCATGGTCGTGATGTTCGCCGCGCTGCCGACCGCATCGAGCGCCTATGTGCTCGCCGCGCGCATGGGCGGCGACGGTGGCTACACCGCCGGGCTCGTCACGCTTTCCACCTTGCTCGGCATGGTCAGCGTGCCGTTCTGGTTGGCGGTGCTCTCTACGCTTTAAAAGTGCACTCTAGAACTGCGCTTTGAACTGCACGCCGAAGGTACGCGGGTCGTTGATGAAGCCGGTCAGGTTGTTGAAGTCAATGCCGCCGGTTGCGACCACCTTGTTGGTGATGTTGCGACCGAAAGCCGCGACCTCGTACTTGCCTTCGTTCCACAAATAGCCGACCCGCAAGCCGCCCTCGACATAGCCTTTGCCGGTGAACTCGGTCGACTCGTAGAGAAAGAAGTTGACCTTGCTGCGATAGGCCCAATCGGTATAGATGAAGTACTCGCCGCCGCTGGCGGTCGGGATGCCGTAGCGGCCGGTGATGTTGGCCACCCACTTCGGCGCGTTAGGCAACGCGTTGCCGTCGATGAAGAACTTGCCAGCGCCGTTCGACGTGTTCAGCACGGTGCAACCGCCACCGCAGCCCGAGACCACGAGGTCGGGGTCTTTGATCTTGGTCGCGTTGTAGCTCGCGCTCGTGGTGACCAACAAGGTCGGCAACACATAGGCATCTAGGTTGAGCTCGAAGCCCTGGCCCTGCGCCTTCTTCGCAACCTTCAGTGTGTTGCTGTTGCCACCGCCGCCGACCTCGGTGAGTTGCAGGTTCTTGACGTCGTAGTGGAAGACGCTTGCAGAAATTCGCGCGCGCTTGTCGAGCAGGTCCGACTTGATGCCTGCCTCGTACGACGTGGTCGTCTCCTGACCCGCCAGCGACTGCGCGCCGAATGCGCTCGCCGGTTGCACGCTGGAGCCGCGGTAGCCGGTCGCGACCCGCGCGTACACGTTGGTTTCGGGCGTGAGTTTGTAGAGCGCGCTGAGGTCACCGGTCGGCTTCGAGTCGCTCAAGCTGGCGCTCGTGCCATTGGCTTTGCTCGCGGTCGAGAGCACCGCCGGGTTGCTGTCGAGATCTTTCTTGTCGTGGGTGTAGCGCAAGCCGGCTCGGAAGCTCAACTGCGAAGTCGCGTCGTACTTGACCGAGCCGAAGGCCGCATACGACGTGCTCTTTTGCGTGTCGGTCAAATCGCTCGTCTGCGCACCGCCGCCGAGGCTGTTGTAGCCGAGGCTGTCTGAGATGAACTTCTCATCGAAGTAGTAGACGCCGGCCTGCCAGTTCAGCGGCGCCGCATAGCGCGACTCGACACGAAACTCCTGCGTGAACTGCCGGTGACCATGCAACGCCCCGGCGGTCTCGCTCGGGAAGGGAATGAAGCCCGGGCCCGAGGGCGGCGCGAACACCGCGCCGTAGCCGCCGTCGATGTCACCCCGGCTGTAGGTGTGAACCGTCTCGAAGCCGGTGATCGAGTTCAAGGCGTAGTCGCCGAATACCCAGCGCAGCCGCGCGCTCGAGCCGTAGCTCTGGATCTTCTGCTGGTTGCGGCCGTCAGTCGAAAACTGGTTGGGCTCGAAACCGTCGACCAGCTCGTTCGTTCCCTTCTTGATGATGTTGGCCCGAAACACCCGCGCGCTGCCGCTCAGGTGACGCGCATGCACGTTGAAGAGCGCGCTGAAGTCGCTGGCCGGTTTGTAAAGCAACTGGATGCGCGTGGCGCCATCGTCATAGCCCTCGGCCTTGGTGGTCGGGCCGGCGGCGTAGGTGTTGTCGACCCAGTCGTCCCGGTGCTGCAACAGCAGCGAAACCCGCGCCGCCCAGGCCGCGCCCAACGCAATGCTCTTAGCGGCCTCGACATTGGTGGTCTTGTAGGTGCCGAACGAGATGCTGCCGTAGCCATCGGTCGCGCCGATCTCGGGCCCGGCCGAATCGAGCTTGACCACACCGCCCGGTGTGTTGCGCCCGAAGAGCGAACCCTGCGGGCCCGCCAGCACCTCGACCCGCGCCAGATCGAAAATCGGAAAGCCTTTCAGCAGCGGGCTCTCAAGCACCACGTCGTCATAAACCAGTGAGACCGGCTGCGACGCATTCGCACGAAAGTCGGGGTTGCCATAACCGCGAATGTAGAACCGCGGAAAAGCCCGACCGAACGACGACTCGATGTTCAGGCTGGGCACCCGACCCGACAGCAGGCGAATGTCCTGACCCCCAGAGGCGAGCACGTCCAGCTTCTCGCCCGAAAGCGTCGACACCGAACTCGGCACATCGCGAATGTTTTCAGCGCGGCGCTCGGCCGTGACGGTGACGGTTTGCAGCGTACCGGCCGGAGCGCTCGCGGCTGCCGCCGGAGCTGGTGTCTGCTGCGCCATCGCGGCCGGCACAGCCAGCACCAATGAAGGCGCGGCCATCAGGCCGACACGAAAACGACGTGCAAACGTCTGCTGGCGACGGTGGTGACGCATGAGATCTCCCGTAAAAAAGTGCGCGGAGATTAGCAAGGCACGTGCCAAACGCGAAGCTCGGCAACCCGAACTATCAAGCGCTGTGGCACCCGCACGTCAGCGGTGAGGGTCGAATCGCAGGCACCTACCGCGCGTCACGCGCATCGATTACCGCTGCTTCATCGCGTCAGCGTGCCAATACTTCGCATATTGTCCAGAGACCTTGACCACCGAGTCTGGCCGAGGCGTGTCGGGCCAGAATTGCAGCGAGTAGTGCTGCAGCGACTTTTGCTCGTCAACGTCTTCAACGTCGCTGATCATGCCTTTCGCGCCATACCGGACCCGGTACTCGCCCGAAGGCAACTCGAGTCCATAGGTAGCCTCGCCGGCCCACTCGACCAGTTCGAGCGCGGGTTCGTTGTGGTGAAACGAAACCTCGACGATTTCGTCCCAGGCATTGTCGATGGCCGGCTCTGATTCAAACAACTCGACCTCGACATGAACCTGGCCCGTGTGCGTGCCGGTGACCAGAAAGAGTCGGTTGGTCAAGGCTGCGCCGCAAAGGCCGTTCACCTGGCCGCGGAAAGTGTGTTCCAGCTCGACATCGCACGGGTGCCAACCTTCAACTTGAATTGCCCAGGCACGCTGAACACGTTGCCTGCAGGAATGTCTGTCAGCTTAGTGGTCACGCCAGCGAACGCATCCTGGATGTGTTTGCGACTCTCTGGTGTCCCGTCGCTGGGGAGCAGTGCGAACACCGCCGCTGCATCGTTGAATACGCAGCCACTGGAATTGGACTTCGCCTGCCCGATATCGCAGCGCAGTTTGGTGGGGTGGTAGCTCAAGTCGGCCGCATAGGTTGACCCACCCTGTACCGTTGCTGGTGTGCTGCCATCGACCGTGTGGAAGAGCGTAATGTTGTTGAGGTTGCCCTCGCCGACCGAGTTGGTGTCGATATCGTCCCAACTGAATTTCACCAGCGTCTTCACCTGCTGCGAGCTGCCCGGTGAGATTGTCTTGACACTCGGGTTCGAGTCACAAGAGAGTCCCTGACTGCACCGAACGAGTGCCTTGAACTTAACCGTCGGCGCCGCGATGTCCAGGTCTTTTTGGACGTAGGTGTAGCCCAACTTCAAGGTCACGTACTTCTGCAGCCCGCCGGTGCCTTTGCCGTGGATCGCGATGCGGGCGTCGAAGTTGACTTCGCCGGCGTTGGAGGAGGTCGATCCGTCGGCGCTCTTCAAGTCGACGAGTGCCGTTTGCGCGACGCGGGCGCATTGCACGTGCCGGTTGAACAAGGTCTCTTCGCCACCTCCGTTGGGCGCGCCATAGTCGGCGTCGTTGGCGCAGGCATCGCTGCTGCTGCTGGGGATGCCGTATTGCGGCGGCGCCGGTGCGGCCAGGGTGCAGGCGGTCTGGTCGACGATGCCGAGTACCTTGGTGCCGCCGGTGAAGGCTTTGAGCACGAGGTTGCCGTTGAGCACCGATTGCGGTGAGGCGCAGGAGTAGCCGCTGCCGGCGCCGCCGCCCATCGCGCGGCTGCGGCCGAGCGCGCGCACGCCGCTGGCTGCGAGGCGCCGCAGGTTGAGGGCGCCGCGCTGCGGGCCGCCTCGCACCGAGAGTGCATTGGCGTTGACGTTGACGTTGCTCGCACCCGCCAGGTCGATCAAGGCGAGCGCCTTGCCCTCGGGCAAATCGAGCTCGGATGGCAACGGGATGCTCAGTTCGGCCGGCACGACGAAGACGGTGTTGGCCGGCGTCACCGAGACGGCGTTGCCCAGCGGCACGAAGTCGGCCGGCAAGCCGGCAGGCACGATCGAGCGCACGGTGATGCTGGTGTCGCTCAGCAAGGCACCGGCCGGGATGGAGAAGTAGGCGCCGTCGGTGCCGCGGATGTCGCCACCTGCAGCGGCGCTGATGGGCACGGTAACCCCGGGGTCACCGCCCAGGTTGACGCTCAAGGTAGCCGCTGTGCTGGTCACGCTGCCGGCCGGGTTGCTCACCTGCACGCTGATCTGGTAGCTGCCGCCGGCATCGGCCGGGTCGGCCAGCACGAGCACTTCGGTGCTGTTGGCGCCGACGATCGCCTGACCGTTTTTGAACCACTGGTACGAAAGCGGCGAGCTGCCGCTGGCGGTGACGCTGAACAGGCCGAACTCGCCGGCCTGCACGGTCTGCGATTGCGGGCCGGTGACGATCGCCGGTGCGACGGCTTGCTCGGTCACGGTCAGCGAGGCGGCTTTCGAGGCGACCACACCGGCTGCGTTGCGCAGCACGGCGCGGTACTGGCTGCCGCTCTGCGCGAGTGTGGTCGGTGAGGTGGTGTAGGTGCCCGACGTAGCCGAGGCGATGTCGATCCAGCCGGCTTCCGGGTCGCCGCCTTCTGCCGCGCGGCTTTGCCATTGCACTGCAGGCAATGGGCTGCCGCTGGCGACGACGGTAAAGCTCGCGGTCTCGCTGGCGAGCACGTTCTGGCTTGCGGGGTCGCTGGTCACGGTCGGCGCGACGGCGGTCTCGACCACCTCGAGCCGCGCCGGGGTCGACGTGCTTTGACCACCTGCGTTGCTGACGACCACACGCCAAAGGCTGCCGTTGTCGGCGGCCGTGGCGATCACCGTGATGCTGGCGGTCGAGCCGTTCACAAGTCGGTAGCTGGTGCCGCCATCGTCGCTGCGTTGCCATTGGTAGCTGAGGTCGTCACCCGTCGCGACGACGGTGAAAGCAGCGCTGCTGCCGACAACGGCGCCAGCGTTTCTCGGGGCCTGCGTGATGACCGGCGCAAACGCGGGTTGAACCGCAACTCGGACGGTCGGTCCGACGCCGGTGTAGTTGACTGTCAGGGCTCCGCCGCAGGTGACCATCACGGCATACGACCAGTCGCCGTTGTCTGCAGCGCCCAGGCTTTGCGAGGCGACGACTTGGCCGCTCCAATCTTCAGACGGCGTCAGCGTGCGGTTGGCCAGATCGACCGTCTCGGTGATGGGCGCTCCGCTCTGATCGGTGCGTGCCCGTACGCCGTAGATGCGCAGCTGGCCCGGCAGCTGGCACGTCGTCGGCAAGTAGTAGGCCAGGCGCAGCACCAGTTGGGTGGCTTGTTCGACACGGTGGAAACCGATTAGGAGACCCGGTGGCGGCAGCGGCGGTGCGGTGCTCGCATCGGCGGTCAGCGCGAGGCCGATGTTGAACGATGGAGGCCTCGCCGCCAAAGCGCGTTGCAGCCCGCCCGGTGCAACTGGGCTGCCGGCGTTACCGACGATGACGACGGCGTAGCCGGGTTGCGGCACCCGCGCGACCATCGCGTGGCCTTCGACTCGCGCATCGACAACCTCGGATTACGGCTGGCCCGGCAGCGCCACGAGCAGGCGCGGCGCCCTCGCTCAACGCTTTCGCGTCGAAAGGTACCGTCACTTCGATGCCCACGGCTGCCATGCCGTGCGGTGCAAATTGATAGATGTCGCCAGCGGGCGCCACCTCGTCGGGCAGCCCGCTTGCGCCCTCGGCGTTACGCGCCACCCGCACCGTGACAAGCTTCGCGGCGCTTTCGGTTGGCATGTAGCGAACTCTCGCACCATCGGTGCTGGTCACCTCGATCGCCGAAGTCGGGGCGTCGGCTTCGGAGCTGGCCCCACAGGCCTGCGAGAACAAACGTGAAACGGGCGAATGAAATCAGGCACTACGCACGCCGTGCAAAAGATGAAAGCGTGGGTTCCCTCCCTGGAACTTGTGGGCCGAGAGCTCGGCGCTTGTTGTGCGGAGGACTGTACTTTTGAACAAACAGCGCGATCGTCAAAAGCGACCGGGTGTCTTAGGGATGGCTGCGCGCCTGAAAACCAGTTAACGGCAAATCGACACCGGGCTTTCGCTGAATCCAGTTGTCAGCCGGATACCGCGCCCCGCCGCTGACCGCATGCAGCGTGTACGCATGCCGAGACTGCGCCGAGCGGTTGGCTTCCGAGAGGTGCGGAAAGCGGCCGTTGAACAAGACCAATGTGCCGCGTGGCGCCTCGATCCACTCGAGCAGGCTGGTGTCCCAGACCGGTGGCGGCTGCAGTGGCTCGAGCAAGAAGCGGCCGTCCGTTTGCCGACGAAACACTTCCTTCAAGCCTTTTCGGTGCTCGCCCGGCAGGCCGCCGAGGCAGCCGTTGCCGCGGTGCGCGTCTTCGATCGCGAACCAGAAACCGATCACCGAATCCGGTTCGGTGTAGAGATAGGTCGAGTCTTGATGGCACATCACTTCGCCGCCGATGCCGGGCTGCTTGAAGATGTACATCGACTGCAGCAATTTCGGGTCGATGAGGCCGATGGCCGCGGCCACTGCGGCCAGTCGCGGGCCGCGGGAAAACGCATCGAACACCGGGTCGAGGTCGTGCATCGCATGGCCGAGCTTGTTGACCGCGCGTGCCAGCGGCACGAGCAGATGGCCCTCGGCATCGAAAGCGCCCTCTTCGAAAAACACGCCGATGCGGTTGGCCGATTGCTCGAAGTAGGCTTCCGAGGCGTGCCCTTGATCGCGCGTTGAAAACACCGTGCCCGGCGCGCTGGGCGCGTGCTCGGCGACGAGTCGAAGCGCACGTTCGCGCAAGGCCTCGCAGCGGTCGACGGCGACGAAATCTTCGATGACCAGCACGCCGTCGCGGTGGAAGGCGCGCACGGCTTCGGCCGAGAGGCCCAAAGTCGCATCGAAGCGGCAACGGTGAATCATGCGGCGGTCTCCTCGGAGGTCGGTGGCCTAAGCGGCGAGCTGAGCGGTGCAGTGAACGGCGCGGCTGCTGGCGCAGCGAGCGCCCAGTCGATGTGCTCGCGCACGAGGTCGTTGCAATCTTCGCGCCCATCGACCAGCGCAGAACGCATCGGCTCATCGGTGCCGGCGTGCAGCGCATTGCCCATCGCCACCGCGAGGTTGCGGCGCCAGCGCATGAAGCCGATGCGGCGTATGGCGCTGCCTTCGGTGTGGCGCAAGAACGTGGCTTCGTCCCAGGCCCAGAGCTGCAGCAGCGTCGCGTGGCCGACCGAGTCGCGCATGTCGAAGTCGGCGAGCGGGCTGCGCTGCGCGTACTTATTCCACGGGCATACCAGTTGGCAATCGTCACAGCCGTAAATGCGGTTGCCGATCAAGGGGCGTAGTTCGATCGGGATGGCGCCGGGCTCTTCGATCGTCAGGTATGAGATGCAGCGGCGCGCGTCGAGCCGCTGCGGTGCCACGATCGCCTGCGTCGGGCAGACGGTGATGCATGCATCGCAGGTGCCGCAGTGCGCGTCGGTCGCGGCGGTGAGCGGCAACGCCAGGTCGATGTAGATCTCGCCGAGAAAAAACATCGAACCGGCCTCGCGGCTGAGCAGCAGCGTGTGCTTGCCGCGCCAACCAATGCCACTGCGCGAAGCGAGCTCGACCTCGAGCACCGGCGCCGAATCGGTGAACACGCGGTGTCCGAACGGGCCGACTTCACTGGCCAGCCAATCGGCCAATTTTTGCAAGCGAGCGCGCAATACCTTGTGGTAGTCACGGCCGCGGGCATAGATCGAAACGGCGGCCTGATCGGCAGCCTCGAGGCGCTGCCATTCGATGCGCTGCCAGCCTTCAGGCGTGCGCTGCGGCAGGTAATCCATGCGTGCCGTGACGACCCGCACCGTGCCGGGTATCAGCTCGGCCGGGCGGGCGCGTTTCAACCCGTGCGCGGCCATGTAAGTCATCGCACCGTGAAAGCCATTGGCCAGCCACTGCGACAAGCCGGCTTCGGCGTCCGACAAATCGACATCGGCCACACCGATCTGTGAAAATCCAAGGCACGTGGCCTGCTCGCGAAATCGCGTGAGCAAGGCCTGTTGCCGATCCGGGTCACTTTGCAGAGCGCTGTTCATTTGACGTCGATTCTAGAAACCCGCACCGAACGAATTGAGCATTGGGCCGACGAGGCCGCGTGCGCCGCGTCAGTCGCCGCCCTCGCGAGCCGCCCGGGCATCGCCGATGCCTTCATCGAGCTGCATGGCCCGCTCGGTGCCGGCAAGACCACTTTTGCGCGGCACTTGCTGCACGCGCTCGGCGTCGAGGGCCGCGTCAAGAGCCCGACCTATGCCGTGATGGAGCCGTATGCGGTGCCCCGTGGCGGCTCACTGCTCGCCATCTGGCACTTCGACTTCTATCGATTCGAAAGCCCGCAAGAGTTTGAAGACGCGGGCTTTCGCGAGCTGTTTGCAAGCCGCGGGCTGAAGCTCGCCGAGTGGCCCGAGCAGGCCGCGGGGCTGTTGCCGGTGGCCGACTTGCAGGTGCACATCGAACCGCTCGAAGGCGATGCACGCCGGGTGCGTTTCGAGGCAGGCACCGTGCATGGCTCGGGGTTGATCGCATGACGACGAAGCGCGTGAGTCGCCGCGCGGCCCTGCGCGGCATGGGCGCGGTGGTGCTCACGCTCGGCAGCGCCGAGATCGCGTTCGGCGCCAGCATCGTTGCAGTGCGCGTCTGGCCCGCGGCCGACTACACCCGGGTCACGATCGAGTCGGACCTGGCCCTCACGCAGCGGCACTTCATCGCCGAGAGACCGAACCGGCTCGTGATCGACATCGAGGGCCTCGAGCTCAGCCCCGCGCTGCGCGATCTGGTCGGCAAGGTGCGGGCCGACGACCCCTTCATCGCCGGCGTGCGCGCCGGGCAAAACCAGCCTCGCCTCGTGCGCCTGGTGATCGACCTGAAGCAGCCGACCGCGCCGCAACTCTTCACGCTGGCGCCGGTCGCGGCCTACCAGCACCGGCTGGTGTTCGATCTCTACCCGACACAGGCGCCCGACCCGCTGCTGGCGCTGATCCGCGACAAAGAAGGCGCCGAACGGCAAGCCGCGCAAACCGTGCAAGACGCGCTCGGCGAGTTCATCGGCAAGATGAATCGCCCGCCGGGCAGCGCGTTGCCGCCGCCGTTCGCGCAAACTCCGGCAGCTTCGGGTGCGGCCCTGCCACCACTCGCCGCCGCACCACGCGCAGCTTTCCCGCCGCCCGAGCAGCAAACGCCGGCGCCGTTGACGCCGGCCGTCCAGGGCCGCATCGACCGGCTGATCGTGGTTGCGATCGACCCCGGCCACGGCGGCGAAGACCCGGGCGCCAGCGGCCCGAGTGGGCTGCGCGAAAAAGACGTCGTGCTGCAAGTCGCGCTGCAACTGCGCAACCGCATCAACGCGCTGCCCAACATGCGCGCAATGCTGACCCGCGACTCCGACTTTTTCGTGCCGCTGCACGAGCGGGAGAAGAAGGCGCAGCGGGTGCAAGCCGATTTGTTCGTGTCGATTCATGCCGATGCCTTCATCACGCCGCAGGCCAGAGGCGCCTCGGTGTTTGCGCTCAGCCAGGGCGGCGCCACGAGTGCTGCAGCGCGCTGGATGGCCAACCGCGAAAACGCCGCCGACGCGATCGGCGGCGTCAACGTCAGAGCCAAAGACGCGGCCGTGTTGCGAGCGATGCTCGACATGAGCACCACTGCGCAGATTCGCGACAGCCTCAAGCTCGGCGGCGAGGTGCTCGGCCAGATCGGGCGCGTGGGCAAGCTGCACAAGGCCAGCGT
>JAYUWC010000253.1:0-4348 GCA_043753755.1 Rhizobacter sp.
CAGAAAGAAGCGCTCGAAGTCGAAATCGAACGCACCCGCAGCAAGGACCGCAGCGATGCGATCGCGAAAGTTCGCACGCTGATGGAGCAATATGGCCTGACCGCCGCCGATCTATCGACCAAGGGCAGTGCGAAATCCCGCGTCGGCAAGGGCAAAAAGGTCGCGGCGAAATATCGCGACACGGCGACTGGCGAAACCTGGAGCGGCCGCGGCCTGCAACCCAAATGGCTGAAGGCAGCCCTCGGCGCCGGTCGCAAGCTGTCTGAGTTCACGCTCTGACCAGCGTCGACCCCAGCGAATAGGTCAAAACTACCGTCAGCAGTGCTTTTTTCGTTGGCGTCGTCGTTACGCACCCGCGAGGTATTGCACGGATGAGGGGGTGGCGTGCCCGACTCGGGTTATTCCAACCCAGTCTCGCTTACATTTACGCACAATTCGCCAATTCGTCCGCCCGTGTCCGAAACCCGCCTGTCCCGGTACGTCCCCGCCGTTGTCTCGATCATCGGTTCGCGCGATTGGGCGTTGCGCACCAGCTTGTTGTTGGTTGCGTACTACCTGACCGGCCGGGTCGGGCTCGCGGTGCCGCCGTTCGGCGCACATGTCACGCTGATCTGGCCGCCGGCAGGCATCGCGCTGGCTGCACTGTTGCGATTCGGCCTCGGCGTCTGGCCGGGCGTGTGGCTCGGCTCGATGGTGGTCGCACTTTCGATCGGCACGCCAATTTGGCTCGCGGCCTTGATCGCATTCGGCAACACGCTCGGCCCGCTGCTCGGCGCCTGGGTGATGCAGCGCGACGGCCTGCATGTCGCGCTCGACCGGCGCCGCGACCTTTGGTTGTTCGGCTCGATCGGGGTCGGCTTCTCGATGGTCGTCCCGGCCATCAACGGCACATTCTGGCTCGCCGCCGGCGGCGTGGTCGCCTGGGCCGAAGCGCCGACGGTCTGGGCGTACTGGTGGCTCGGCGATGCGATGGGGGCGTTGGTGGTGGGTATCCCGCTGCTCACCCTGTCGCACGCTTCGTTGCAGCAGGTGATCGGCGACTGGCGCTGGGTGCCCGCCGGCCTGATCGCGCTCGGCACAATCGTGAGCGCCGCGCTGGCCTCATTGTTCGCGGGAGGCGAGCATGCGCTGCTGTCGCCGCTGTTCTTTGTGCCGCACCTGCTGCTGTGCTGGCTGGCCGCGCGCAGCGGCCTGTTCGCCGCCTCGACGACGGCGCTGCTGCTGACAGCCGGCACGGTGTTCGCCACCGTAAGCGGGCTCGGCCCGTTCCATCAGGTCGACAGCAGCCAGGGCGTCGCGCTGCTCGTGGGTTATGTCTGCAGCTTGCTCGCGATCCCGCTGCTCACGACCGCGCTCACCGGCGAGATCGCCGCCAACGAGCGGCGTTGGCAGCTCGCGCTCGACGCCTCGCAGATCGGCATCGCCGAATGGAACCTGCGCAGCGGCAAGATTGAACTTTCAAAGCGCTGGCTGGCTTTGCTCGGCCACGCGACGCAAGGGTTCGGCGACACACCGCACGCGTTCTGGGCGCTGCTGCACCCCGACGATCAGGCCGAGGTGCAGCGCGCGTTCGAGCCGCTGCGCACCGGTGACGCGGTCAACTGCCGGGCCGAATGCAGGATGCGGTGCCATGATGGCAACTGGCGGCTGTTCGAGTTGCACGCGCTGGTAGCAGAGCGCGGCCCGGGGGGCTTGCCGCTGCGCATCGTCAGCACCGCACGCGACATCAGCGATGTGCAGGCCGCGCGCGAGCGACAAGACCTTTCGCAAAGCGTTTTCGAGCACCTTCACGAGGGCCTGTTGATCACCGACCCGCAGCACCGGGTGCTCGAATCGAACCCGACCTTCACCGAGATCACAGGCTACACGCGCGAGGAGCTGCGCGGCTCGGTGCCGATGCTGCTGCAGGCGCGCGATTCCGACAGCGCCCTCGCACTGCAGCTCGGCGCGATGCACCTCGGCCTCACCAAGGAGGGCAGTTGGCGCGGCGAGTTGAGCCACCACCGGCGCAACGGCGAGCGCTGCGTGCTGCAGCTGACCATCACCGAAGTGCGCACCGTGAACGGCAGCGTGCGCAACCACGTGCTGGCGATTGCCGACGTGACGCGCGCGCGCGAACAGTTCGAGCAGTTGCAGCGCCAGGCGCACTTCGACGAACTCACGCGTCTGCCGAACCGCGTGCGGCTCGCGCAGATGCTGCAATCGGCGATGCAGACGAGCCGGCGCGATGGCTCGCTGCTCACGGTCTGCTACCTCGATCTCGATCACTTCAAGCCGGTCAACGACCGCTTCGGCCACGATGCCGGCGATCGGCTGCTGATCGAGCTCGCCGGCCGCATGCGGCGCTCGCTGCGCTCCTGGGCGGGTGGCGACGACGTGATCGCGCGCATCGGCGGCGACGAGTTCGTGCTGCTGCTGCGCACCGCCACGCTCGAAGAAAGCCGGCATGCCGTCGAACGCGTGCTGAACCAGGTCGGCCAGCCGTATGCGCTCGGCGTCGGCGCCGGGCTGGTGATGGTGACGGCGAGCATCGGCGCCACCGTGTTCCCGCTCGACGGCGCCGACGCCGAAACCCTGCTGCGCCACGCCGACCACGCGATGTACGGCGCCAAGCAGGCCGGTCGCAACGGCTATCTGTTCTTCGACGCCGAGCACGACCGCCGCGCCGAGGCCCGCTTCGTCGCGCTCGGCCGCGTGCAGGAAGCGCTCGATGCGGAGGAGTTCCGGCTCTTCTTCCAGCCCAAGGTCGACATGCGCAATGCCAAGGTGCTGGGCTTCGAGGCGCTGCTGCGCTGGAACCATCCCGAGCAGGGCGTGATCTCGCCAGCGCAGTTTCTGCCGCTGATCGAAAACACCGGCCTCAGCAGCAGCGTGGGCAACTGGGTGCTGCAGCACGGCATCGACCAGCTCGCGCGCTGGCTGCGCCTGGGGCTCGACATCACCGTCAGCATCAACATTTCGGCGCGCCACCTGCAGGAGCCGCTGTTCGCGCAGCACCTGACGGGGCTGCTCTCGCGACACCAGGCGCCAGTCGCGCAGCGCCTGATCATCGAAGTGCTCGAGACCGCCGCGCTCGCCGACATCGACTACACCTGCGAGCTGATGCAGGAGTGCCGCGCGCTCGGCGTGCGCTTCGCGCTTGACGACTTCGGCACCGGCTACTCGACCTTCACCTACCTCAAGCGGCTGCCGATCGACATGCTCAAGATCGACCGCTCGTTCGTCATCAACATGCTCGACGACCGGCAAGATCTGGCAATCGTCGAGGGCGTGATCGGCCTCTCGCAGACCTTCGGCTGCACCGTGGTCGCCGAAGGCGTCGAAACGCACGCGCAGGCGCAGCGGCTGATCGAGATCGGCTGCGAGGTCGGCCAGGGCAACGGGATCGCTGCCGCTATGCCGGCCGACGAGGTGGTCGACTGGGTGCGCGACTACAACGGCATGCCGAACCCGGCCGACATGCTGACGCCGGTCTGAGCAGCTGCGATCGGGGCCAGGCTCAGTCGAGGTCGAGGTCGAGGGCGACCAACTCCGCCTGCGGCTTGCGCAACGGCGAAAGGCGCCATTGCGCGATCGCCGCCAGTGCCGACAAATTCAGCCTCGCATTGGTGCTCGTGACCACGGCCGGATCGGTCACTCTGCCATCGGGCAGCACTGTGAAGCGCAGTTGCACGGCGCTCTTGCGCTGCGTGCGCAACATGTTCGCCGGAAACTGCGAATCGGTGCGGAACGGCGGTGTCAAGGTTTTCTTCGATCGCCTCGGCGGCCACGACCGCAGGAGTCGACGTTGCGTTCGACAACACCGCGCGCCTTAACGACCGCGAGTGAGGTTTGGATCACGGCGGCCGGCGCAGGGCGCGCAACCGGGGCCGCGTCGGGCTTGTTTTCGACAGTCAGTAAGGCAGGGCTTGCGGCAGGGGGCGAGGCTTCGGCGGCACGTGCTGCGGGCTTTGCGCGGATCGCCGCGAGCGGCCTTCCGTCGCGCCTTTCTACGCGCTTTTCGTCACGGTCCGGGTTCGGTTTGCGTGGCTTGTCAGCGTGGATCAGGATGCGCGTGAAAACCTTGTCCGCGTCGCGCTGCGACGCGTTCGGCGGACGTCAAGTCGCTCGCCGAAGCCGCGCTTGCGGTCGCGTGTTGCGCCGCAGCTAAGGACAACGCCAACCAGCCGGTGGTCGCAAAGCCCCATGCCGCGCATATGCGGCGCGCCTGTTGTCGATCCACAACCATCGTTGGTTCCCTTGCCCGGCTCAGGACAAGCAGCCCCGGGGCGGTCTACGCATGGTGCCAACGCAATGCGCTGCGGCCGTCGAATGTGCGAAGTTAGACTCAACCTGTGATCCCACCGAC
>JAYUWC010000254.1:0-4345 GCA_043753755.1 Rhizobacter sp.
TTCGGTCTGACCGTGGACAACCTGCTCGGCGCCGAACCCAAAGGCTCGGAAGAAACCTACTATTTCTTCGGCCAGTACTACCCCAAGGCCGATGCCGACCGCGACTTCAAGCAGATCCAGTACGCGCTGCGCGAAGACCTCCGCCTCGCCGGCGCCCAGACCACCGTGTTCGAGAGCACGCCCCAAGGCCGCATGCTCAACCGGATGAGCGTCTATCAGTGGATCGAGTCGCGGGTGCCGGGTGGTCACGCGTCACCGCTGGGCGCGCTGCTCGACACGGCCTACTACATCGAACTCAACAGCGACACCCGCGAGCAGTCGGCGCTGAATCTGGTCTACCTGCTGGGCTATCAGCCGAGCTGGAACGAGCTTCACATGTTCGGCATCTCGGACGAGAAATTTCACATCCGCGGCGGCAACCAGGAGATCCCGAAAGCGATCGCCACCCACCTCGGGCCGCAAGTGGTGAAGCGTGGCTGGCGGATGGAGGCGATCAAGCAGTTCGCCAACGGCGTCTGCGAATTGCGCTTCATGCACGAGGGTGTAGCCAAGCTCGTGCATGCCGATCTGGTGCTGCTCACGACACCTTTCGCGGTGCTGCGCGGGCTCGACTACAGCCAGGCCGGCTTCGACGCCAGAAAGCACGATGCGATCCAGAACCTCGGCGCCGGGCGGCAGAGCAAGCAGCACTTGCAATTCACCCAGCGCCTCTGGAACGACAAAGGCAGCAAGCCCGCACGCGGCAACGGCTCGAGCTACGCCGACACCGGCTACCAGGCCACCTGGGAGACCTCACGCGCGCAGCCCGGCAGCCAGGGCATTCTGGTCGGCTACGCGGGCGGCAGCTTCGCCGACGCAATGAGTACGACGGTCGCGTTCTCGACCTCGACCTCGGCCGCCGTGCGCCAGGATGCACGCCGTTTTCTCCGGCAGGTCGATCCGGTGTATCCGGGGCTCGAAGCGGTCTGGAACGGCCGCTCGACCCAAGGCTTGCCGCACCTCGACCCGAACATGAAGTGCTCTTACTCGTACTTCAAAATCGGGCAGTACGAAACCATCGCCGGCTACGAACGGGTGCGTCAGGGCAACGTGTTCTTCGCCGGCGAGCACTGCTCGTTCGACTTTCAGGGGTTCATGGAAGGCGCGGCCCGCGAGGGCACCCGCGCGGGCGAAGAAATGCTGACCGCGATCGGGGTCGCTGCGACCGTGTAGCGGCGCTTCGCCGCGGCACGAATCGGCGTCAGCCGATAGCGGCTGCGGCTGCGGCTACGGGTGCGGGTGCCGCAGCCGCACCCGAAGCTGCGATAGCTGCGATAGCTGCGATCCCCGGTGCGACGTCCGCATCGTCATTCGCTATCGGCGCGAGCGCGGTCACGCGGTTGCGCCCGTCGCGCTTGCTCTCGTAAAGCGCTCGATCGGCGCGAGCCGTGGCGGGCAGCAGGTCATCGGTGCATAGGATCTGCGAAATACCGAACGACATCGTTACCTGCACCACCTGGCCGCCGATGTCGATGTGCGCCGCAGCGACCGCCTTTCGCAGGCGCTCGGCGACCTCGGTGGCCGACTCGATGTCGCTCGCCGGCAGCAGCGCCAAAAATTCCTCACCGCCCCAACGGGCGAGCACATCGACATCGCGCAGGCTGGTGCGCAACAGCCCGGCCAACCGCACCAGCACCTTGTCGCCCGCATCGTGACCGTGGGTGTCGTTGATGCGCTTGAAAAAGTCCACATCGGCCAGCACAAGCGACACCGGGATGTTGCTGCGCCGGCTGTGGCTCATCTCGGTGAGCGCTCGCACGTGAAATTGGCTGCGGTTGGCCAGGCCAGTGAGCGGGTCGGTCGTGGCGGCCTTCAGCAAACGCGACTCGGCCACGATCACGGTTTCGCGATAGAACGCAGCCATCGTGTAGAACAGGCCAAAGATCAGCACCAGATTGACCCAACTCGCGATGCGCAGCGGCCAGGGCCGCAGCGGCGTCAAGGCACCAAGATCTGCGCAAAGCCATTGAAGCCCGGCGTAGAAGAGAAACAAGGCAATCACCATTCGTGCCCCCTTGCGCCGATCGCTCCCGATCACGATCGCCGGGATGAAAAGCAAAAGGAAGTAATGGAACCCGCTCTCCCACCCGATCAAGATCGAGCCCAGCGCGGCATGGCACAGCACCTCGGTCCAGATCAACACGATGGCCAGCGTGTTGCGGCGGTTCCGAATGGCGGCCAACGCGGCGGCATACATCGCCACACTGATCACGTTCAACCACGCGAGCACTGGTGAACCGATGAGTGCGTACATCCCGATCCACGAGGCATCGATGCACGCCGCCATGACGACGATGCGACTCATCATGGCCCAGTAGGCCCCCCCTGCAAGGCGCGAGCGGGCTGGGTTGCCGGCGAGTGACATGCCCGGTATTTCGACGCGCCGCTTCAGTGCTTGAGCAGGCACATCGCCGGTAGTGTGTGATTTCTCGCGGCCATCGGCGCGGTCACGGTGAGTTCGGGCGCGTTCGATCGAGCGGCGCCGCTGCGCGACCTAATCGCCTCAAACCTGCATTTGCATGATGTCGGAATATGCCTGGACCATCTTGTTGCGCACCTGCAGCGTCGCCTGAAATCCGATCTGGGCTTTTTGCATCGCGACCATCGTCTGCTCGATGCTGACGGTGGGGTTGTCGAGTTGCACTTCACGCTGCATCGCGGTGGCGTCGGTCTGTGATTTGCTGACCGCGCCCAGCGCCTGGGTCAACGCCTGCTGAAAGCCGATGCCCTCGCCGGCTGTGCTCTTCGCCAATGGCTGGCCGTTGGTAGCCAGGCCGGCGCGGGCCACGGCCTGGGCGAAGTCGAAGGGCTTGAGGGTCACATTCATCAGACTCACTCGCGGGGATGGCGATGCCGCAATCGTAGGCATTCGTCACGCTCGGCATAGCGCGAACTGGGGCCGCTTTTGCGGCTTGTTCGCCCCTTACGACGCGCTCGAGTTCTCAAACAATCGCTTTCAATTAGACGCGCCCTGCCCCACCCGAACGCCCCAACGCCGCAACTCACCGACGACTCGAATTCCCGACCCATGAACGACGCCGTCGCCATCAACCCCGCCCTCCCGCTCGTCGAGCAGGCCACGTTCGCCGGCCGCATGGCCGCGCTGCCGGCGCGCAGCAAGCTGAGCCTGGCGATCGGGGTGGCCGCACTGGCCAGCGTGGTGCTCGCGATGACCCTCTGGAGCAGCAAGGGCGACTTCAAGGTGCTCTACGCGAATTTGTCCGACAAAGACGGCGGCGCGGTGATCGCGCAGCTGGCGCAGATGAACGTGCCCTACCGCATGAGCGAAGGAGGTGCTGCCATCATGGTGCCGGCCGCGCAGGTGCACGACCTGCGGCTCAAGCTCGCGACCGCCGGCCTGCCGAAGGGTTCGGTCTCGGGCTACGAGTTGATGGACTCGGCCCGCTTCGGTCAAACCCAGTTTCAGGAGCGCCTCACCGCGCAGCGCGGGCTCGAAGGCGAGCTCACCCGCTCGATCACCTCGATGGCGGCGGTGGCCAATGCCCGCATCCACTTGGCGCTGCCGAATCAAAACGGCTTCTTTCGCGAGCAGCAAAAGCCGAGCGCGTCGGTGCTGCTCACGCTGCACCCGGGTCGCGCGCTCGACCGCGCGCAGGTCGCCGGCATCGTGCACCTGGTCTCGAGCAGCGTGCCCGAGCTCGACCCCAAGGCAGTGAGCGTGCTCGACCAGACCGGCGCGCTGCTCACCAACAACGGCGACGGCGCGGCCGCGACCGGCCTCGACGCACAGCAACTGCAGTACGTGAACCAGATCGAGACCGGCTACTCGAAACGCATCCTGCAATTGCTCGAACCCATCGTCGGCCGCGACAACCTGCGTGCCACCGTGGCGGCCGAGATCGACTTCTCGCAGACCGAAGCCACGTCGGAAGAATTCCGCCCCAACCAGGGCAGCGAAGCCAAGGTGGCGATCCGCAGCCAGCAGGTGTCTGACTCGAGCGGCACCGCCGGCGCGCAGCCCAGCGGCGTGCCGGGCGCGGCCTCGAACCAGCCGCCGGTGGCCGCCACGGCGCCGCTGACCGGCGCCTCGCAACCTTTGCAAACCGCACAAGGCGGCGCGGGCAGCGGCACCGGCGGGCGGCGCGATGCGACCACCAACTACGAGGTCGACAAGACGGTGCGGGTCACGCGCAACGCCAGCGGCAACGTCAAGCGGCTCAACGCGGCCGTGGTCGTCAACAACCGCTCGGTGACCGACGCGAAAGGCAAGACCACGCAGCAGCCACTGTCGAACGACGAGATCGAGAAGCTGACGGCACTCGTTCGCGAAAGCATCGGCTTCAAC
>JAYUWC010000255.1:0-13091 GCA_043753755.1 Rhizobacter sp.
CGGATCTTGGTGTGGCCGGTGTCGATCAACTCGCCGCACCACTCGAACACCTGGTTCTGGTCGAAGTAGTCGGTGTTGGAGTACATGCGCCCGCCGACGCGGTCGGCGGCCTCAAAGACGGTGCACGCCGCGCCGTTGTCGGCGAGCTTGAGCGCGGCGGCGAGCCCGGCCATGCCGGCGCCGATGACCGCAATGCGCGGCTGGGTCTGGGCGAGAGCCCGGCGCGGTATTGCAAGGCCGCCGAGTGCGAGCGCCGACATCGAGGCGCCCAGAAAGCCGCGGCGGCCACGGTCGGCGGCGTGCTGGTCTCGCTCGCGGATGGCCGCCACCGGCACCCGGGCGCGTGCGGCGCGATCGTGCTCGTTGGCGAGCCGAACGATCGATCGGAGCAGAGGGGTGCGTGCCATGTCGGTTCTTGGATCAGATGCGCCGAGGGATAGGCGTGTGAAGCGATCCTACTGAGACACCGATGACCGCCGGGTAGCGCGCCGGGCCGTTTTCGCAACTTATTTCTCGCTGACGCGCCCGATGGATTGAAGGTCTCCATTCCAGGCGCTTTTTCGGTGTTCAGTGGCGTCTGGCTCGGCTACCGTCGCGACCGAACCGTCGTCTGCACGTGGGTGCAAAAAGAGGCTCGTCATGCTAGAAATATCGTCGCCGCTATTCGCTGTGGCCCTGCTCTGCGCCGCGATGACGGGCACTGCAACCGCGCAAGGCAGCGATCCACAGGCGGGTGACGCCACCGATCTCGAAGCGCTGCTCAACCAACCCGTGTATGCCGCCTCGAAGTTTGCGCAGAACGCCGCCGTGGCGCCCGCGGCGGTCACGGTGCTGACGGCAGGCGACATCCGCGCCTTCGGCTGGCGCACGATCGCCGAGGTGCTGAACGGGGTGCGCGGGGTCTACTTCCGGTACGACCGGAATTACAACTACGTCGGCGTGCGCGGCCTCGGTCGGCCGGGCGACTTCTCGTCGCGCCTGCTGGTGCTGATCGACGGCATGCGGGTCAACGACAACATTTACGACTCGGCGGGTGTCGGTCGCGAATTTCCGCTCGATGTCAACTTGATCGAGCGGGTCGAGTTCATCCCCGGGCCGGGCTCGGCGCTGTACGGCTCGAACGCGGTGCTCGGCGTGGTCAACATCGTGACCCGCTCGGGCACGGCGATGCTCGGCACCGCAGCGAGCGTCGAGCTCGGCTCGGGGGCGAGCCGGCTCGTCAGCGTCACGACCGGGCGCGAGTTCGGTGCAGCGCGGTTGGTGCTTTCAGGCAAGGCCGAAGTGCGGCCGGGTGGCAGCTTCTACTACCCCGAGTACGACGACCCTTCGACCCACGCCGGTGTGACCGACCGGGCCGATCGCGAGACCGATCGCAAGCTCTACGGCAAGTTGAGCGCCGGCGAGTTCTCGGGCGCTGCGCTGCTTTCAGAGCGGAGCAAGGCGATCCCGACCGGCGCCTTCGAGACCGCGTTTCCGAGCCGCGCCACCTGGGGTACCGACAGTTATGCGATGGCCGACCTGCAGTGGCAGCACGACCTCGAACGCGACGAGCAGCTCTTCGTTCGCGCGAACCTGGCGCAGTTCCAGTTCGACGGCAGCTTCGACTACGGCGCCGATGGGCGCCAGCTGCTCGCTCAAAAAGGGCGCTGGTTCGGTGTCGAAAGCCGCTGGCTGCTGCCGTCGTGGCGGGGGCAGCGGCTGGTGCTCGGCATCGAGGCGCAGCGCAACCTGATCCAGCGCCAGCGCGCCGAGTTCGAGGGCATGCCCGAGGGCTCGCTCACCGACCTGGCCGACACCTCGTACCGCGTCGGCGTCTTTGTCAATGACGAGATTGCCCTGCGCCCCGGCCTGAACGCCGTGATCGGCGTGCGCTTCGATCGCCGCTTGAACGGTGAGCGCGCGGCCACGCCGCGCTTCGCGCTCGTCTGGGAGGCCAGCCCCGGCTTGGTGGTCAAGCTGCTCGACGGCCGGGCCTATCGCGAGCCGAACGCTTTCGAGTCGAAGTACCGTGACACCAGCTCACTTGCCAACCCGTTGCTGCGCAGCGAGACGCTTCACTCTCGAGAGCTCGCGCTCGACTGGCGCGCGCTGCCCAACCTGCGTCTGGCCGGCTCCTGGTATCGCTATCGGGTCGACAACCTGATCGAGCAGCAGGCCGATGCGACGAGCGGCTCGCTGATCTTCAACAACGTCGGCGCGGCCCGGGCGCAGGGCGTCGAACTCGAGGCCGACTATGTCGACGTCAGTGGTTGGCGCGCACGCGCCAGCCTCGCGTGTCAACGAACCCGCGATGCCCAGACCGGTGTGCAGCTCACCAATTCGCCGACCACCCTCGGCAAGCTGCATGTGAGCGTGCCGGTTCCGGCGCTTCACGCGCGTGCAGGAGTCGAGTGGCAGTACCAGGGTGAACGACTGACGCTCGCGCAGGCTCGGCTGCCAGCACACGCGGTCGCCAACCTCACGTTGCAGATCGCGCCACCGGCTTCGAAGTTGACGGTCTCGGCCAGCGTCTACAACGCGCTGGACAAGCACTACGCCGATCCGGGCGGGCCCGATCTGCGGCAAGACACCGTGACGCAAGACGGCCGGCAGTGGCGGGTTCAGGTGACCCGCCAGTTCTAGAGTCGCTGTGCCGATGCCGTTGTCCCGTCGCCAATTCATCGCGCTGACTTTGCTGGCAGGTGCGGGTGCGCGCGCCCAGACGCTCGACGAAGCCCGCGCCAAGGCGCGGCTCGCGATCACGTTGGCGCGCTACACCCAGTGGCCGGCGGCGGCTTTCGCATCGCCGAACGACCCGTTGATGTTTTGCGTGGCGCACCGCAACGAGACGCTGATCGCGGCGTTCATCGAGCTCGGCGGTCAGGGGGTCGCCGGGCACGCGATCAAGGTGGTCACGTCGCTGCCGCCGGCGGGCACCTGCCATGCACTTTTCGTGCACGAATCGGCCGAGCGCGGCGGCGCCGCGGCGCTCGGCGCGGTGGCCACGCAGCCGGTGCTGACGATCGGCGACGGCGACGGTTTCGCCGCGCGCGGCGGCATGGTCGAGCTGGTCAACTTCAACGATGCGACCCGCCTGGATGTGAACCTGAAAGTGATCCGCGCGGCGCGGCTCGACCTGAGCAGTCAGGTGCTCAAACTGGCTCGGCAGGTCAGGGAGTGATGAGCACGCCGCGCAACCCGGCCTCGCTGCTCGGCCGATCGAAACAGGTCTGGCAGACGCTGCCGCTGCGCCGTCGCTTGTCGTCGCTGATCGCGGCGTGTGCCGGCATCACCGCGCTGCTCTCCTTGCTCGCGGTGCTCGGCTCCGGCCTCTGGTTGCAGAAAGACCGGGCCCGTGAAGAGGCGAGCGAGGTGGTGCGCACCCTGTCGTTCGCGCTCAATGCGCCGGTGGCGTTCGACGACCGCAGGGGCATCGACGATGCACTGACACTGCTGCGCGCGCGGCCGCAGGTCAGCGGTGCCTGGGTCTACGACATTCGTGGCCGGCTGCTCGCCTCGTATGGCGACGGCCCGCCGGTCGCGCCGCGCGAGGCGACAACCGGCGCCGGTGGGGGCTACCTGCTCGCGACCGAAGCGATCCGCAGCGACGGCAAGGTCATCGGCCATGTGGTGATCGCGATCCGCGAGTCGCGGCTCTGGCAGTCGCTGGCCCTCGCGATATTTGCGATCGTGCTCGCGAGCATGGCCGGCCTCGTGCTCTCGGTGCGGCTCGCGCAGCGCATCGCTGCGGCAATCACCCAGCCGATCGACACCCTCGCCGAGGCGTCGCGCGCCATTGCCCGCAGCCACGACTACACCCGGCGCCTGCCGGCGGGCGGCACGGACGAGATCGGCACCGCCACCAACGCTTTCAACGAGATGCTCGACGAGATTCGCAAGCGCGGCGAGGCCCTCGTCGAGGCCAACCGCGAGCTCGAGCGGCGGGTCGCCGATCGCACCCGCTCGTTGCAGTTGGAGAAAGAGCGGGCCGAGGCCGCCTCGGTGGCGAAGACACGTTTTCTCGCCAACATGAGCCACGAGTTGCGCACCCCGCTCAATGCCGTCATCGGCGCTGCGCAACTGCTGCAAGAGGGCGGCAGTGAGGCCGACCGGGCGCTGTTGGTCAGCGCCATTCGCGGCAGCGGCAGCAACCTGCTGGGGCTGATCGACAACATCCTCGACCTCGCCCGCATCGAGACCGGTGCGCTCGAACTCGCACCCGAAGATTTCAACCTGATCGACTGCTTCGAAGCGGCACTTTCGACTGCGTCGGTGGCGGCGCGCTTCAAGGGGCTCGAGCTGGCGTGCATCGTCGAGCCCGGCCTGCCGGCCTGGTGCCACGGCGACCCGACGCGGCTGCGCCAGATCGTGCTTAACCTGCTCGGCAACGCAGTCAAGTTCACGTTACAGGGCGAGGTCGTGCTGCACGCCGAGGCCGGTGCCGCGCCGGGCTCGATGAAGATCAGCGTCAGCGACACCGGCACCGGCATCGGCCCGGCTTCGCTGGCGCAGGTGTTCGAGCCGTTCCGGCAGGCCGACGATGCCTCGAACCGCCGCTTCGGTGGCAGCGGCCTGGGCCTCGCGATTTCGCGCCAACTGGTCGGGCTGATGGGTGGCCGGATCGATGTCACCAGCACGCTCGGCCGCGGCTCGCGGTTCGAGATCACGCTGGCGCTGCCCGCAGCGCGGGCGGCGCATCCGGGCACGCCGCCGATGCGGCGCAAGGTCGTCTTCTTCGAACCCCACGAGGCGAGCGCGCGGGCGCTGGCGTCACAACTCGCGCGCCTCGGCTGTCAGGCGCATCGCTGCCAGACGCCGCGCGAGCTGCGCGAGTGCCTGGCCCTGCACGCCGCGGCGCGAGAAGACCACTGGCTGCTCGCCGCCGTCGACGGAACTGAGGCGTGGGCCTTTCTCGAAGACGCAGTGGCCACGCTGCCTCCCGCACGGGTCGTCGGCATGGCGGCTAGCGAATCGCCCGCGGCAGAAAGCATCCGCAAGCGCCTCGGGGTCGGTCGCAACCTCGTCAAGCCGGTGTTGCGCTCGGCGCTGGTCAGCCGTCTCGGCGAGGCCTCCGACCCCGGTGCCATTCGCTTGCCCGCGGCCGCACCCGCGCGCACTTCAGCGCAGGCGATCGCCTCGAGCAAACACGTGCTGGTGGTCGAAGACGACCCGACCAACCAGATGATCGTGTGCGGCATGCTCGGCAACGCCGGCTACCTGACCAGCGTCGCCAACAACGGCGCCGAAGCGCTCGCGCTCATGAATGCGCATAGCTTCGACGTGGTGCTGATGGATTGGCAAATGCCCGACCTCGATGGCCTCGAGGTGACCCGTCGGCTGCGGCGCGGCGACGCCGGCCGTTTCGCGCAGGTCGTCCCGATCATCGCGTTGACCGCGAATGCGTTTTCAGAAGACCGCGCTGCCTGTCTGCAGGCCGGCATGAATGACTTTTTGACCAAGCCGATCTTGAGTGCTCACCTCGCCGCGGCCGTGCAACGGTGGACGAACCGACCGGGCGGTGACGAAGAGTCGACGCGCACCAGCGCGTTCGGGCCGCTCGTTTGACGGCTGCGCGCCGCGCCGAAAATCAGACCCGCGTTAGACCCGCGTCAGACCCGCGCCAACTTCAGACCGACGTCACGCCGAGCGGTCGACGTGGTCGCCCAGAACCGGTGCCGAACTGAAAGCCGCCCGCTGCCCGCCCGCCGATTCGAGCTGCTGCGACAGCCGGCTCAACCACGGGAAGCGCAGCGGCACCGGCGCATCGCCGGTCTGACTTGGCGCGGCATCGGTGGCAGCTGTCGGCGAGCTCCCACTCGGCGCGGAGGTGGGTTGTGGCGTGTTGGCGCTCACCCGATCCACCGGGCCGACGTAAGAAATGCTGGGGATGCTGGGGATGCTGGGGATGCTCATCAAAGGCTCCTTGAACCCGTCGAACAAGAGACGGCTTGGCAGTTCATCGGCAGCGGCGCCGAAAACCTGAGCCGGCGCGCGCCCGATCGCCGAATAAAAGCCCGAAAGATCGGACTGATCGTTCGACCGAACGGCGCTGTGTGCGCCGTCAGATCGAGAGCAGTCGCCCGCGCTTTTGCGTCAGGTCGATGAAGCACTGCAATGCCCGCAGCGCACCCGCATCGGCGCGCACGAATTCGCAACCGAGGCGCACGCCACGGGCATCGGCGCCGAGCGAGGTCACGTGCTGCAGGCGCAGGTTGACGACGAAGCGGGTGTCGGCGTCGAGCTCGATCTGCACCTGGTTCATCAAGCCGCCGACCTGAAGCGGCGGCAGATCGTCGGGGAAGAAGAGAGCGCAGCCGCCGATGCTCAGGTCGAGCAGCCGCAGCACGAGTTGCATCTCGGCAATGTCGGTATGGCGCAGCCGCGCGACCGGCGCCTGGCGCAGCAGTGGCCGCACCCGGTAAGCCCCGCGGCGCTGAAAGCGGTAGATCTCGCGCGGATAGGCGCAGCGCAGCACGCTGGTGCCGCCGCCATGCACGAGCACCGGATGGCTGAGGTCGAACTGCAGCTTGACGCTGTCGAGGTAGCCGACCGCGACCACCTCGTTGCACTCGAGCACGGCATTCAAGGCCGGGTCGTGTGCCTCGACGTTGAAGCTGAGCGTGCCGCGCTCGGCATCGAGGCTCCAGAGCGTGGCGCCGACGACGCTGCCGCCCTTCGCGTTGAGGTAGACCTGCACGCTGCCGTCGCAGAGCTGGCGCAACACCGCCCCTATTTCGCGCGGCGAGTCGATGCGAAATTCAGCGAGCCCGCCGGGCTTGTCGCCCAGCGCATCGAGAGGCATCGGCAGCGTTTCCATCGCGCGCATCGAGGTGGCGTCAGTGAACGGTCTTGGGGCGCGCAGCGAGCAGGTCGTCGAGGTCGTCGAGCCAGGGTTCGGCGAGCTGACGAACCTCGGCGTCGTTGACCAGGATGCGCTGCATGATGCGCGACTTGAGCTGGCGCTCGTCGTTGCCGAGCGGTTGCTGCAGGGCGTGGTGCTTGAGCTGCGCGATCAGCAGGGCGCACGCGCCTTCGAGCTTGATCACGCCGTCCCAGTTGCCGGCGCGGGCGGCTGCCAGCATGTCCTGGCTGGCTTGCTCGATCGCGCGGTAGTAGTTGAGGAGTGGGGTGGTCATCGGCACAGCCCTCGTCTGAGTCAGTGGGTGGCGGTCGTCGGCGCGCATCAGGCGGCCCGCGCGGCGTGAGTCGACGCCTGATCTTTGATGGCGTCCCAGCCCGAGCGAACCGTCTCGACCAGGCGCGAGCACTCGGCCAGTGGGGCGTCGTTGTTGTAGAGATTGGCGCGGGTGAGTTGCTGCACCATGTAGTCGTACAGGTCACGCAGGTTCGAGGCGATCGAGCCGCCGGCTTGCATGTCGAGGGGCGCGACCAGACCTTCTTCGAGGATGCGCACCGCATGCGCAATGGCGCGACCCTTCTCGGCGATGTCGCGCCGGGCAAGCGCGCCGCGGGCGTTGGCAATCTGATTGGCAAGCGCCGCGAAGAGCAGGCTCACCAGCTTGTGAGGGCTCGCACCGTCGAGGGCGGTGCTGGCATCGACTTCGCGGTAGACGCTCGCCGGGGCGCGGTGCAAAGCGGGGTAGGGGCTGCTGCTGAACATCTTTATCTCCTGCGTCTGTGCTTACCTTATCGACGCCGGGCCGTGCTTCTTGACCCCGATCAACGCTGTGTTCGGGTCGCTGTCAGGCGTTACTCTTGTTCCAGGTCGTGATCTGCTGCGTCACGTACTGTGACAGCGCGTTGGCCTTCGACATCGTCTTGTCGAGCGTCGAATACTGGGCGCGCAGCCGGGTTTCGATTTGCGACAGGCGGTCGTTGAACTTGGCCTGGTCCTTCTGGTTGGAGACGATCTGCGACTGGATCGACTTGGTCTTGCCGGGCAGCCGCCCGTCGGTGGCAAGCAGGCCGTCGGCCCAATCGGCGAACTTCTTCGCGAAGCCGTTCTTGCCGGGTTCGGACACGCTGACGTTGGTCATCGCCAGTGTCAGTTCGGGCAGGTTCGCCAGCGCCGCCGACACCTTGGTGCCGTCGAGCTTCAGGCTGCCGTCCTTCTGGAATTCCAGGCCGATATTGCTCAGCGCGCCGTATTGCTTGGAGGCGCTGCCGGGCTGGCTCACCAGCGCGCGCAGCTGTGTTTGCAACCCGGTCGTCAGCGCGTCGCCCTGCAGCAGCGCGCCCGATTTGGCGCTCGCGTCGTAGCGGGTCGCGCTCGCGAGGAACGACGACAGGTCGTTGTACGCGCCGACGAACTTGTCCAGCATCGCCTTGATCGAGGCCGTGTCGCTCGCGACGGTGACGATCGCCGGTGTCGTCGTGACCTTGTTCAGCGTGAAGGTGATGCCGTCGACGACGTCGGTCAGCGTGTTGCCGGCGGTGGTCACGGCGATGCCGTTGATCGTGGCCTGCGCGTTCGCGGCCGATTGCGTCAGCGTGCTCTGGGCCGCGCCGGCCGTCGGGTCGAAGCCCAGGCGCGAGAGGCCGGTGTTGTTGTTGTTCGTGCCGTCGGCGTCGGTCACGCTGACCTTGAATCCATTCTCGGCACCGGTCTTCGTCGATTGCAGCGCCAGGCGCGAGCCGGCCGCGTCGGTGATCAGCGTGGCACTGACACCCGCGGCGGCCGCGTTGATCTTGTCGCGGATCGCGCCGAGCGAGGAGTCGCTCGCGCCGATCGGGATCACGATGTCTTGAGAGCCCGACTTGGCCGTGAAGGCAGTCTGGCCCGGCGCCCAGCTGCCGAGCCGCAGCGTGATCGAGCCGGTGCCGACGAGCGATGTGGCGGCCGCGAACTGCCCGGCCGTGCTGACCGTGCTCTGCGTGGCCGACAAGGCCGAGACGGCCACCGAATAGCTGCCGGGCACCGCCTTGTCGGTCGACGTCGCGGCGACCGTGCTCGAATCGCTCGAAGCGGCCTTCGTGACGGCGTAGCCGCTCGCCTCGTGCAGCGGTGCCGCCGCGTCGCGAAACGCCGACACCAGCGACTGCATCCGGCCGAACGCCGACAGCTTGGTCTGCATCGTGGTGGCCGTGGTCTGCAGCTTGGTGAGCGGCTGCTTCTCCACGTTCAACAGCGACGTGATGATGTCTTCGACCTTCAGGCCGCTGCCGATGCCGGCCGATGAAATGGTGGCCATAAGGGTTCCTTGGTTGTCGATTCAGGGCCCGCGCATGCAAACCCGTGACGGGGGAATCGGCACACGGCGCCGGAACTTGAGCGAGATCGCCACCACCGCCGCCAACGCAAACGGCCGCGCGGTGGCGGCCGTTCGGCTTCGCGGGTGACGCGTTTCAGCCCTTGAGCAACTGCAGCACCTGCTGCGGCAACTGGTTGGCCTGCGCGATCATCGCGGTGCCCGCCTGTTGCAGCACCTGGGCGCGCGAGAGGTTCGCGGTTTCCATCGCGAAGTCGGCGTCCTGGATGCGGCTGCGCGAGGCGCTCAGGTTGTCGGAGGTCACCTGCAGCGTCGAGATCGTCGACTCGAAGCGCGATTGCAGCGCGCCGAGCTTGGCCCGTTCGCCGTTGATGAACGCGAGCGCCGAGTCGACCGTCTTCAACGCGTCGGTGGCTTTCGAGAAGCTGCTCACGTCGAGGTTAGAGACCGTGTTCAGCGCCGAGCCGGCGGTGGTCAGTGCGGTCGAGGCCGAGGCGATCGAGAACGATTTTTCCGAGTCGAGCGTGAGCGTGCCGCTGACGACCGCCTGCTGGCCGGCGCCGCTCGCGGCGGTGAGCGTGACGGCCGCGCCGGCGTTTGCGCCAGCCGCGTCGAGCTTCTGCACCGAGGTCGTGCCGGCGTTGGTTCCGGCGAGGTTGGCCACATAGATGTCGTTGCCGGCCGCGTTGCTGACAACGATGGCAGTGCCGGCGGTGTTGAGCGAGGCCGTCACGCCGGTCTTCGACGACTGGTCGTTGATCGCCGAGGCGGCCGCGGCGAGGCCGCCGGTGGTGTTGAACGACACGACGGTCGGGGCGCTGTTGTCCGACTGCAGCGTCAGCGAATAAGAACCCGCCGCACCGAACGCCAGCTCGAGCTGGGTGCGCGCCGTGGCGCCGACGCCGGTGCTGCCTTTGACGGCGTTGATCTGCGCGGCGGTGGCCTGCGCGGTGGCGCTCGCGACCGTGGTGATTGACTGGCTGCCGAGCGCGCCGTTGATCGTCACCGCGCCGGCGCTGGTGCCGTTGGCGCCCCAGGCGGCGCTGGCCGCGGCCACGCCGGCGCCGCTGGCGGCGGTGTTCTGGTGGTTGCCGTAGACGTTGGTGCGCAGGTTCGACGAGCTCGCGACGATCGTCTGGTTGGCGTTCGCGCCGACCTGGAACTGCTGCGTGCCGAAGCTGCCGTCGAGCAGCTTCTGGCCGTTGAACTCGCTGGTCTGGGCGATGCGGTCGAGCTCGGAGACGAGCTGCGTCACCTCCTGCTGCAGCGCCTGGCGGTCGCTGCCGCTGTTCGAGGCGTTGGCCGATTGCACCGCGAGTTCGCGCACCCGCTGCAGGATCGTGCCGGCCGCCTGCATCGCGCCTTCGGCTGTCTGTGCGAGCGAGATGCCGTCGTTGGCATTGCGCGCGGCCTGGTTCAGGCCACGGATCTGCGCGGTGAAGCGCTCCGAGATCGCGAGCCCGGCAGCATCGTCTTTCGCGCTGTTGATGCGCAGACCCGACGACAGGCGGTTGATCGCCGTGCCGAGGTCGTTCTGCGACTTGCTCTGGTTGCGTTGCGCAGTCAGCGACGACAGGTTGGTGTTGATGGTCTGGGCCATGGCGTTTCCGTGGGTTGAACTCGGTGAACGAATTCTGCCCACCGCCACGGCCGGACCATCGCCGAAACAGCACCACCAACACCGTGCAGATCGTCACTCCGAAAAAAAGCCCGGGGACGAATCCCCGGGCCTCGGTCGGTCGATCTGCGCCGCGGGTCGCAGCGCGCGAATCAGATGCGAATCAGCGCAAGAGGGCCAGCACGCCCTGCGGCAGCTGGTTGGCCTGCGCGATCATCGCGGTGCCGGCCTGCTGCAGCACCTGGGCACGCGAGAGGTTCGCGGTTTCCATCGCGAAGTCGGCGTCTTGAATGCGGCTGCGCGAAGCGCTCAGGTTGTCGGAGGTCACTTGCAGCGTCGAGATCGTCGACTCGAAGCGCGATTGCAGCGCGCCGAGCTTGGCGCGGGCGCCGTTGATGAACGCGAGGGCCGAGTCGACCGTCTTGATCGCGTCACTGGCGTTCGTGAAGCTGCTCACGTCGAGGTTCGAGACCGACTTCAACGCCGAGCCGCCGGTGGTCAGCGCGGTCGAGGCCGAGGTGATCGCGAACGACTTTTCCGAGTCGAGCGTGATCGAGCCGCTGGTGAGGGCCTGGTTACCGGCGGCGCCGACGGCGGCGACCACCGTGGCGCCACCGACGTTGGCACCCGACGAGTCGAGCTTCTGGACCGAGCCCGTGCCGGCGTTCGTGTTACCGGCCAGATTGGCGAGGTAGATGTCGTTGCCCGTGGCGTTGGTTAGCACGAGGGCGGTGCCGGCGGTGTTCAGCGACGCAGTCACACCGGTCTTGGAGGTCTGGTCGTTGAAGGCCGAGACCGCTGCCGACAGGCCGCCCGAGGTGTTGAACGAGACCGTCAGCGCCGCGGCGTTGTCCGACTGCAGCGTGAACGAGTAGCTGCCGGCGGCGCCGAAGGTCAGCGACTCGTCGGTGCGGGCGGTGGCGCCGACGCCGGTGCTGCCCTTGACGGCGTTGATCTGCGCGGCGGTCGAAGCGGCCGTGGCGTTGGCGACCGTGGTGATCGTCGAGCTGCCGAGCGAGCCGTTGACCGTCACTGCGCCGGCGGTCACGCCGTTGGCGCCGAAGGCGGTGGCGCTAGAGGCGGGGCCGGCGCCGGCCGCAGCGGCGTTCTGGTTGTTGCCGTACTGGTTGGTGCGGGCGTTGGCCGAGCTTGCGACGATCGTCTGGTTGGCATTGGCGCCGACCTGGAACTGCTGGGTGCCGAAGCTGCCGTCGAGCAGCTTGGTGCCGTTGAACTCGCTGGTCTGCGCGATGCGGTCGAGTTCGGACACGAGCTGCGTCACTTCGGACTGCAGCGCCTGGCGGTCGCTGGCGCTGTTGGTGGCGTTGGACGATTGCACCGCGAGTTCACGAACGCGCTGCAGGATCGTGCCCGATGCGGCGAGCGCGCCTTCAGCGGTTTGCGCCAGCGAGATGCCGTCGTTGGCGTTGCGAGCTGCCTGGTTCAGGCCGCGGATCTGCGAGGTGAAGCGCTCCGAGATCGCCAGGCCGGCGGCGTCGTCCTTGGCGCTGTTGATGCGCAGGCCAGACGAGAGGCGGTTGATCGCGCTCGACAGGTCGGTTTGCGACTTGGTCTGGTTGCGTTGTGCAGTCAGCGAATTCAGGTTGGTGTTGATCGTGGAAGGCATGAGGAAAAACTCCTAAGTGGTTGAAGTGACTTTCGGCATGAGCGCTGTCATTGCCGCGGCAATTTCACTGGGCGGCCCCGTGGACTACCGGTCAGATCGACTGCGTTGAACTTGATCGCCAACCGAAGCTGGCGGTCTGCTGCGCCCGGCGTTTGTCAGCCTCGGGTTGCGTCGGAGGTGCATGCCCTCGTTCCGAACCAGTGGTCGTCTACCCCGGACCCCGGGTCGGATCGTTCCTTCCCGTTGGAGGAGTTATCGGTCAGCGCTTTTTCGAACTTGAGGCGAAAGTTCAGGGCGGGCTCGACGGCATCGGACACGAATGACGAGCTGCGCGTCGAACAAAGGGCTGGGCCATGTCTAGACACGCAGCGGAGCGGTGGCCTTCAGCCTTGGCACCATTGCTGCTCGCAAGGGATGCCGTTTTTATCGCCATCCATCTTCACGCCAGGGCAGTTGGCAAGGAAGTATTTCGCCTCGGCACACGATTTCATCTGCGTGCAATATCGCCGGCCATCGCAACGGAAGTTGTTGGGTGTCACGGGTGCCACGGGTGTCGCGGCCGTCGGTGGCACCGCGGGTGTCGGAAGCGTCGAAGGTGAAGCGCCATCGGCCGCCGAAGCGGCGGCGGCTGAACGACGCCGCTTTTCCTCAGCGTTCAGTTCCTGGGCAGTCGGTTGCTTGCGGACCCGGTCGGACG
>JAYUWC010000256.1:0-4331 GCA_043753755.1 Rhizobacter sp.
CTTGAAGGTCGGCGGTGGCGCGGTGCGCAGTCCGGTGGACGCACTGGGGCTGCGGTGAGCAAGTTGCGCGCTTCGCGATCAGGTGAACTGGCGCAAAGCCGCCGGTCGTGTACTTCCGCTTCTGGCCGGGATCCGGCACTCATCAAGCTCGAACACCCCTCACCGCAAATCCGCCCCATCCGCCAATTCATTCGGATTCGCCTCACCAGGCGCGAGTGCGAAGTGCTGCAGCAGCAACGCATCGACCGCATCGATCGCCTGGTTCAAGCCGGCTTCGAACTGGCCTGACTTGAAAGCCGCGCTCATCGAGCTGGTGATGCGCTGCCACTCGCCCGGATCGACGCGCCGCGCCAGGCCGCGATCTGCAACGATCTCGATCGCGTGCTCGGCCAGCATCAGATAGATCAGCACGCCGTTGTTGTATTCGGTGTCCCAGACGCGCAGCTTGCCGAAGAGCATCACCGCACGTTCGCGCACCGGCGCGTCTCGGCGCAAGTAGCTCAGCGGCAGACCGGCCTCGACGCTGACGCGAATCTCGCCGCTGTGGCGCGCTTCGCTGGTCGCAACGCGGGCCTCGATGCGTTGCAGCGCGCCGGCGCCGAGCAGGCGCTTCGTGTCTGCTGCGTCGAGCCAGCTGTGTTTGAGGATGCGCCACCAACCCATCACCAACTCCCCGAGGCGCCACCGCCGCCGAAATCACCACCACCGCCGGAACTGAAACCGCCGCCACCGCTGCGGCCACCGCCGCCGAAGCCACCGCCCCCACCGCCACCCCAGATGACCGGCAGGCCGCCGGATCGACCGCTGCCCACGCCCATCACGCCGATCAAAAACAGCGCGACCAACCCGGCCCCGCCCGCGATCAGCAGGCTCGTCGTCAACAGCCACGCGAGGCCGCCGACCGCGCCGCCGGTCGCGAGCGCGCCGAGCTTGCGGCCGAAGATGCGGGTCAGCAACGCGCCCGCGATCGGCACGCCGACGAAGAGAAAGATCGCGAGCGTTTGAATGTCGATGCCGCCGAAGATGCCGCGGTTCGCGCCGCGCGCGTCACGCGAACCCGGGCGCTGCGAAGGCACCGGCAATGCCTCGCCGCCGATCGCCTTGTCGAGCCGGTCGATCGCCGCGTTCAACCCGCCGGCGTAGTCACCGGCTTTGAAAGCCGGCTTGATCTGGTCGCTGATGACGCGGCCTGCGAGCACGTCAGGAACTGCGCCTTCTAGCGTCTTCGCGACCTCGATGTTGATGCGGCGGTCGTTCTTGGCGACGACGATCACCAGGCCGTCGCCGACGTCGCGGCGCCCGACCTTCCAGGTCTCGGCGACGCGCTGGCCGAAGCTCGCGATGTCTTCGGGCTGGGTGGTCGCGACCATCAACACCACCACCTGCGCGCCGCGCTGGGTCTCGATCAGCGCGAGCTTCTGGATCAGCGCCGTGGTCTGCGGCTCGGTCAGCGTGGCGGTCTGGTCGATGACGCGGGCCGAGAGCGGCGGCACCGGTTGCAGGTCTTGCGCCTGCGCGCTGGTGGCGAGCACTAACGCTGCCGCCAGCACCAACCCGATCAGGCGTTGCAGCATCAAGCGCTCGCGTCGGCTGCTGCGACGAAGGCGATCACTTCGCGGCCGAGGCCGGCGCCGGCTTGTCGAAGCTGATGCTCGGTGGCACCGAGATCTGCGCTTCGTTCTGGACCGTGAAGTTGGCTTTGGTCTTGTAGCCGAACACCATCGCGGTCAGGTTGTTCGGGAAGCTGCGAGCCAGCACGTTGTACTCCTCGACCGTCTTGATGTAGCGGTTGCGCGCCACGGTAATCCGGTTCTCGGTGCCTTCGAGCGTGACGCGCAAGTCTTGGAACGCCTGGTTCGCCCTGAGCTGCGGGTACTGCTCGGCCACGACCATCAACCGGCTCAGTGCGCCGGTGAGTTGGCCTTGTGCCTGCTGAAATTTTTGAAACGCCTCGGGGTTGTTGACCAGCTCGGGCGTGGCCTGGATGCTGGTGGCTCTGGAGCGGGCCTCGATCACTTTGGTCAGGGTGTCTTGCTCGAAGTTGGCTTCGCCTTTGACGGTCGCGACGATGTTGGGGATCAGATCGGCGCGGCGCTGGTACTGGTTCAACACCTCCGACCACGCCGCTTTCGACTGCTCGTCGAGCGACTGAAAGTTGTTGTAGCCGCAACCCGAGAGCGCGAGCATCGCGAGCGCGGCAAGGCCCGCGAAGAGCCTGCGCACCGAGGGCGACTGGGTCAACGAGATGGTACGGGTCATGAACGTTTCCTTTTGAAGAGGGCGGGTAATCCTACCCCCAGCCGGCGTTTCGCGATGCCGCGGCCGAGGCGTGGTTAAAGTGGGCGCATGACCCTGCTGAACCACGTACTTCAAGCCGCTCACGCAGGCCACAACACGCCCGCTGCGGCGATCGGCGCTGCGCTGCAGCGGCCGGTGATGCTGGTGGCTGGGGGTGGCGGTGCACTCGGCTCGGCGGTGCTCGAATCGCTGCTCGGCGGGCGCGGCTTCGCGCAGGTCAAGGTGCTGGCCACGCGCCAGCTCACGGTCGCGATGCACGGGCTGACGCCGGTCGTGGCAGACGGCCTCGAAGCGCTGCCGGTACACCCGGCCGAAGCTAACGCGTTGGCAGAAATTGCGCTGGTCGTCTTCGACCGCGAGCGCCATGTCAACGGCCGCGAGCTGGCCTTCGCGCGCCCCGAGCCACACGAGCTGCCGCGGCTCGCGCAATGGCTGCATGCGCGCGGCGTGCGGCGCTTGATCGTCGTGCTGCCGCACGCACCTGCGGGCCTGCCCGATGCGCTGAAGCAGGGCCTGGCCAACCTCGACGAGCAGAGCGTGGCCGCGCTCGGTTTTGAGCACCTGGTGTTCGTGCGCTCGGCCCAGGCGCCGTCGAATGCGCGAGCCCGCGAGTGGCTGCAGCGCCTGGCCGACGGCGTGCTTGCGCAACTGCGGATGATGGTCGCGAGCGCCAACCAGCCGGTGCGCGCCGCCAAGGTCGCGCAGTTCGTGCGCGAGCTCGCGGCGCTGCTGCCGACCAGCACGCCGGGTACGCGCATCGCGCCGCCCGAGTTGGTGTGGCGAGCAGCGCAGCTGCGCGACCCAAAGCCCTTGGTGCAGGCGTGGCTCGCGGGACACGAGTTGCCGCCGCTCCACGCGCCGCGGCGGCGAATGTGACTCAACTGCGATGCCTTTCAACGTACCCGCCAACCGCGTCGACGTGACCTTCGCATGAGCTTCGCTTCGTATGGAAATCTCCGCGCCCTGACGGCCAACTTCCCTCGCGCGGGGCGCATCGAGCAGGTCCTGTTGCGGCCGGCTCGTGATGTGCCGATGCAGTCGGTCGACAGCGCCGAGGCCATCGTCGCCCGCGGCCTTGCGGGCGACCGCAGCGCGACGCGTGCGAGTGCGGTGCCGGCTGGCGGCAAGCGCCAGGTCACGCTGATCCAGGCCGAGCACTTGCCGGTGATTGCCGCGCTGGTATCGCGCGGGTCAATCGAGGCTTGGCTGCTGCGCCGCAATCTGGTCGTCAGCGGTCTTAACCTGCTCGCGGCCCGCGCTCTTTTCAAAGACCAGCCACTGTGCTTGATAGTGGGCGACGCGGTCGTGCTCGAGATCACCGGCCCGTGCGAGCCGTGCTCGAAGATGGAGGCTGCGCTGGGTGCCGGTGGCTACAACGCGATGCGCGGCCACGGCGGCGTGACGGCGCGGGTGCTGCAGGCCGGCACGCTGCAGGTCGGCGATGCGGTGCGATGCGTGCTGGCTTAACTTGATGGTTGCCGGTGCGCCTACTCAATCGAAAAAAATTCGGAAAGTCGTTCGCGTGCAGGGATTAATTTCGGCGCGCGCGGCAGATATGAACAGCTTTGAACCGGTTCTTCTTGAATAGACGCCGCCAAACACGATCTGCGTTATGAGTGGACGGCCGATTCGATCGCCTGCGACAAACCTGGAACTGGCCGTCGGTGGGTAACGCGGTGCCTCACAAGAGCGAGGTCTTGCTCTTTGCACACGTTTCGAAATGCGCGTCGTTGGCGCGCTCGACCCCCAAGCTGCAAAGCACCGCAAAGCCAGTGCAAACGCCTTTGACCGACCCTATCGGCTCCAAAATCGCAAATCAAGCATTGCATGAGTCAAGTGACCGTAAGCCCCGGGGTGGGCCTGTCCAGCGCCAGCGGCAGCCCACCCGACCTCTCGCTGATCGCACAGAGCACACCGAGCGCGGCGCCCCCCGCGCAGCAGCTGCAAACCCTCCCCAACGGTGAGGGCGAGGTCGCGGTGCGCGACGAATTCGGCAACACCCTCGCCACCACCTTGAAGGCGCGCCAGGTCTT
>JAYUWC010000257.1:0-36843 GCA_043753755.1 Rhizobacter sp.
ACAGTGCCCCCGGCGTTCGCCAGGCACAAACAGTCCTCAGGACTGTTCGTGTCCGGGCTCACTCCCCCGGCCCGGGCTGCGCCCGAGCCTCCTCCTTGACCTCGCTCCGGGGGCCACCCGACGCCCGAGGCTGCACACACCGGCGCGTTACGACCGTTGACCAGCCGCGGTGCTTCCGGATCAGGCCAGTGCGGTGTGCCGTGGAGCGAGGTCAAGGAGGAGGCGTCGGGCAAAGCCCGGCGACGGGGGACACGAGTGCAACAGCGCACCGCGCCGACCTGATCCCACGCCGACATTCTCTCGGGTACGAATGAAGAAGCGATGGCCATCTCAATGCGTCGTGCCGAGGTAGGCGCTGATCACGTCCGGATTCGACCGCACCTCATGCGGCGTGCCGTCGCCGATCTTCTTGCCGTAGTCGAGCACGACGACCCGGTCGCTGATGTCCATCACCACGCCCATGTCGTGTTCGATCAGCACGATGGTCGTGCCGAACTCGTCGTTCACGTCGAGGATGAACCGGCTCATGTCTTGCTTTTCCTCGACGTTCATGCCGGCCATCGGCTCGTCGAGCAGCAGCACCTGCGGCTCCATTGCGAGCGCGCGGCCGAGATCGACCCGCTTTTGCAAACCGTAGGGCATCTTGCCGACCGGCGTTTTGCGGTAGGGCTGAATTTCGAGAAAGTCGATGATGCGTTCGACCACCAGCCGCTGCGCGGTTTCTTCGCGTTCGGCTGCACCGAGCCGCAGCGCCTGCTGGAACAGGTTGCTCTTCATCTTGAGGTTGCGCCCGGTCATGATGTTGTCGAGCACGCTCATGCCTTTGAAGAGCGCCAGGTTCTGGAAGGTTCGCGCCAGCCCCATCTCGGCAACCTGCCGCGAGTTCATGTGCTTGAAGGTCTGCCCGCGAAACGAGATCGAGCCTTGCTGCGGCTGGTAGACGCCGTTGATGCAGTTCAGCATCGAGCTCTTGCCGGCGCCGTTGGGGCCGATGATGGCTCTGATCTCATGCGCTTTTACGTCGAAGCTGATGTCGGTCAACGCCTTCACGCCGCCGAAGGCGAGCGAGATGTTTTTTACTTCGAGGATCACCTCGCCGACTTTTCTCGCGTTGTCTTTCATGCAGCTTGCTTCACGGCAGGCAAGACCTTCGCGTCGGCAATCTGCAGGTCGGCGGCGACCATGCCGCTGCGGCCGTCTTCGAACTTCACCGCGGTCTCGATGTACTGACTCGTCTTGCCGCCGTAGAGCGCATCGACCAAGACCCGATAGCGCTCGGCGATAAAGCCGCGCCGTACCTTGCGCGTTCGGGTGAGCTCGCCGTCGTCGGCATCCAACTCTTTGTGCAGGATCAGGAAGCGACTGATTTGCGAGCCGGCGAGCCGCGCATCAAGGGCCAGATCGGCGTTGACCTTTTCGATGCACTCGCGGATCAACTCGTAAACCTCGGGCTTTTGTGCCAAGTCGGTGTAGCCGGCATACGGCAGGTTGCGGCGCTCGGCCCAGTTGCCGACCGCCTCGAAGTCGATGTTGATGAACGCGCAGACCGATTCGCGCCGATCGCCGATCGCCACCGCTTCTTTGATGTGCGCAAAAAACTTGAGTTTGTTCTCGACGTACTTGGGCGCAAACATCGCGCCGTCGTTGGCACCACCGAGGAGGCGACCGACGTCTTTTGCGCGGTCGATGATCTTCAGGTGGCCGGCCGTGTCGATGAAGCCAGCGTCGCCGGTCGAGTACCAGCCGTCGCTGCTCAACACTTCGGCCGTGGCCTCGGGGTTGCGGTAGTAGCCTTTTAATAGCCCCGGTGACTTGACGAGAATTTCGCCGGCTTCGGTGAGCTTGATCTCCACCCCTTCGATCGGCACGCCCACCGTGTCGGCCCGCGCTTCGTGGTCGGGTTGCAGGCAGACGAAGACAGCCGTCTCGGTCGAGCCGTAGAGCTGCTTCAGGTTGATGCCAATCGAGCGGTAGAAGGTGAAGAGGTCGGGCCCGATCGCCTCGCCCGCGGTGTAAGCCACACGCACACGCGAGAGCCCAAGCGTGTTGCGAAGCGGGCCGTAGATCACGAGCTTGCCGACGGCGTAGCGCAAGCGGTCGAGCAGGCCGATCGATTCGCCGTTCATCAGCCGCGGGCCGACCCGCCGCGCGAGCGCCATGAAGTGATCGAACAGCCACTTCTTGACCACGCCAGCGTCTTCCATGCGGATCATCACCGTGGTCAACAAACTCTCGAAAACCCGCGGCGGGGCGAAGTAGTAGGTCGGCCCGATGTCGTTCAGATCGATCGCAACCGTGCCCGCCGATTCGGGGCAGTTGACGACGTAGCCGCAGGCCAGCCACTGCGCGTAAGAGAAGATGTTCTGCCCGATCCATGCGAGCGGCAGGTAGGCCAGAACTTCTTCGTCGTGCGTCAGCTTGTCGAAGCGCGCGCCGGCTTGTGCGCGGTCGATCAGCGTCGCGTGGGTGTGCATCACGCCTTTGGGGTTGCCGGTCGTGCCCGAAGTGAAAAACATCGCGGCCACATCGTCGGGCTGGGTCTTCGGCACTTCGGTGTCGAAGAACGACGGGTGAGTTGCATCGAAGGCGCGACCCGACTCGGCCAACGCATCGAGCGGCGCTAGGCCGGTCTTGTTGTAGTGGCGCAGGCCGCGCGGGTCGTCGAACCAGATGTGGGTCAGGCCGGGGCACTGCTCGCGCACCTCGAGCATCTTGTCGACCTGCTCTTGGTCTTCGACGATCGCGAACGCGATTTCGGCATTGCCGATCGGGAAGACGAACTCGGTCGAGGCCGCGTCTTGATACAGCGGCACCGGCACCGCGCCCAGCGACTGCGCGGCCAGCATCGAGGCGTACAGCCGCGGCCGGTTCTCGCCGATCACGACGATGTGCTCACCGCGCCGCAGACCCGCTGCGTGCAGACCGCAGGCCAACTCGCGCACCATTGCTGCGAGCGCACGCCAGCTCAGCGTTTGCCAAATCCCGAACTCTTTTTCACGCAATGCCGCGGCATCGGGGCGTTGGGCCGCGTGGTCGAGCAGCAAGTGTGTGAAGGTCGTCGGCACTGCGGATGTTGGGATCGATGGACGTGAGGCGTCGCCGTGAATGTAGGAACAAGTTTGACGCCCGGTTGTCGTTCTGACGACAATCCTAGGGACACTACTCCCCGATGTTTCCCTCGATGAGTTTCGCCGCCGCCGACCGCGCTCCGCCTGCGCAACCGCTTTATCAAAGAGCGCGTGTACCGAGCGCCGCCGAACTCGCCGACATCCCGTGGCTGGCCTCGCTCGAGACCGACGAATACACGGCGGCAGTGGCCGATTTGAAGGTTGTCAACGTGGCGGCAGGCGAGTTGCTATGCCGTGTCGGCCGGCCCGCGACCTACTGGTTCGGCGTGGTCGACGGCTTGCTGAAGATGAGCAAAGACAGCGATCTCGCGCACTCGGCAACCGCCACCCGTGATGCGCAGAGCGTGCCACTGACCTTTGCCGGACTGCCGCCCGGCGGCTGGTTCGGCGAAGGCACCGTGATCAAGCGCGAGGTCTACCGCTACAACGTGCAGGCGCTGCGCAAGAGCGTGGTCGCGGGGCTGGGAGTCGAGACGTTTCACTGGCTGCTCGGCCGCAGCATCCCGTTCAACCGCTTCGTCATCCAGCAGCTCAACGAGCGTCTCGGCCAGTTCATCGGCGCGCGCGAGATCGACCGCATGAACGATGTCGACGCGCGCGTCGCGCGCAGCCTGGCGGCGCTTTTTCATCCGGTGCTGTACCCGGGCGTCGGCGGCCTGCTGCGCATCACGCAGCGCGAGTTGGGCTACTTGATCGGTCTCTCGCGGCAGCGGGTCAACGAGGCGCTCAACTCGCTCGAGAAAAAGGGCTTGATCCGGGTCGAATACGGCGGCGTGCGCGTCATGAATCTGGAGGCGCTTCGTGGAGTCGGTCAGGTCCCCGTGGGGCTCACACGTGCTGGGTCTTTCGACTCGCTCTGAATTCATGCCGGCCGCCGGAGCGTTTGCGGGCGTTCAAAACGATGAAACCGAGGCCCGTTGCGAGCAGCATCCAGGTCGTCGGTTCGGGCACCGCGGTCACCTCGCCGGTCAGCGCGAGCCGGCTGACGCGCAAGCTCGAGACGCCGTAGACATCGTGCGTATCGATCACACCGAACGCGAGCTTGAGCAGCCCCGACGATGCGATCACGCGGCTGAAGCTCTGGCTGGCGGCGCCTGGCGTGGCACTTGTCGCGAGCGTGAAAACCGTGCCGTCGAGCACCACGAAGGCGTGGTCGAGCGCAAAGCTGTCGAGACTGGTGAACGACCAGTCGAAGCGCAGGGTCTGCCCCGCTGTGGCCGCAAAGCTCTGGCTCACGAGCGAGCCTTCGGTGCCGGCCTCGATCGCCGACAGGTCGAGCGCGTACGGTGATACACCGCCCGCAGTCTCGATGCCTGCAATGTCGATCGCCGACCGACCCGAAACGTTAGAGGCCTGATCGGCGCCGCCGTCGAGGTAAGCGGTGGTCAGCGTGATCGCATCGCTTTGCGCGATCACGTCGCCGACAGTGCTCCAGCCGGCCAGGCTGGTGGTCGACGCCTGCGCGGCGGCGCTGCTGCAGGCCAAGGTGAGCGCGCTGAAGGCGGCGGCATTGAGCAAGGACTTGATGAATTTCATCGCGGGCCTTTCGGTGAAGTTTGTTTCGGTAATGCGGGCTGGAGCCTTCAGCGCACCATCAGGTCGCGCAGCGTGACGTTGCCGGGTGCGACGCCGAGCAGCGTGAGCAGCGGGCGAAACACGGCGCTGCCGTTCGGCCCGTCGACATCGATCTGCACGCGGGTGCCGCCAGCGCTCGCTGTGAAGCGCAGGTAGCCATCGGCGATCGGGTCGGTGCCGGTGTAGCCGATGCTTGCGAGCAAGGTGCGCAGGTCGAGAAAGTCTTTGCCCGGTGCGAAGTCGGTGATGGTGTCGCCCGCATCGCGCATCGAGTTGTAGACGAACACGTTGACGCCACCACCGCCGGTCAGCGTGTCGGCCCCTGGGCCGCCGATGATGATGTCGTCGCCCGCGCTGCCGACGAGGGTGTCGCGGCCGCTCGTGCCGACAAGGCTTTTGAACAGGCTCAGGCCGACCAGCACCGGGTCGTGGTCGGAGGCGCGAAAGGGCAGCGTGCCGTCGAACGGGTCGGGCGCACAGGTCGCACAAACGGGTTGTTTGAACTCGAGGTTGTAGTCTTGCGCAAGGCTCTCGTCGGCGTCGATGTGCCAGTGCACGACGCCGGTTACTTTGGAGGCGAGCGATGCGGTTGTGATGGCGTGGTCAAGCCGGCCCGCCGCGCCATCGAACACGTAGGAGTAGCCGAGCGCCTCGAACCGCCCCGACTGGTCGACGTAGCCGCTGCTGGTCAGATCGAAGATCGGATCTTCTTGCGCGTAGGCATTGAAGTCGCCGACCAGCAGCACGTCGTTGTTGGCGCTCTTGTTTTGCAGCTGCGCGATGAAGGTTCGCAGGCGTTGCGCCTGCTGCACGCGCTGTGCGTTCCAGCAGCCTTGGCCGTCGCCGGCGTCGGTGTTGCCAGCGGCATTGGCGTCGCTGGCGGAAGGGCAGCCGCTCTTCGACTTCAAGTGATTCACGACCAGCGTGAAACGCTCGCCGTTTGCTTCTGCAAAGGTTTGCGCCAGCGGCGGCCGGTTGTTGATTGCCGCGGCATCGCTGACAGAAGCGCCGACCAGGCTCAAGCGGCCGGGCTTGTAGATCATCGCGACGCGGATCGCATCGGTGCCCGTGCTTTCGGCAGGCAGCGGAACAGCCGCATAGGTCGTGGTGCCGAGCTGGGCGTTGAGCGCGTCGACCAGGTTTTGCACCGCGACGCTGCCGTTGTTCTGCATCTCCATCAAGCCGACCGCATCGGCGTTGAGGCCAGCGAGCGCGCGCACGATCTTGCTGCGCTGGCGCTCGAACTCGGCCGCGTTGTCGGCACCACGGCAGTTGCTCGCCGAGACCGAGTTGCCGAGGCTGCAGCCTTGACCGGATTGCCCCGAGGCGGTCTGGCCGTTGGTGAAGGTGGTGAAGAAGTTGAGCACGTTCATCGAGCCCAGCGTGACATTGCTGCCGCCGACCGCGTCGGGTGCGGCAGTGCGCGGGTTGGTGATCGAAAACGCAGGCGCAGCGGTCGGCTGCAGGCGGTAAAGGCCGGCACCCGAGGCGCTCGCGGTGGCCGGGCCGTAGTCGAGCACGCCGACGAGCTCAGAGACCGAGTCGCCCGCCCGCGGCACGCCACCGGCAAAGCTGTAAGCCGTGGGGTTCACGTGCTGCAGCGAGCTGCCGTCGTCGAGCAACACGCGGCCTCGGGCTTGCAATTCAGCCAGCGCCAAAGCCTGCGGGCTGCCCGGGCGGTGGCGGTTGGTGGGCGTCTCGTGGCGGCCGCCAGCGCCCAGTGTGAGCTGGCCGTAGCGGGCCTGAAAGAAGTTTTGCTGCACGGTGAGCGTGCCGGCGAAGCGCACCAGCATGCCCTCGAAACGCTCAAGGCTGTCGCCCACGGCCAGTGGCAGGACCACATCGGTCGGCGTGATTGTGTAGCCGCTGCCGAGCAGGCTCACCGCGGTCACGCTGCCGATCTCGGTCAGCGGGCTCGCAGCGGTGCCGGCGCCGGCACTGAACTCGACCACCGTGCCGGTCACCTGCACCAAGTTGCCGGGTGCGGCCGCGGCGTACGGTGCTGCGGCAGTGAAGACGTAGATGCCGTCCGAGGTCGCCGGGTCGCCGTCGCCGCCGAGGTCTTGGATGAAAAAGCCGTTGTTGACGACCTTGGTGACCACGCCGCTGGTGACCACGGTCTGGCCAACGAGCGGGCTGGTCGCGTCGCTGCCTTGAATCGTGTGGATTGCCGCGGCGACCGGCACAGTGCCGCCGCCACCACCACCACCGCTACTGCAGGGCACTGCAGCGGTGGCGCTGTTTCGCGGCGCAGGCGTGCCGACACTGAAGTCGGCGCTGTTGTTGTCGGTGTCGTTGCATCCACCGGCGTTGCGCAGCGCGGCGGTGGTGTTCGAGAGCGATGCCGTGGGCGTGCCCTCGGTCGGGCTGGCGCTGGGGCCGTAGCTGACGATGTCGACGACGGCACCGCCGCTAGGCGCGCTGCCCGAGAGCGCGGTAAGGGTGTTCGCCAAGGCCACCTTGCCGGCGGCGCCGCTGAGCGCGAGCGTGCCGGTGAGGTCGCCGTTCACATCGACTGTGCCGCCGCTACCGGCGGCCTCGCGGATCAGCAAGTAGCCGCCTGCCGGCACAGTAGTGCCGGCCGGGATGGTGGTCAGCGCCCACGCCGTGCCGGTCGCTGCGCTGTATTGCACCGACCAGCCGCCGACATTCGCCGGGCTGCTGCCGTTGTTGAAGAGTTCGATGAAGTCCTGGCGCAAGGTCGCACCGCTGTTGCCGCCGCCGCCATAGACCTGGCTGATGACCACGGCCGCCTGGGCTTGCGAGGCCAACGCGAGTGGCAGGGCGAGCAACAGCGCAAGGCCGCGCGCGACAAGAGGGGACCTGAAGGCGGCCACCCGGGCCGACAGTGCTGCAGAAAGGCTGGGCATGCGGAACTCCGTTTCAACAAGGGGCAGGGCACGCGTCGAAAAACAAGGAAACGTTTCCGACATTGCTCTTGGCGAGGCGAAGCGTAAGTGCCAAATATGAACCGTGCATGACACCGCACCCGACACCCTGGACCTTGAAGGCCGCGAATGTGCGCCGCACGTGAATCAGCTGTTCGAAACCCCCGACGCCACGTGCCCTGACGGTACGTGCGCAGCCGCCGAGTCGACGTGGCCGGTCTGGTCGTCGAAGAAGAAGTCGGGCTCGAACTCGCGCAAAAATTCGCCCTTGGCCAAGCCGCCGAGAAACATCGCCTCGTCGACTTCGATGTTCCAGTCCATCAAGGTGCGGATCGCGCGCTCGTGCGCCGGCGCGCTGCGCGCCGTTACCAGCGCGGTGCGTATGCGCATGCCTTGCGCGGGCGCGTGTCGCAGTGCGCGCAAGGCCAACAGCAACGGCTTGAACGGCCCGGCCGCGAGCGGCGTGGACGAGTGGGTGCGCTCGTGCGCCTGAAATGCATCGAGGCCACCCAGCTGATAGACCCGCTCGGCTTCGTCGGAGAACAAGACCGCATCGCCGTCGAAGGCAATTCGCACCTCGTCGGGGTGTTCGCTCGACGCGCGCGCCGAGTGCGGATAGACACGCGCCGCCGGCACGCCGGCCGCGAGCGCCGAGCGCACATCGGCCTCGTTGGTTGACAAGAACAAGTGCGCGTTGAGCGGTCGCAGATAGCGCCACGGTGACTGGCCGCGCGTGAACACGCCGCGCTGGATCGGCAACCCGTAGTGCTGAGCCGAGCGAAACACGCGCATGCCCGAGACCGGATCGTTGCGCGACAAGATCACGACCTCGACGCGTCGCGGCGGGGTGACATCGTTACCGCCACCGGCACCGCCACTGCCTTCACCCTGCGCCGCGGTCAGGTTGAACGCCAACAGTTTCTTTACCAGCGAGAAAGCAACCCCGGGCTTCGCGGCGCGGTCGAGCCGCTCGAGCTGCAGTCGCATGTAGGCGCGGTCGTCGTTGGCCTCGAAGTGCTGGTTCTCCTCCTCGAAATCGAAGAGTGCGCGGGACGAGATGGCAACAACGAGTTGGCCGTCGAGCGAGGTGGGCATGCGAACGATGATACGAGTGGGTCGCTGCGCGATGAGGATTCCTCTGCCAGCTGCCAGCTGCCGGCGTTGATCTCGGGCGCGCTCGCAAACCATCGGAAGGCAAGTGAGGGTCGAGTCGCGCGGGCTTCTGACGCCGCCGTTTCCAGTCCCGACAAGGCGCCCATGAACTCGCCGACCATTGACCTTTCGCCGCTGCGCAACGCGCTTGCGCTCCTGACCGAGGCCTTGGCGTTCTGTTGTGCACAGGCTGAAGGCGCGCCACTCAAGCGGCACTTGCGTTCTGCCGTCATCCAGTCTTTCGAGTTCACCCATGAGTTGTCGGTGCGCCTGACTCGCCGCGCGTTGATCGAACGCGCAGCATCCACCGAGCGGGTCGCCGATCTGTCGTTCCACGACTTGCTGCGTGCAGCGGCCGATGCCGGCTTGATGCGCGACGCTCTGCGATGGCGCGAATGGCGTGAGATGCGCAACGCCACGAGCTACGCCTATGCGGAAACGATCGCCCAAGCCGTGGCGCAGCGCGCAGCCGAGTTCGGTGCCGACGCGGCGGAATTGCTGGTCGCGTTGGAGACAAGCGTTGAGCGCCGATCAGATGCCTGACTCTAGGCCGCTGCAGCTCACGTTGGCGGAGATTCGAACCGTGCTAACCATTCTCGACGGCGTCGTCGGTGAAGCGCAGGTGCGGGTCTTCGGATCACGCGCGACCGGTCGGGCTCGGCCGTTCTCGGATCTCGATCTGCTCATCGTCGAGCCCGGGCGGTTGAGTTGGGCTCAACGCGCCGAGTTGCGTGACCGGTTCGAGGCCAGCGCGCTGCCGTTTCGTGTTGATGTGGTCGAGGCCGAAGGGCTGCCTGCGGGCATGGCCGCACGGGTCGCCAGCGAGAGCGTTGCATTGCGCGAGCCATAAGCGGCGGAAGGTGAGCGCTGCCCGCGGCGCGCACTCGCGTGTCTCTGCTTGACCCAGGAGTTGAGCTGGATGATCGGCAGCAGCACCGCCAGCACGATCAGCATCACCACGCCGCCCATCGCAACGATCAACAACGGCTCGAGGATGGTCGCCATCTGCATCGCACGCCGCTGCACTTCGGCGCCAAGCTGGCGTGCGGCACGCTCCAGCATCAGCGGCAACTGACCGGTTTGCTCGCCAAGCCGCGAAAACATCGCGAGCAGCCCCGGGAATCGCTTTTTGCCGGCCAACGCCGAGGCCAGCGGCGCGCCCTCGCGCACCTGCACCAGCGCATCCATTGCATCGGCGCGCATCGCGCGGTTCGAGAGCGTTTCGCTCGCCGCCTGCAGCGCCTTCAAGATTGGCACGCCCGCGCCGGCCAGCATGGCCAGCGTGCCGGCGAAGCGCGCTGCGTTGTAGCCGCGTGCAAGCTTGCCGATCAGCGGCAGCTCGAGCCAGCCGGCATCGAAGCTTTGCCGAAATGTCTCGTTGCGCAGCATCAACATCAGGAGCCCGAACCCGGCGGCAAGCAGCAGGGCGACGGCCCAGCCCCAGGCACGAAGAAAGCTGCTGAAGGCGAGCATTGCGATCGTCAAAAACGGCAGCGCGCGCTTCGAGCTGGTGAACACCGAGGCCACCTGCGGCACCACGTAGGTGACGAGAAAGATCACGATCACGATCGCGATCAACGACACGATGGCCGGGTACAGCGTCGCGCCGATCAGCTTGCCGCGCAACTCCTGGCGTTCTTCGAGGTCGTCGGCGAGGCGCTCGAGCACACGGCCGAGCGCGCCGCTTTGTTCGCCGGCGGCGACCACGCCGCGGTACACGTCGTCGAACTCGCGCGGCGCGCTGGCCAGTGCGCGCGCGAACGGCGAGCCGCTGTTGACCTCGCTCTTCAAGTGCGCGATCAGCTCGCGCTGGCGCGGGTCTTCGGCCTCTTCGCTCAGGGCGGTGAGCGCGCGTTCGAGCGGCAGACCGGCGCCGACCAAGCCGGCGAGCTGACGCGTCCAGACGGTCAGGCTGGTGCTCGTAAACACCCGCCGGGTGAAGCGCAGCCCTTCGGCCTGCGTGCCGGCGGAGGCGACCGGCGTGACTTCCAGCGGCACGAGCGACTGCGCGCGCAATTGGCCACGCGCAGCCCTGGCGTTCTCGGCATCGAGCAGGCCGGTGGTCGCCTTGCCGCTCGCATCGAGCGCTTCGAATTTGAACGCGGGCACGGGCTCAGCCTCCGGTCCGGCGGCCGCACGGGACGCTGCGCCCCCTCGGGGGGCAGAAGCGAAGCGACGTGGAGGCGGTCGTCATTCCCGCGTGACGCGCATGACTTCTTCGGGCGACGTGATGCCTTCGGCGACCAGCCGCTCGCCGTCTTCGCGCATCGAGCGCAAGCCCGCCGCTTCGGCAGCGACGAAGATCTGCGATTCGGCAGCGCGGCCGTGGATGAGTGCCCGCACCTGGTCATCGACCGCCATCAGCTCGTACACGCCGGTGCGGCCTTTGTAGCCGGTGCTGCCGCACTCGGTACAGCCGACCGGGTGATAGCGGCCACGCACGTCGACCTTCTTGCAATGCGGGCAAAGCTTGCGCACCAACCGCTGCGCGAGCACACCGATGAGGCTGGAGCTGAGCAAAAACGGCTCGACGCCCATGTCGATCATCCGGGTCACGGTGCTCGGCGCGTCGTTGGTGTGCACCGTAGCAAGCACGAGGTGGCCGGTGAGCGAGGCTTGAATGGCGATCTGCGCGGTCTCGTAGTCGCGGATTTCGCCGATCATGATCACGTCGGGGTCTTGCCGCAGGATCGCACGCAGCGCCTTGGCGAAGGTCAAGTCGATCTTCGGATTGACCTGGGTCTGGCCGATGCCGGCGAGTTCGTATTCGACCGGGTCTTCGACTGTCAGCACGTTGGTGCCGGCGGTGTCGACCCGGCCGAGCGAGGCGTACAGCGTGGTGGTCTTGCCCGAGCCGGTCGGGCCGGTGACGAGCACGATGCCGTGCGGCTGTTGCACCAGCTTGTCGAACTTGGTCAGCACGTCGCCACTCATGCCGAGGGCTTCGAGCGTGAATTTAGATTCGCCTTTATCGAGCAGGCGCAGCACCGCGCGTTCACCGTGCGACGACGGCAGGGTCGAGACCCGCACGTCGACCGCGCGGCCACCGATGCGCAGCGAGATGCGGCCGTCTTGCGGCAGGCGTCGCTCGGCAATGTCGAGCTCGGCCATGATCTTCAACCGCGAGATCAACGCGGCATGCAGTGCCTTGTTGGGCTGCACCACTTCGCGCAGCGTGCCGTCGACCCGAAACCGCACCGAGCTGCTGCGCTCGTAAGGCTCGATGTGGATGTCGGAGGCGCCGTCTTTGGCGGCCTGCGTCAGCAGCGCGTTGAGCATGCGGATGATGGGCGCGTCGTTAGAAGCCTCGAGCAGGTCTTCGATCGCAGGCAGCTCCTGCATCATCCGCGACAGGTCGACCGCGCTCTCGACCTCGCCGATCACGGTGGCCGCACTCGACTCGCTGCCGGCGTAGGCCACGGCGATGCGGTTGGCCAGCGATGACGCCGCTTCGCGCTCGAGCGCATCGACGTCGTAAAGCCGCAGCACTTCAGACAGCGCCGGCAGGCCGACCGACTCGGGCGCCCACAGCACCAGCCGGTGGCCGTCGTCTTCGAGCAGCACGGTGTGGGCCTTGGCGTAGGCGTAGGGAAGAGGGTGACGTGCGCCCATCGCGTGTGCCCGATCTCAGTTGGTCTTGGGTGTCGAGGCCGGCACCGGCTCAGGGGCCGAGCCGGGTATCGACGGCGCGAGCGGCGGTGCTGGTCGAGCCGCGTCGCCGAGCGGCCGCGGCACGCCGTTCGAGTCGACATCGCTGGGCCGAATCGGCGGCAACACCGGCGACTCGTTGACGCCGAGGATCGCGCTTTGCGGCGGCTGCGAATTGAGCTGGTTGCTGCGGATGTAGTCGTAGCGGTCGAGCGAAATCTTGTTGCTCGCCGACTGGTCGCGCATTACGGTGGGACGCAAGAACACCATCAGGTTGGTGCGTTTGCGCGAGCGACTTTCGCTGCGAAACAGCGCGCCCAGGTACGGGATGTCACCGAGCAGCGGCACTTTCGAGCGGTTGGTCGTGTAGTTGTCTTCGATCAGGCCGCCGAGCACGATGATCTGGCCATCGTCGACCGTGATCGTCGATTCGATCGACCGCTTGTTGGTGGTGGGGCCGGCATTCGCAGTGCCTGTCGCCACGTCGCCGATCGACGACGACTCCTGGAAGATCGTCATGCGCACGGTGCCGTCGGCGCCGATCTGCGGCCTGATCTTCAGCGTGGTGCCGACATCCTTGCGTTCGATCGTTTGAAACGGGCTGCTCGTGCCGGTGCCGGTGTTGGTGTATTGGCCGGTCACGAAGGGCACGTTTTGGCCGACGACGATGCGCGCCTCTTCGTTGTCGAGCGTCACGAGGTTCGGGGTCGACAGGATGTTGGTGTCGGCCTGGGTCTGCAGCGCGCGCGCAATGGCGGCAATGCCGAAGGTGTTGCCGAAATTGCGGATCACGCCGATGTTGCCGCCAGTGCCGATGCCCGCCAGCGCGCCGATGACGGTGGTGGCGCCCTGGCCCGTGCCCGTCAGGATGTTGCCGCTCGTGCCGAAGTTGGTGCCGGCGGCAGGAATGTAGGTGTTGTCGCGTTTGCCGATGACGTCCCACTGGATGCCGAAATCGCCGGTCGCACTCGGGTTGACCTCGACGATCAACGACTCGATGTAGACCTGTGCGCGGCGCGAATCCAGCTGGTCGATCACCGCGCGCAGTTGCCGGTACAGCGGCTCGGGCGCCGTGATGATCAGCGAGTTGCTCGACGGGTCGGCCTGCACGAAGCCGCCGGTCGATGGACCGCCCGATGCCGCGAGCGGCGAACTGGTTTGCGGCGACGCGCCGCCACTCGTGCCGGTGCTGCCGCCCGGTGATGAAAGGCCGCCGGTAGGTGTCGAAGGTCCGCCACCGCCACCGCCCGTTGATCCGCCGCCGGCCGTGGGGTAGGCGGCTCGAAGCACCGTCGCGAGTTTCACCGCGTCGGCGTTCTTCAGGTAGACCACCCAGACATTGCCGGTGCCGTTGGCCGATTCCACCGGCTTGTCGAGCTTGTCGACCAGTGCGCGGATCGAAGCCAGACGTGCCGGGTTGGGTGCGCGCACCAGCAGCGAGTTGCTGCGGGTGTCGATCTGCACCGACGAGCCGCCACTGACTGCGCCGCCCGGCGCAATCGCGACCGGGCCTCCGGCACCGGCGCCGCCGCTGCTGTCGGTCAGGCGCTGCACCAGCGGCGCGATGTCGGCTGCAACTGCGTACTTCAAGGGAATCACTTCGACATCGCCCGAGGCCGGTGTGTCCATGGCCGCGATGATCTTGGCGATGCGCTGGAGGTTGTCGGCGTAGTCGGTAATGACGAGGGTGTTGTTGCCGGGGTTGGCATTGATCGTGTTGTTCGGGCTGATCAGCGGGCGCAGCACGGCGACGAGGTTATTGGCGTTTTCGTGGGTAAGCCTGAACACCTGCGTCAACACTTGGTCACCGCCTCGCAGCGTGCGCTCGCCGACCGTGACGGTGCCGGTCTGCAGCTTGGCATCGGCCTCGGGCACGATCTTGTAGAGCCCGCCGACCTCGACCACCGTGAAGCCCAGGCCGCGCAGGCCAGCGAGAAAGTTTTTGTAGGCCTCGGCGGGCGAGAGCGGCACATCGCTGTAGAGCGTCATCGTGCCCTTGACCCGCGGGTCGACCACGAACTGTTGCTTGAGGATGGCCGACATCGCGCGCGCCACGCCGTCGATCTCGGCGTTGACGAAGTTGAGCGTGACGGTCTCGCCGCTGCGGGTGGTGCGGGCTTTGGTTTTTTGGGCAAATGCCAAGGGCGCGGGCATCAGTGAGGCCAACAGCACGGCGGTGGCGACGGCTGCAGGCAGCTTGCGGCCGCCGAGGCGCGTGCGGTTGGCGGGTAGGGCGCGTGGCTTCATGCTCATCCGATCGAAATGACAGAGCGGGCGCCATCGCGCCGCCCGATGATGTTCAGCAAATTCGACAACGTGGTTTCCTCGATCGCGGCGGCGCGTGCCTCGCCCCGAAAGCGCACACCTGCGGGGCCCCAGGTGCCGGCGCCGCTCAGTTGCAGCGGGCCACTCTCGGTCGACAGATTGAGCAGCGAAACGCCGGGGTTGGCGGCATCGCCGGAAATGCTCATGCGGTAGGTGCCGAGGGAGTCGAGCGTGCTCATGCGCGACGAGGCTTCGAGCACATTGAAATCGATGCGACCATCGACGACCCAACGGCCCTGCACCGATTCGATCTTGAGGCTGCGCGACTCGAGCCGCACCGAGCCGCCGAGTTGCATCGAGTTCCACGGCGTGCCGAGGCCGCCGAGCAGCGCGGCAGGCCACTGCCCGACCCAGCCAGCAGGCGGCACCAATGTGTATTCAGTGCGGCCGAAGCCCGGCCGCACCTGCAGCGCGACCCGGCCGTTGAGGCAACAGGCGTGCTCGAGTTGCAACTCCAGCCCGATGCCGTGCGGGCGCAGCGACCAGCCGAGCCGCCCGGGCAACGAAGTCGCATCCCGGCTGCCGGCGCCGCCGGTCAAGACCGCCACCGCGCTGCCGTTCCAGACGGTGCCGCGGGCGTCGGCCAGCAGCAGCCGCTGTTGCGTGGCCGAGGCCACCGCGCCCGCCAGCCAGGCCGCCGGGGCAAAGGCGATGAAGGCCAGGACAACGCCGAGCGTCAGGCCGGCCAACGCCCAACGCACGCCGGCGTTGCGCGACTTGTCCCATGACATCTCGGCGTAGGTCGATTCACCCCAGCCGGTGGCGGCGACGGTCGGGCTGAAGAGGCCGCGCGAACGCTTGCGACGGGCGCGAATCAAGACCCACCCCCGAGCGTGACGCCGATGGTGCCGGTGTAGCCGAGCGGCCCGCGCTGCAACTGCGCCTCGACCGGGCGCGCGCGCGCGCCGCTGCGGGCTTCGACCAGCCATGCGCGCAAGGCTTCGGGGTTGACGCCGGTCTGCAGCGTGAGGGTCGCGCGGTCGCCGAGCAGCACCAGGCGGGCGCGATCGCCGAGTCGGTCGGTGGCAGCTTTCAGTGCCTGCGCGGCCTGGCCCGGCGGCACACGGGGCGTGGCGCGCAGGGCGGTGGTTTCGTTGGCGATGCGCTGCATCTGCTGCAGTTGCGCGTCGAGTCGATCGAGTTGGGCCGGCGCCTGACTCGCGGTGCGCCAGGCGGGCTGCACGAAGAGGCTCCAGACCACGAAAGCGCCGAGCACCACGGCGACGACGGTCACCGCCTGGCGCTCGCGCGCCGTGCGGGCCAGCCACCAAGTGCCGGCCTGCTGGCGCAGGCTGGTGAGTGCCGGCGAGGCGGCGTTCATCGTCTCGGTGCTCATGAGGCGCTGCCCAGGCGTGCGCGGCTCAGCACCAGCTTGCCTTCGCTCGCGTCCACGGCCCAGCCGTTGCTGCGCAAGAGGCTGCGAAACTGGCCGATCTGGGCGTCGCTCCAGCCGGCGGCCGAAAGGGTCAGGCGGCCGGGCTCGAAGCGCAGCGTTTCGACCGGCGGGCGATCGGCCGGCCAAGCCGACGCCGCAGCCTGCAGCATGGGCTCGAGGTCAGTGTCGCCGGGCTTGCCGGCGACGGTGCGCAGCGCCTGCGTCTCGCGCTGCATCACGGCATCGGCATCGCGCTGAACATCGGTTGCGCTCACATTCGGATAGATCGCCTTCACCAAATTTTGCATCGCGAGCTGGCGCGATTCGATCGCGCTGCGTTGGTGCCAGGCCCAAAGATTGAGCCCGATGACTTGCGCCACCAGCAGCGCTGCAATGCCCCAACGCACCGGCCGCCATTCGGTGCTGAAAAAGCGCCGCGCCGAGTCGCGCAGCGCACGCCCGCCGCGGGTGCGGCGCGCAAGTTCGAACTGGCGCAGGTTCCACAGGCTGCGCGCGGCTTGCAGCAGGCGCTGACCTGGCGGCATCACCCGCACCGGTCCGCCCAGCCACTGCTCAGCTGCGGCTACCGCGCCCGGCGTTGCGCTCCAGCGGGTCTCGGCAGGTGCCGGTTGTGGCACCAGGGCTCGTGCGAGCCCGCCCTGCAGGCGAACCGTGGCCACACCGTTGGCGTGGGCCCAGTGAAGCGCGATGCCGTGCGCTGGGCCGCCCGGGTCGACCGAGGTTTCGGCGAAGTGGCCGATCGGCGGGTCGTCGGGCCAGGCCATCGGCACGACCCGGTCGACGAAGACATCGGCCTTCTCGAGTGCGGCCAGCTCGGCTCGCAGCCAGCGTCGCGATGCGGCCGCCACCCAGGTCGGCTGGCCCGGTGTGGCGGCGGGCGCGAGTGCGAGATGGACGTCGTCCTTGTCTTCGAGCAGGGCCTCTTCGAGTACACCGCCGAGGGCGGCTCGCAAGCGCGCGGCGGGCGCCTTCGGCAACACGATGCGGTGCCAGCTCACGTCGACATCGGCAAGCACCGCGATAACAGTCGTGGCCTTGGGCAAGAGTGCGGCGGGGCAGTGGCCTTGCGCTTCGAGGGCGAGCCCGTCGGGGCTGCTGACGTAGACGTATTCGGTCGCCAACCCGCTGGCCTCGGGCTCGGTGCTGCCGGCGCTGCTGCGCAGGCGGGCGCGGGTCGGGATCTGGATGACGAGGGTCGACATTTAAGGCGGCAGGCTTTCTGGCTTCGCGGGCATTGTAGGCAGGCGTGATTTACAAATCGAAGCGAATCAAGGACTTACCGCAGGCCGCTGCAGTGCGATCTGGCGTGAGCTTCGCATTCATCCGCCGACCTGCTCGAGGCTGGCGATGCGTTCGCTTTGCTGCACGTCGAACTTCCTCCCGACGCGATGGACGATGGAGCGCTCGGTCACGACATGGTCGTCAAATCGCACACGACCACGCACCTCGAAGTAACTCGACCTCACGTCGAAACCCCCGGTGGGCAAGTCGGGCGACGCGACTTGTTCCCGAAACGACTCGATGGTCTTGAATGCTGTGCGTTGCCGTGACCGCACCAGCCGTTCAGCGCTCGCCGGGTCGATGTTGGCGACGGCAGCGATCACCTCCTTGGGCGCGGTGTTGACGTTGACTGGCGTTGTCTGCGGCAGGATCACAACAAAGGGCTGCAGCGCCTGCACTGTTGCGATATCGATGCCCAGCCAAGTGAGCTGTGCGACTGTTTTCGGCTCGAGCGCCGCGGCGGTGGCGGGGCCGGTCAGCGCCATCTTGGCGGCGACCATTCCGTCTGCAATTCGGCCGGCGACGCTGCTGTCGACACCGATCGCATTGCAAAGGCGTTGCAGCACCAACAAGGCTTTGGGGTCGGGCTTGAACACCTTGCCGTCGAGAGCCACCAAGTTGGTCAGGTTGAAGCGCGCCTGCGCATCGGTGATGTTGCCCGACAGAAAGGCCTCGGGCCCGTCGTCGGCGTTGGCCTTGTCGACGGCGAGAAAGGTCGAGAGGCGCGACTCTTCGAGTGGTGTGGCCCAGACCTCGGTCAGCTCCGTGGTGCCGCCCTTATCTTCTTTCAAAAACAGCAAACCCAAATCGAGCGCGCCGCGCAGGATCCAGGTCGACTGCGCCCGCGCGCGCTCGGCCGCTTCGACCTGCACCGCGCGCCATTGCTGCCAGACCATCGCCGCTGAGAGCGTGGCGACCAGCGCGACAATGATCATCGCGGTAAGCAGCGCGGCGCCGCGCTGCTGTCGCGCGGGGTGACGAGGTTGACTGCCGATGCCCATCGTTGTTTTCGGGTTCATTTTGCGAGCAAGGTGTCGCGGGTCAGGTCGCCGTTGATGCCGCTGCCGGCGGCGAAGCTCAGCACCACCCGCACGCCGCGCGGCAACTCTTGCGAACCTGTTGAGCCGCCTGCCGAGACATTGCCCGTCGACTGGCAATTGGCCCAGCCGTTGGTCTGGTAGTAGTAGACCTGCCATCCCGTCAGCCCGGTCAGCGTTTTCTGCGATCCGACCTCGCCGCCCTGCAACTGTTGGCTGCGCAGCCAGCTGTCTTGCAACTCGGCGAAGGTGGTCACCGGCGGGCCGGCCCAGCGCACCCACGAGCCGCCGTCTTCCGGCCGGTACGACCAGGCCACGATCTGCAAACCGTCGGGCGTGCGGCGCGTCATGCGCACGGTGGCACCGTCGCAGGTCAGCGCAGTGGGTCGCATGACCCCGCCGTCTTGGATCGACGCGAGGTCTTGATCCCACTGCGCGATCACGGTGTTGAGCCGCAGGGTCTGCTCCAGCCGCGCCTGGCTGGCGTTGCGCGAGCGCACGATGCCATCGACGCCCTGCCACGCCATCACCGCCATGATCGCCATCACGGTCATCGCGACCAGCACCTCGACCAGCGTGAAGCCACGCGAAGCCGCTTGCCCGTTCATTTGCGCATCACGGTCGAGAGCGCGAGGATCGTCTGGCCCGCCTCATCGGCGATGGTTGCCGCGACGACGCGAAAGTTGGGGTTGGGCGGCAGCGTGACCACCAGCTTGCCGCGGTAGGTCTGGCCGAGTTCGGTACAGACGAAGTCGCCATCACCGATTGGCGGCGTGACCTGCGCCATGCGCAGAACGGCGAGCTGGTTGTCGGCGCACCACTGTGCGGCGCTGATGTCGGCGAGGCGCTGCGTGTTGCTGGTCAATGCACCCGCGGCCTTGATGCCTGCGCCCAGCGTGATCGCGACGATGGTCAGCGCCACCAGCACTTCGATCAGCGTGAAGCCTGCGATGCGGCGGGTGTTCACGAGCGCGGTGCCGTTGGGGCGTCGTCGTCGACCACGACGAAGGGGCCGAGCCCGTCGGTCGCCAGCAGCAGGTGTTGCTCGCCTAGCCGCAGCACGATGCGCTGTGCGCCGATCATGGGCTCTGGGCCGAGCGTGACCGTGCGCGCACCAGCGATCCCGGTGACCTCGGCCGTGACGCCAGAGGTGAGCCAGTTTCCGGGCAGTCTGGACGAAGCCGGCATGCCGACGAACCGAAAGCCTTCGTCGCCTTCGCGCACTGCCAGTGGCTGCCAACTAACGCTCAAGCCTGCGGCACGCGCCTGGGTGCGGGCCGCTTCGAGAAGCGCGACCAGGCGACCGCCTTCTTGCTCGAGCCGGGTGGTCGCGGGGTCGCGCATCGCGAGGCTCGCAAGCGCGCTGGCGATCGCGATCAGCGCGACCACCACCATCAATTCGATCAGGGTGAAACCGGCGGCTCGTGATTTCACGAGAGGCCGCAAGGGGTCACTGCCAAGAGCCGATGTCCGCATTGTTTCCTTCGCCGCCGGTCACGCCGTCGGCCCCGAAACTGTAGACGTCGATCTCGCCTTTCAGGCCGGGGTTCGCATAAAGATAGGGGCGGTCCCACGGGTCGTTGGGCAGCTTCGGGATGTAGGGGCCGCGCCAGTTCGGTGGCACGGCGCCCGCGGTCGGCCGCCCGATCAATGCCTGCAGGCCTTGCTCGGCCGACGGGTAGCGCTGGTTGTCGAGCTTGTAGGTGTTGAGCGCGCCCATCAAGGTGTTGATGTCGCTGCGGGCCGCAGTGACGCGGGCCTGGTCGAGTCGGCCCAGCACGTTCGGCACGATCAGCGCCGCCAGCACACCGATGATCACCAGCACGACCATCAACTCGATCAAGGTGAAGCCGCGCCGCCCGCGCGCAAGCCGGGGCGTGGTGCGCAATGCGCGGTGTCGGTGAGCCAAAGTCATGGGAACTTCCTGCCGGCGCATAGGCCGTGGTGGTGCAAGCCGAGTAGCCGGTTGAATCATAATCGCGCATGCTCGCACGACTCTCAGCGTTCGCCATTTGGGCCCTCGTGGCCGCGACAGCGGTGTTCTGGGGTTTGCGCTTGTTTGTCAGCGCGCCTGCGGCGCCGGCCTACACGGTCGCGGTCGGCGATGCTGCCACGGTGCGCGGTGATCTGACTCGACTGCTGGGCTCGGCGCCCGCCGTGCCGGTGTCGGCCGCAGCAGCGCCCGAGGCGAGTTCGCGATTCCGTTTGTTCGGGATCGTTGCCCCGAAAGGCGGCGGCTGGGAGTCAACCGCTTCGGGCCGAGGCGTCGCGTTGATCGCGGTCGACGGCAAGATGCCCAAGGCCTATCCGGTCGGATCACAAATCGATGGCGACCTGGTCTTGCAAACGGTCAGTTTGCGCACCGTGTCGATCGCGGCTGGGAAAGGCGCACCGGCGATCACGCTCGAGTTGCCACGGCCTCTGCCGGCGGCAACCGGCGCACTGTCATCGGCACCGATCGGCGGCTTGCCAGGCGCAGCGACCGGTGGCGTGCCTGCCGGCGTCGTGCCGCCATTCGTGCCGCAACCTGTGACGCCGCAGGTGTTTCAGCCGGTGCCGGTTCTGGCGCCATCGGCCAATGCAACGGCAGTGCCGATGCGCCCCGAGGTAGGGTCACCGACCCAATAAGCCGAAAACGGCGCGCCTCGCGCTAATTTGGCAACGTCGACTCGGTGCCGGTGTAGATCTGGCCCGGCAGCGTGGGCCCGGGCTCTTCGCCCTCTGCCACCTCGGTCAGCAGCGCTGCAGCGCTGCGCACCAACGGCCAGGCGAGGGTCGCACCGGTGCCATCAGTGCTCTCCATGCCCAATTCGAGCAGTGCCGACGCATGAAACAGGGCGAGCGACTGGTCGAGCCCCTGGTGGCTGTGGCTTCGGCAGTAGACGCAGTAGTCGGTGACGGCAGGCGCAATGCGCGCCGCGACCATCAGCGCTGCGCACGCCGGCACACCGTCGACGACGATCAGGTGCCGCTTGCTGCCGGCCACCAGCATCAGGCCGACCATCATCGCCATCTCGAAACCACCGAACGCGGCCAGCACTTCAACCGGGTCGGTGACGTCGCGATGCCGCATTTGCGCGCCCTGCAGCACCGCCAAAAGGTGGGCGAGGTTGGCCTCTTCCATGTCGGGGCCGGCGATCAGCAGGTCCGAGAGATTGGCTCCCGAGAGGCGCGAAAGTACCAGCGCCGCGCTCTCGTGCGAGCCGACACCGATCCCGGCGCAGGCGACGGCGTTGCCTACCAGCGAGTCGGCGATCTCCATGCCGGCGCGGATTGCCGCATGGGCCTGATCGAGCGACATCGCGGAGGTCACGCGCGCATTGCGGGTGCCGTGCGCGATCTTGCGTGCGAGCAGCTGCGGGTGCGGTGCGACCGACTCGGAAACGCCGCAGTCAACCACCGACAACTCCAGCCCCTGTAGCCGCGCGAACACCGCAACCGGCAATTGCGAGGTCAGCAACTGGTGCGCGAGCAGGGCGGTCGACTGGTTGCCGGCCACGCTCAAGCCCTCGACTGCCAGGCCGTGGTCGGCCGCGAAGACCGCGATCTGCGGCGTGCGGAATCGCGGCTTCAATGTGTTTTGAATCAACCCGAGCCGCACCGCCAGCGCTTCGAGTTCGCCGAGGCCGCCGGTGGTCTCGGCGCGACGCACGAGTTTTTTGCGCAGCGCTTGTTCGAGCAGCGGATTGGAAGTGGGAGAGATCAGCGAGCGATTGACCGACATAGGCGGTGTCCGTGGATTTAGGTGAACTCGAACCGGGCAGAACGAGATGAACGAACAGATTGTGAGCCTGGCCGCGCCCTGCTCACAATCGAGGCCAGTTCACGACGGCTCGAACTCAACGGAGGAACAGCCGGTAAACGGGGTTGTCGGTTTCGTCCGCACACGGGTAGGCAAGGCTTTCGAGAAATTGCTTGAACCCGTGCTTGTCGGCGCGCGGCACCTGAATGCCGACAAGGATTCGCCCGTGATCGGCGCCCTGGTTGCGGTAGTGAAACAGGCTGATGTTCCAGTCGGGATGCATGCTCGACAAAAACCGCATCAGTGCGCCGGGCCGCTCAGGAAAGACGAACCGATACAGCCGCTCGTCTTGTGCAAGGTTGCTGCGACCGCCGACCATGTGGCGCAGATGCTCCTTGGCAAGCTCATCGTCGGTGAGGTCGAGCGTCTCGAAGCCGTTGCGCTTGAAGTGCTGGGTGAGGTTCGTTGACTCGGCCCGATTCGTGGTCGCGAGCCCGACGAAGACATGGGCCGCCTTGGCGTCTGAGATGCGGTAGTTAAATTCAGTCACCGCGCGCGGGCCGATCAACTCGCAGAAGCGTTTGAAGCTGCCGCGCTCCTCGGGAATCGTCACTGCAAACAGTGCCTCGCGCGCCTCGCCGACCTCGGCGCGTTCGGCAACGAAGCGCAGGCGGTCGAAGTTCATGTTGGCGCCGCAGGTGATCGCGACGAATGTCTTGCCCTTGCATCCGTGCGTCTCGACATACTGTTTGATCGCTGCGACGCTCAGCGCCCCCGAGGGCTCGAGGATGCTGCGGGTGTCCTCGAAGACATCCTTGATGGCGGCGCAGGCCGCATCGGTATCGACGACCACGTAGTCATCGACCAACTCGCGCGCCAGGCGAAAGGTCTCTTCGCCGACCAGCTTGACCGCGGTTCCGTCGGCGAAGAGGCCCACGTCGTGCAGTTGCACGCGCTTGCCGGCTTTGACCGAACGCAGCATCGCATCGGAGTCGCGGGTTTGAACGCCGATGACCTTGATTTCTGGCCGCACCGCTTTGACGTAAGCCGCCACGCCCGAAATCAACCCGCCACCGCCGACCGCGACGAAAATCGCATCGATGCGACCCTGGTGTTGTCGCAGGATTTCCATCGCGATCGTGCCCTGGCCTGCGATCACGTCCGGGTCATCGAACGGGTGCACAAAGGTCAGGCTGTGCTTTTTCTCCAAGGCCAACGCATGTTGGTAGGCGTCGGAAAAGCTGTCTCCGATAAGGATCACGTTGCCGCCGAGCGCGCGCACCGCGTCGACCTTGAGCTGCGGCGTCGTCATCGGCATCACGATCATCGACTTACAGCCGAGCCGCTTGGCAGCCAGCGCCACGCCTTGCGCGTGATTGCCGGCCGAAGCGCAGATCACACCCCGCTCGAGTTGCGCCGGGCTCAAATGCACCATCTTGTTGTAAGCGCCGCGCAGCTTAAAACTGAAGACCGGCTGCGTGTCTTCACGCTTTAGCAGCACCAGATTACTCAGCCTCGCCGAGAGATTCGACGCTGGTTCGAGGGCGGTTTCGATCGCGACGTCGTACACGCGTGCGGTCAAGATGCGCTGAAGATAATCCGCGAGATCGAGCTTGGGCTTGGTGCGAACGCGCGTTGGAGTCGTCGAATTTTTCTTTGGCGCGGCCATGTTCGTGGTGTCTCTCGGTCCCTGCTTTTACGGCGCCGAATCATAGCCGCGGCTCTGAGGGGCATTCAACGCATCCGACACCCGTAAAAAAGCCCAAGGCAGCGATGCCTTGGGCTGAATCCACCAATGGAGGAGGTGGAGGAGACAACCGGTTGGAAGGTTCACCGAAGATCGCCCGTCTAAGGCACTTCAACCTTCCCGTCCAAAGAGTCTAGAGCGTTTTTTGCTGCACTGCAATAAAGTGGGAAACGTCCGCAACGCATCTTCAATCGAGCTGTGCACAATAAGCCGAATCGCCCGCCGATCTGGGCACAGCGCTGAGGCTTACGCAATGGAGTGCACGATCAACTGGTTGCCCGCGAGTGGCATGGCGTTTTCAGCCGAAACGAGTAGCGGCCACCTGCTGACGATGGACGGAGCGCCCGACGGCGGAGGTCGCAACCTGGCGCCCCGTCCAATGGAAACGGTGCTTGCCGGAACCGGTGGCTGCACGGCCTACGACGTTGTTCTGATTCTGCAAAAGGGTCGCCACGACGTTCGCGGTTGCCAGGTGCAGGTGACGTCGGAGCGTGCGCCGGTCGACCCTAAAGTCTTCACCAAAATCCACATGCATTTTGTCGTGACCGGGCCGGGACTGACCGAGGCGGCCGTTGCCCGCGCGGTGAGTCTTTCGCACGAGAAGTATTGTTCGGCCGGCATTATGCTTGGCAAGTCGGCCGACATCACGACCAGCTTCGAAGTCACAGCGACCTGACGCCCGCTGGGCCAGCAGGGCGAGGAACCATCAGACGTAGTGCGCCGTTGCCGTCATGAAACGTGAAACCGCGCGCATGCCCCAGCGTATCGCGGCGGGCACTGGAGTCGCCCCAGCGGCTTGGGCTTCCGCACCGTGGCGGGCCTCGTCGGCTTTCATTTGCAACAAGATCGCCCGCGATTCGTGATCGGATGTTGGCAGCCGTTTGAGGTGCCCGTCCAGATGTTGCTCTACTTGCCTTTCGGTTTCGACCACGAAGCCGAGGCTGGCCGCATCGCCGGCTCGGCCAGCGACCAACCCCATTACGAACGATCCGGCAAACCACAGTGGGTTCAACAAACTGGCATGCGCACCCAACTCGGCCAAGCGTTGTTGTGTCCATGCCAAATGATCGGTTTCTTCGCGGGCGGCCCCCTGAAAGCGCCGGCGCAATTCGGGGTCTCGCGTGGCGAGCGACTGCGCCGTGTAGAGCGCTTGCGCGCAGACCTCGCCAACGTGGTTGACGCGCATCAGCGATCCCGAGAGCTTGCGGTCGGACAATTCCAATGGCGACTGATCGCCGCCGGCCTCTGGCCGCGGTCGGGCGGCTTGGGCGGTGCCGGACAACGTGCGTAACGCCAGATCTGCAGCCGCGAGAACACGATCGAGCGGGGACAAAGCAGGGCGTGTAGCGAACATATCGGCTGAAGACTACCTCAGGCCCTAATCGATGTCGGCGAGAGGCCCATATGACAGTGCGGGAGCCGAGGCTTGGCCCAGGAAGAAAAGATTCATCGTCATTCGGCTCGTTGTACGTGGACAACAGAAAGGCCTTTTTTGGGCGGCGAGGCTTTCCAGTCCCCGGCCCCTCTGGTGCAATACGTGCAACTTCCGCTAAGGGGGTTGTGCCTGATCCGCCCCACGAGGCTGACTCTTGATCGGGACCTCTTGTTCAACCTAGGAGATAGTCGCAATGAAAAAATCTCTGCTCGCTCTCGCAGTTCTCGGCGCCTTCACCGGCGTGGCTTCGGCCCAATCGTCGGTCACGCTGTACGGCACCATCGACCTGAATGGCAAATACGTTAAGAACGACGGCTCCAGCCGCCGTTATTCGATGAGCCAGGACGGCATCAACAGCAGCCAACTCGGCTTCAAGGGTGTCGAAGACCTCGGCGGTGGCCTGAAGGCTGGCTTTGTGTTGCTGGCCGGCGTCAACGCTGATACTGGCACCACCAACAGCAAATTCTTCAATCGTCGCTCGACCGTCAGCTTGATGGGCGGATTCGGCGAGGTCCGTCTGGGTCGCGACTACACCCCAACCTTCTGGAACAACACAATTTTTGATGCGTTCGGCACCAACGGTCTCGGCGATTCGGGTCACGTCCTGCAATTGGCTACCGGTTCGTACGTTCGCGCCGACAACGCCATTGGTTACTTCCTGCCGTCCAACATCGGCGGTGTTTACGGCCAGTTTATGGCGGCAGCCGGTGAAGGTGGCGGCAACACAACGTCGGTCAACGCCGGGCGCTACATCGGTGGCCGCATCGGCTTCGCGGCGGGTCCGTTCGACATTGCTGCCGCCTATGCCCAGCAGACCGTTGTAAATCTTGCCAGTGCAAAGCAGAAAACCTGGAACATCGGCGGCTCGTATGACTTCGGCGTCGTCAAGCTGCTCGGTTTCATCGACCGCGACACCATCAACAGCCTGAAAGAAACACGCTACTCGTTGAGCGCAGTCGTTCCGGTCGGTCAGGGTGAGATCCACGTTGGCTATGACCGCAGCAAGTCGAACGGCGGTCTGCAACCCCTGGCAACCGCAACCAACGCAACCGCCTATGCAGGTGGCAACAACTCGATCAACCAGATCAAGGCTGGCTACGTTTACAACCTTTCCAAGCGCACCGCGGTTTACACCAACGTGTCGCGCCTGAAGAACGGTAACAACACGCAGTACTCCGTATCAGGCGGCAGCACGATCAGCGCGTTGCCGACGTTGGGTGGCAAGTCCACCGGCGCCGAATTCGGCGTGCGTCATTTCTTCTGATCGGCAGCTTGCCTCGCGCAAGCCCCCGCTGAGAGCAAAGGCCGCCTTCGGGCGGCTTTTTTTTGCCTCGGCTTTGGGCTCTCAGTGACTGCTGTCGGGGCAATCCCGTTTGACGTCTGGCGCGGGTTTTGCTCTGATCGAGCGGGACGGAGCACAAGCAGCCACCAGGCCGCGGCGGCCGGCTAATCTTCGAACTTCCCAACTGATGCTTGTCTTCGTTCTCCGTCGTCTGGCACAAGCCGTGCTCGTGATGCTCACGGTCGCGTTTATCGCCTTCATGCTGTTCCAGTACGTGGGCGACCCGGTCACCAACATCCTGGGCCAAGACGCAACACCGCAGCAGCGCGAACAACTTCGCGCTGACCTCGGGCTGAACCAACCCTTTCCGGTTCAATTCGTCCGATTCGTTTTTAAAGCGGTGCAGGGTGAGTTCGGACTGAGTCTGCGACAGGGGCGCAAGGTCTCGGCGTTGATTGCCGAGCGCTTGCCGGCGACGCTGGAGTTGGCAATTTCGGCGGCGCTGCTTGCCCTGGTCCTGGGTATCCCGATGGGGGTCTATGCGGCGCTGCGACGAGGTAGTTTTTTGTCTCAGGTGCTGATGACCGTTTCGCTGCTGGGCGTGTCGCTGCCGGTGTTCCTGATCGGCATCTTGCTGATTTTGGTGTTCGCGGTGACGCTCAAATGGCTGCCGAGTTTCGGCCGCGGCGAGGTCACGATGTTGGGCGCCTGGAGCACCGGGTTTCTGAGCGTCGATGGGCTCAAGCACCTGATCTTGCCGACCGTCACACTCGCCGCTTTTCAGCTGGCGTTGGTCATGCGGCTGGTGCGTTCCGAGATGCTTGAGGTTCTACGTGCCGACTACATCAAGTTCGCACGCGCGCGTGGTTTGCCGAACCGGGCGGTGTACTTTGGCCATGCGTTGAAGAACACGCTGGTGCCGGTTATGACGATCACCGGCTTGCAACTCGGCGGCTTGATTGCCTTCGCGATCATTACCGAGACCGTGTTCCAGTGGCCCGGCATGGGCTTGCTGTTCATCCAAGCCGTAACGTTTGCCGACATCCCGGTGATGGCCGCCTATCTCTGCTTGATTGCGCTGATCTTCGTCGTCATCAACCTCGCAGTGGATTTGCTCTACTTTGCGGTCGACCCGCGGCTGCGGATCGAGAAGTCGACGACCGGCCACTGATATTCATCTTCTCTCGTTCCATCGTTCCGTCGCCAGGAGGCCACCATGCATTTTAAAAATACGCTCTTGCTCGCTGCTCTTTCTCTGTCGCTTGGCACCGCACAGGCGGTGACCTTGCGGGTCTCGAATCAAGGTGACGTGCAGTCGATGGATCCGCACTCGCTGAACGAGTCGCTGCAACTCAGCTTCACGGGCAGCGTCTACGAGTCGCTGGTCGGGCGCGGCAAGGACATGTCGGTGATCCCGCTGCTGTCGACCAAGTGGATGCAGACCTCGCCGACGGTGTGGCGTTTCGAGCTGCGCAAGGGTGTCAAGTTTCACGACGGCACGCCGTTCACGGCAGACGACGTCATCTTCAGTTTTAAGCGTGCCGCCGACCCCGGCAGTGACATGCGCGGCTACGTCGCACCGGTCAAAGAGGTGCGCAAGCTCGGCGATCACGTGGTCGAGATCGAGACGGTGTCGCCGTTCCCTATCCTGCCCGACACGCTTACCGTCTTCGCGATCATGAGCAAGAAATGGTGCGAAGAAAACAAGGCCGAGCGCCCGGTCGATCGGCGCAAGGGTGTCGAAAACACTGCCAGCTTCAAGGCCAACGGCACCGGCCCGTTTCGCCTGAAAGAACGTCAACCTTCGGTGCGCACCGTGCTCGTTCGCAACTTCAGCCACTGGGACAAGTCCGAGAGCAACCTCGACGAGGTTGTTTTCACGCCGATCGGCAACGACGCAACCCGTGTCGCCGCCTTGCTGTCGGGCGAGTCCGACTTGATGGAGCCGGTGCCGCTGCAAGACGTCGAACGCATCAAGGCCAGCCCCAACCTCACGGTGCTGCAGGGCGCAGAGTTGCGCACCATCTTTCTCGGCATGGACCAAAAGCGCGACGAGCTTCTGAACAGCAGCGTCAAGGGCAAGAACCCGTTCAAGGACAAGCGCGTTCGGCAGGCTTTTTATCAAGCGATCGACGAAGACACGATCAGGGCTCGCGTGATGCGCGGCGCAGCATCGCCGACGGCACTAATGATCGGGCCGGGCGTGCGCGGCTTCATCCCCGAAATGAACAAGCGGCTGCCGTACGACGTCGAAGCGGCCAAAAAACTGCTGACCGAGGCTGGCTACCCCAGTGGCTTCGAAGTCGGCATGAATTGCCCGAACGACCGTTACGTCAACGACGCCGCGATTTGCCAGGCGGTTGCCGCCAACCTCGCCCGCATCAGCGTCAAGGTCAACCTGCAGACCGAGACCAAGGTCAGCTACTTCCCGAAAATTTTGCGCCGCGACACGAGCTTCTACATGCTCGGCTGGACCCCGAGCACCGCCGATGCCCACGATGCGCTGTACAACCTGATGGCCTCGCCCACCGACAAAGGCCAAGGCCAGTACAACCTCGGTGCTTATAGCAACCCCAAGCTCGACGAGCTCACGCTGAAGATCCAGACCGAGACCGACAAAGCCAAGCGCGACGACATGATTCGCGAGGCCTTCAAGATTCAGCAGGACGACATCGGCCACATCCCGCTGCACCAGCAGGCACTCGCCTGGGGTTACAGCAAGAACGTCACCCTTGCGCAATTGCCGACCAACTACATGTACTTCAAATGGGTGTCGTTGAAAGCGAAATGAACCGCACAGAGCGACGCAACCCATGAGTGCCGTGGTTCAGCCCGAGCCTCAACCGGCAGCCCCCGGCGCCTGGGCGCGCTTCTTCGACGGCGACGTATGGCATTCATTCCGCAGCTCGCCCGTGGCCGTGGGCGCGGCCGTGGTGGCGGCGGTGTGCATTTTCTGCGCGATGTTCGCCGGCTGGATCTCGCCGCACAACCCGTTCGATCTCGCAACGCTCGAACTCAGCGACTCGATGTTGCCGCCGTCCTGGCTCCAGGGCGGTCAAACGAAGTACCCGCTCGGCACCGATGAGCAGGGGCGCGACGTGCTCTCGGCGTTGTTCTACGGGGCACGCATTTCGCTGCTGATCGGCGGCGCATCGGTGTTGGCGTCGATGCTGATCGGGGTCACGTTGGGCTTGGTCTCGGGCTATGCCGGTGGGCGGGTCGACGGTTTCATCATGCGAGTCTGCGATGTGATGCTGTCGTTTCCGTCGATCTTGATCGCGCTCTTGATCGCGGGCGTCGGCCGCGCGCTCTTTCCGCAGGCGCACGATTCACTGGCCTTCGGCGTGTTGATTCTGGCGATTGCCTTGCCGGGCTGGGTGCAATACGCACGCACCGTGCGCGGCTCGACGATGGTCGAGCGCCACAGAGAATACGTGCAAGCCGCGCGCGTCGTCGGCGTGCCGCCGTTGCGCATCATGTTGCGCCATGTGTTGCCCAACGTGCTCGGGCCGGTGTTGGTGCTCGCCACCATCCACCTCGCGCTAGCGATCCAGACCGAGGCCACGCTGTCGTTTCTCGGTGTGGGTGTATCACCGACGTCACCGTCGCTGGGCACCTTTATCAACGAAGGCAACAAGCAGCTGTTCAGTGGCGCGTGGTGGCTGGTGATTTTTCCGGGCTTGATGCTGCTGCTGATCGCGCTGAGCTTCAATCTCTTTGGCGACTGGTTGCGCGATGCGCTGAACCCGCGTCTGCGTTGATGTGAGGGCTCGCATGACCCAGCCTTTGCTCGAAGTTCGCCAATTGCGGGTCGAGTTTCCGACGCGTCGTGGCCGGCTGGTCGCACTCGACGATGTGTCGTTCGAGATCGCGCCGGGCGAGATTCTCGGCGTCGTCGGTGAATCAGGCGCCGGCAAATCACTGACAGGCGCCGCCATCATCGGCCTGCTCGACCCACCGGGCCGTGTGGCTTCGGGTGAGATCCGCTTCGATGGAAGGCGCATCGACAACCTGCCCCATGACGAGATGCGCAAAGTGCGCGGCCGGCACATCGGCGCGATCTTCCAAGACCCGCTGACATCGCTGAACCCGCTGTACACCGTGGGGCGGCAGCTGATCGAGACGATCACGACCCACCTGCCGGTCAGCGCCGACGAAGCCCGGCGTCGCGCCATCAAGCTGCTGCAAGAAACCGGCATCCCGGCCGCCGAGGCACGCATCGACCAGTACCCACATCAGTTTTCGGGCGGCATGCGGCAGCGCGTCGTGATCGCGCTCGCGCTGGCGGCCGAGCCCCGGTTGATCGTGGCCGACGAGCCGACCACCGCGCTTGATGTCTCGATCCAGGCGCAGATCATTTCGCTGCTCAAACGCTTGTGCAAAGACCACGGCGCGGCAGTGATGCTGATCACACACGACATGGGTGTGATCGCCGAAACCTGCGACCGCGTTGCCGTGATGTATGCCGGCCGCATCGCCGAGATCGGCCCGGTGCGCGACGTGATCCACGCGCCGGCGCACCCCTACACCGTCGGCCTGATGGGCTCGATTCCGGCGATGGACGAAGACCGCGAACGCCTGCTCCAGATCGACGGCGCGATGCCGCGGTTGACGGCCATCCCGCCGGGTTGCGCATTCAACCCGCGCTGCCCGCAAGCGTTCGACCGGTGCCGCATCGAACGCCCCGAGCTTCTGCCCGCGAATGCGACTCACGCGGCGTGCTGGCTGCATGCGCAGGTGGCAAGGGCTGCCGCGTGAGCCCGCCGGGCCCGCCGGGCCGCCCCAAGGGCGAATACCGAAGCGCGCAGCGCGAAGGTACTTCAGTGAGCACCGTATTGAAGCCGAGCGCGGGTGCGCTCGTCCAGGTGCACGACCTCGCGAAGACATTCGACGTGTCGGCACCATGGCTCAACCGCGTGATCGAGCGCCAGCCCCGGCAGTTCGTGCACGCTGTCGACGGGGTCAGCTTCTCGATCTTGCGCGGCAAGACGCTGGCGCTGGTCGGCGAATCGGGCTGCGGCAAAAGCACGGTGGCGCGGCTGCTGGTCGGCCTGTATGCGCCGACCCGGGGGCGGGTCGAGTTCGACGGCACCGACACCGCCTCGACCTTTCGCTCCAAGCAAGCGTTGACGCTGCGGCGCCGCATGCAGATGATCTTTCAGGACCCGTACGCAAGCTTGAACCCGCGCTGGAAGGTAGCCGAGATCGTCGGCGAGCCGCTGAAAGAGCACGGCTTGGTGAGCGCTGCCAACGGCACGGGCAACCGTGCCGACAAGGGCGAGATGAAGGCGCGTGTCGTCGAGCTGCTGCAGTCGGTCGGCTTGGCTGCTGCGGATGTCGAGAAGTTTCCGCACCAGTTCTCGGGCGGCCAGCGGCAACGCATCTCGATCGCGCGCGCGCTCGCCACGCACCCTGAGTTTCTGGTTTGCGACGAGCCGACGTCGGCACTCGATGTTTCGGTGCAGGCGCAGGTGCTCAACATCATGAAAGACCTGCAGCGACGGCAAGGCCTGACCTACCTATTCATCTCACACAACCTGGCGGTGGTGCGCCATGTGTCGGACCAGGTCGGCGTGATGTACCTCGGTCGCGTGGTCGAGTTGGCCGACAAGGTCGATCTCTTCGCCCGCCCGCAACACCCGTACACGCGCATGCTGCTCGATGCGATTCCCGACATCCATATGAGCGGCCGCGCACGCACACCGGTGCAAGGCGAGGTACCGAACCCGCTCAACCCGCCGAGCGGCTGCAGCTTTCACCCGCGCTGCCCGCACGCGAATGCGCGTTGCAAGGCCGAGCGGCCGACGCTGCAGCAATTGAGTGGCGTGATGGTCGCGTGCCACGCCGTCGAAGAAGGTCGCCTCTGACCTGACGCGCTGTGTGGCGCCGCGGTCAGTCGGCGGGCAGCAGGTGCTCGCCGCGCAGCAGGTCGGCGACCGATTCGCGCTCGCGAATCAACCAGGCTCGCTCGCCCGAAACCATGACTTCGGCGGCGCGCGGGCGCGTGTTGTAGTTGCTGGCCATGCTCATGCTGTAGGCCCCCGCCGAGAGCACGGCGATGTGGTCGCCCGCGCGCACGCGCAACTCGCGGGCGCGGCCGAGCCAGTCGCCCGACTCGCACACCGGGCCGACCACGTCGAACACCATCGGCTCAGCATCACCGATGCGGCACTCGACGATCTTCATCCAGGCCTGATACATCGCAGGCCGCACGAGGTCGTTCATCGCCGCGTCGACGATGCAGAAGTTTTTGCCTGTGCCTTCGGGGTCGCCACCGGGCTCGCTGCCAGGCTTCACGTAGAGCACTTCGCTGACCAGCACACCGGCGTTGCCGACGAGCGAGCGGCCGGGCTCGAACATGACCCTGCGGTGGCTGTGGCCGCGTGCGTCGATGCGGTTGAGCAGACTCGTTACGAGCACTTCGGCAGAAGGCGGGGTCTCATCGGCGTAGGCGATGCCGAGACCGCCGCCGAGATCGAGGTGATGAATGCGAATGCCACGCGCCTCGACCACCTCGATCAAATCGAGCAGCCGATCGAGCGCATCGAGGTAGGGCGCGGCTTCGGTGATTTGCGAGCCGATGTGGCAATCGATGCCGACGACCTCGAGACCGGGCAACGCGGCGGCGCGCACATAGCAAGCCACCGCGTCTTGATGCGCGATGCCGAACTTGTTGCCCCTGAGGCCGGTCGAGATGTAGGGGTGGGTGCCGGCATCGACATCCGGGTTGATGCGCAGGCTGACGCGTGCGGTTGTGCCGACTTCGACTGCTACACCTGCCAGCACCTCGAGTTCGCTCTCGCTCTCGACGTTGAAACACAGCACGCCGACCTCGAGCGCGTGCCTCATCTCGGCGCGGGTCTTGCCGACACCCGAAAACACGATCTTCGACGCCGGCACGCCGACCGCGAGCGCACGAGCGAGCTCGCCGCCCGAAACGATGTCGAGGCCGCAACCGGCTTCGACGAAAACCTGCAACACCGCGAGGCTCGAGTTGGCCTTCATCGCGTAGCAGATCAGATGATCGCGACCGACCAGCGCGCGCTGGTAGGCAGCGAGCGCTTCACGCATCGCGGTGCGTGAATAGGCGTAAAGCGGCGTGCCGTGCTCGCAGGCGAGGTCGTCGGCCGCACTGCCTTCGATGAAGAGCCGGTTGCCGCGGTAGGCGATGTGCGGCGCACCCGGCAGCGTCATGGGCGCGAGCCCGCGGCGGATGGAGTCGGGCTGTTCGACGCGGCATCGCCGGCCGGCTTCGGCAGCGAAAGAGGCCCCTTTTGACCACAGCCCGCGAGCAGCGCCGCAGCCACCACCCAAGCGCCTACCAATGACGCCGTCTTTGCGGCCGCCGCTACACTGAATTTGTACTTCACCATCGTGCAGATTCTATTCACCATGACTTCCGACCTTAGCCCGAAACGCCTCAAAGACGCCGACTACGCCGCGAAGGCAGACGCCGTGCTTGCCGCGGTCGAGGCCTGTATCGATAGGTGGCTGGAAGACGATGTGGTCGACATCGATGCACACCGCAGCGGTGGCCTGTTGGAGATGAGTTTCCCCAACCGCAGCGTGATCGTGCTGAACACGCAGGCGCCGCTACAAGAGCTGTGGCTGGCCGCGCGCTCGGGCGGTCACCACTACCGCTTCAGCGAGGGGGCCTGGCGCGATACGCGCGACGGCCGCGAGTTGTTCGAGGCGTTGTCGACTTGTGCGAGCGATCAGGCCGGCAAAGCCCTGACCTTCAAACCGCCCGCTGATTGACGGTCAACGCTTAAAAAGATCGAGGATGCTTTTGCGTTCTTCTTCGTCGGGCGCAGCGGGCAGCTTGTCATCGAGGCCGACACTCGCAACGCCGGCGCCCTTGGTGTACTCCTCGTAGTACCACTCATCGCCGATGTTGACCACGCCCTCCGGCACGGGGTATTGCTCGACCGGCACGCCGTTCAGGGCGTGTTTCATGTATTCGATCCAGATCGGCAGCGCGAGGCCGCCACCGGTCTCGTTGTCACCGAGCTTCTTCGGCGTGTCGTAGCCGATCCAGACGATCGCGACCAAGCTCGGTTGAAAGCCGGCGAACCAGGTGTCGATCGAGTCGTTGGTCGTGCCGGTCTTGCCGTAGACGTCGGGGCGATTGAGCACCCGGCGTGCCGCGGCGGCGGTGCCGCGCAGCGCAATCGAGTTGAGCAGGCTGTCCATTACGAACGCGTTGCGCGCGTCGAGGGTGCGCATCGATTCATTGAGCGCCGGCGGCACCGTCTCGTTCAGCACGCGACCCTTGTTGTCGGTGATCTTGCTGATCAGGATCGGGTTGACGCGGTAGCCGCCGCTCGCGAACACACTGTAGGCTGACGCCATCTGCAACGGCGTGACCGAGCCAGTGCCCAGGGCCATCGGCAGGTAGGCTGGGTGCTTTTCGGACTCGAAGCCGAAGCGGGTGATCCAGTTTTGCGCGTAGGGTGCGCCGATCGACTGCAGGATGCGGATCGAAATCATGTTTTTCGACTTTTCGAGGCCGCGTCGCATCGTCATTGGTCCCTCGAACCTGCCGTCGTAGTTTTTTGGCTCCCAGGGCTGGCTGCCGGTCGACCCGGCGTCGAAGAACAGCGGCGCGTCGTTGATCACCGTCGCCGGCGTAAAGCCCTTTTCCAGCGCGGCTGAGTAGACGAAAGGCTTGAAGCTCGAGCCCGGCTGCCGCCAGGCCTGCGTCACGTGGTTGAACTTGTTCTTTGCATAGTCGAAACCACCGACCATCGCCCGCACTGCGCCAGTGCGCGGGTCGATCGCGACAAACGCGCCTTCGACTTCTGGCAACTGCGTGATGCTCCAGTCGGGCTTGCCGTCTTTGCCCGCGCCGCGGGTCAGCCGAATTACGGCACCCGGGCGAATCTGCGTCTTCGGATTGCCCTTTGCCATCAAGCCCGAGGTCACAGGCTTGAGGCCCTCGCCGGTGATCGTGACGACATCGCCGTTTTGCAACATCGCCACGACTTTTTTCGGGCTCGCCTCGATCGCAACCGCGGCCTTGAGTTCGTCGTTGTCGGGATGCTCTTGCAGCGCCTCAGCGACACGCGCATCGACCTCTTTCGGGTTGGCCGGCAGGTCGGCATAGTCTTCGGGGCCACGGTAAACCTGCCGCCGCTCGTATTCCATGATGCCTTTGCGCAGGGCCCGGTACGCGACCATCTGATCCGATGACTTAAGCGTGAGGTAGACATTGAGCCCGCGCGTGTAGGCCTCGTCACCGTACTGCGAAAAGATCAACTGGCGGGCAGCTTCGGCCACGTATTCGGCATGCACCGCCACCTCGGACGGCTCGCGGTAACGCAGCGGTTCGGCGCGAGCCTGCTCACGCTGCGCGGCCGTGATGTAGCCGTTGTCAAACATTCGGTCGAGGATGCGCAACTGCCCGCTTTTGGCGCGGTCGGGATTGTTGATCGGGTTGTACGCTGAAGGCGCCTGCGGCAGCCCGGCCAGCATTGCTGCCTCGGCGGTCGAGATGTCTTTCAGTGGCTTGCCAAAGTAGATCTCACTCGCCGACGCAAACCCATAAGCGCGTTGGCCGAGAAAAATCTGATTCATGTAGACCTCAAGAATCTGGTCTTTGCTCAGCGCGCTTTCCATCTTGAAAGCAAGCAGCATTTCGTAGATCTTGCGGGTATACGTCTTCTCGCTGGACAGGTAAAAGTTGCGCGCCACCTGCATCGTGATGGTCGAGGCGCCCTGGCTGCGCGAGCGGTTGAATTGGGCAAGCCCTGCACGCACCACGCCCTTGATGTCGACGCCGCTGTGCTCGTAGAAGCGCGCGTCTTCAGAAGCCAGCACCGCCTGCTGCATCACTTTCGGGATGTGTCGCAGCGGCGTGAAATTGCGGCGCTCTTCGCCGTATTCGCCGAGGAGCACGCCGTCCGACGAAAACACGCGCATCGGCAGTTTGGGGCGGTAGTCCATCAAACCGCCGATCTCGGGCAAGTTGGGGTAGGCCACCGCGAGTGCGATGCCGATCAGCACCATGACCGTGACCGCGCCAGCCGCCACGAGCCCGAACAACCACAAGGTACTGCGCGTCAGCCAACGGGCCCATGTCGGCGTCGTGCCACCCGACCCATGGGGGAGGTCGGCAGGCCGGCTGCGCTCTGTCTCGGTCATGTCACTCCAGGTTGCAAGTCTTCATTATAGAAAGCGCCCAATGCGCCGAAGTTAGGGTGCCGAC
>JAYUWC010000258.1:0-4287 GCA_043753755.1 Rhizobacter sp.
GCACAAACCGGTGAGAAGCTGATGCCCTGCCACGAATACTGCGGCACCGGCCACGAAGCGATGTGGGCGCGAGTGCAGGTGATCCCGGCAGCCGAGTTCATCGCGTCGATGGCAAACAGCGCACGCCGCGGCGAAAGGCTGAGCTGTGTTCAACGCTAGACGGCTCGTGCTCGCGCACTTCTGGATCGCCTTCGCGGCGTTTCTCGGGGCGATGGTTCTCGGCGAGTGGCAGATGCTGGTTCGCAGCCCGTTGCACGCCTGGGTCGGCAACCCCGAGCACTACTACCGCTCGGTGACCGCACACGGCACCGTCATGGCCTACGTGTTGCCGACGCTGGTCGCGATGGGCTTCGGCTACGCGATCACCGAACTCGCACTGAAGCGGCCGCTGATCGGCCTGCGCTGGGCCTGGGGCGGTTTCTGGCTGGTGATCGCCGGCACGGCTATGGCGGCCGTGACGATGGCCGTGGGCAAGGCCTCGGTGCTCTACACCTTCTACCCGCCGATGATCGCGAGCCCGTTCTACTACCTCGGTGTGGTGCTGGTCGTGGTCGGCTCGTGGGTCTGGGTCGCGCTGATGTTCGTCAACCTGCGCGCCTGGAAGCGCGAGAACCCCGGTGCCACCGTGCCGCTCGTGATGTTCGGGAACGTTGCCGGCGCCTACCTCTGGGCCTGGACCTCGATCGGTGCAGCCGTCGAGATTTTGGTGCTGATCCTGCCCGCCGCACTGGGCTTTACCGACACCATCAACGCTGGCCTGGCACGCGTGCTTTTCTCGTGGACGCTGCACGCCATCGTCTACTTTTGGTTGATGCCGGCCTACATCGTTTTCTACACCATCGTGCCGCGCGCGATCGGTGGCCGGCTTTACAGCGACACGATGGGCCGCATCGCGTTCGTGCTGTTTCTGGTGTTCTCGATGCCGATCGGCATTCACCATCTGTTCGCCGATCCGCAGGTCGGCGCGGGCTTCAAATTCGTGCAGGCGGCGATGACGGCGATGGTCTCGGTGCCGACGCTGCTGACCGTGTTCACGATCGTCGCCTCGGCCGAGATCGCTGCGCGCCTGCGCGGCGGCAAGGGCGTGTTCGGCTGGGTGAAGGCGCTGCCCTGGGGCAACCCGATGATGCTGGCGGTGACCTTCTCGTTCGTGATGCTGGGTTTCGGCGGCGCCGGCGGGCTGGTCAACATGAGCTATCAGCTCAACGAGACCGTGCACAACACGCAGTGGGTGACCGGGCACTTTCACCTGATCTTCGCGGGCGCGATCGTCATCATGTATTTCATGCTGGCCTATGAGCTGTGGCCGCAACTGACGCATTGCACGCCGCTCTCGCAACGGCTCGTCAAGACGCAACTCTGGTTGTGGTTCGTCGGGATGATGGTGTTGACGATGCCGTGGCACCTGGTCGGCCTGTTGGGTGCGCCGCGGCGCATGGCCTATTTCGACTACACCCACCCCGATCTCGCTTCGCAAGGCTGGACGGTGAGCTTGTCGACCCTCGGCGGCCTGGTGCTGGTCGTTTCGGCAGCGCTATTCGTCTTCATCCTGTTCCGCGGCCGCAAGGGCACGCAGCCCGCCGCGCCGTTTACTTTCAGCCAGCCGGCGCACCCCGGCGGGCGCACGCCGGTCGCACTCAACGGCTTCGGGTTGTGGGTGGCGATGATGATCGGCCTGACCGTCGTCAACTACGGCTTTCCCATCGTTCAGCTTGCGCTGCTGAAAGACGCCAACGTGCCCGTCATCCCGATCGGGAGTCGCTGATGAAAGATGCTGGCGTGTATTCGTGGCGCAACCCGTGGGTGCGCTGGAGCCTCGTGTCGCTCATCGGGCTGACGCTGGTCTCCATGCTCATCGGCTTTGTCTGGTTGCCTTCGGCGCAAGGCGACTTCTCGGCGCAGGGCCTGTGGGCGAGCATCTGCCGCGCCGCCGGCGTGCCAGCGAGCTGGGGCGGCGCACCGAATACGTCACGTGCCGGGGGCCAGTCAACCGACGTTGTGCTGTTGCGATCGATGGCACGAGACGGTACCGAAGCTGCCGTCGGTCGCGGCGCCACGCTCGCCCTCAACTGCACCATGTGCCACGGCGCTCAGGGTCTCACCAGCTCGAACGCCCCCAACCTCGCTGGCCAGTACCCCGAAGTCGTGATGAAGCAGTTGCACGACTACAAAATCGGCAAGCGCACGAGCGCGATCATGCAGGCCATCAGCCAGAGCCTGGCAGAGCAAGACATCGCCGACCTCGCCGCCTACTACGCCTACCTGCCGAAAGCCCGAACCGCGCCGACGCGATACGGCGACGCGCTGCCGAAGCTCGTTCGCGTCGGTGACCCGATGCGCAACATCGCGCCCTGCATCTCCTGCCATGGCGGAGTCGACCAAAAGCTCGGCGCGCCGTGGCTCGAGGGCTTGCCGAAAGACTACGTCGTGGCCCAGCTGAACGCGTTCAAGACGGGCGCTCGCCACAACGATTCGCAAGCCCAGATGCGCAACATGGTGCGCGCGATCTCGCCGGCCGAGATCGATGAAGTGGCGGCGTTCTATGCGCGGCGAGCGCTGCCTGCCGGAGCGAGGTAGTCGAATCGGCACCGTCCGATTCAACGCACTGAAGGCTTGAGCGGGCGGGGCATCGCCAAAAAATCCCGCTCTGGAAAAGCTTCTGCGCTGCGCAGGCGTTCGCAGCACGGTTGACCTTGATAACTTCGGCGTTCGGTCGAAAGGTCATCGATGAGAACAGCCAGCGTGATCGTCATGGGTTGGGTGGTGGTGCTGCTCACGGTGCTGGTGCCTCTGCAGCCCGCGCGAGCCGCAGACCTGCAACTCATCGATGCGCCGACGGGGCTGGCTTGGTCTGGTGACGCTGTCGCGCAGGCCGGCGCAGGCAGCGCCGCGATGGTGCTGGCCAGCGCGGCCAAAGCCGGAGCGCTCGGCTGCTTCACCCATTGCGACACCATCGAGCGCGTCTGGCGCCGCTTGTCCGGTGTTGTCAGCCAACAGCAGCAAGCCAGCGCCCGACCGTTCGAGCTGGTCTTGCATGTCGTGCAGTCGACCGATGTCGACGCATTCGCAGCACCGGATGGAACGCTCGTGCTGAGCGAAGACTTCGTCCGTCGCCGCCACATCGACGATGCGCAACTGGCCTTCGTGCTGGCGCATGAAGTGGCGCACGTGCTGCTCGAGCACGAACGTCAAGCTTTGACTGCAGCTTTGGCGATCCTGCCGCGCGTGGCGTCGCGCACGGTCGAGGACATCTACGTCGAGTTCGGCTTCAACTTGGGCGTGGTGCGACTGCTGGAACCCGTGAGGCACCAAGCCGAGTACGAAGCGGACGAACTGGGCTTGGAGATCGCAGCGCTGGCGGCCTATTTGCCGGCCGATCAGCTGGGCTACATGGAGAACGAAGCCGCTGCCGACTCGCCCGTCGATGCGTTGGTGTCAACGCACCCCACTGGCCCGAACCGGCTCCGTCGTTTGAGGGCACGGTTACCGCTCGCCGAGCGCATTTACACCTACGCTGCGCAGCACGGCATGCAGGCGCCATGAGTAGCGAACGAGCAGTGGCGTTGTTGACGAGAACGTAACGACCAGCGCTTCAGGCGGATGCAGAGGCACTCGTCGGACCGACATCTCTCGGCTGGCTGCTTCCTGCCACCAGCGCCGCGAGCAGCTCGAGCTGCCGGCGCTGAATGTCGATGAGTTCGAGCCACTGCGCCTGCCGCAGCGTGTCGATCTTCTCGTGGAGCAGCATGATCTCGAGCTCGGCCTTGAGGTTGACTTCGTAATCGTGCTCGGCACTAATGCGGTCTTTCTCCGACTGGCGGTTTTGCGACATCAGAATGATCGGCGCCTGAACCGCCGCCAGCATCGAGAGAAACAGGTTGAGCAGGATGAACGGATAGGGGTCGAAGGTCGTGCCCGTTCGCCAGAGCAGCCAAGCGTTGAGCGCGACCCACACGAGCATCGTCGCTGCAAACAGGCCGACGAAAGTCCACGAGCCCCCGAAGCGCGCCACGGCATCTGCAGCACGTTGGCCCCGCGTGGCCGGTGCCGGGCCAGGGATCGCGAGGTTGCGCGCGATCGAATGACGACCGGCGACGCGTTGGGCAACCCCCTGCGCCCGGTTGTCGAGGTTCTCGAACGGAACGCCCAACAACGTGCGCGCAATCTCCTCGGCCGTGCGGGCTGCGCCCGGAGCGCGGGCGATGGGGTTCAAGTCAACGGGAGCTGGCATCGGCAATCGATCGGCAAAAGATGGGCACGGGATCGCCCACTAATTCCAGTCGAGGT
>JAYUWC010000259.1:0-12856 GCA_043753755.1 Rhizobacter sp.
CGCCGGCAAGATGGCGGTGATGCTCAACATCGGCACGCTGATCGAGCCGACGACCAAGACGCAATATGTGAACGGCACGGTGCGCGTGCCGGCCAAGCTTTTCTCGCACAACGACCAACAGTCGACTTATCAATCGGAAGGCCCGGAGGGTTCGACCACCGGTTGGGGCGGCCGCATCGGCGACCTCTATGCCGCCGGCAACGGCCAATCGATCTTCACGTGCATCGGCATGTCGGGCAACTCGGTGTTCTTGTCGGGCAACTCGGCCATCGCGTACCAGATGTCACCCTCGGCGAAGAACGGTGTCGTGCCCTTCGCCGGCCTGGCCGCGCCGCTCTTCGGCTCGGCGGCATGCAGCAGCGCTCTGCGTGAGCTCATCACTGCCGCCAGCGTGCCGCGCACCAACCTGTTCGAGGCGGCGCACGCAGCCATCGCCAAGCGCTCGATCGATGCCGCCGGCTTGCTCGACACCACGCTTGCGAGTTACCCCGCGAGCAGCCGCTTCCCGACCGGCAACCCCCTCGCCGCGCAGCTCGGTCTGGTCGCGCGGATGATCGCCGCGCGCGATGTGCTCAAGCCGAAGCGGCAGGTGTTTTTCGTATCGATCGGCGGCTTCGACAACCACAACGGCATGCCGACCGACCACGTCGATCGGCTCAACGAAGTCAATGCCGCGCTCGTCGCCTTTCAGGCCGAAATGGGGGCGCTCGCGGTCGAAAATTCGGTGACCACGTTCACGGCTTCCGACTTCGGCCGCACGCTCAACTCCGACGGTGACGGCGCCGATCACGGCTGGGGCAGCATGCATTTCGTGCTCGGCGGCGCCGTCAACGGCCGCGAGTTCTATGGCAAGGCACCGGCGACCGGCAACGACGGCCCTGACGACGTGGGCCGCGGTCGCCTCTTGCCGACGATGGCAGTGGACCAGTTCGGCGCGACGCTCGGGAAGTGGTTCGGCGTCAGCGACACCGAGCTGCTGGGCGTCTACCCCAACCTCGCAAACTTCACGGCCCGCGATCTGCAGTTCATGAAGGCGGGTTGAGCCGGCCGATCATGCAGCGCGCGCCCATGAATGCCTTTCTCGGCATGCTCGCTGCTGCCCTTGGCGCGGCCGCGCTACTCGTTGTGTGCTGCGCTTGCGACGGCGACGTGGGCGCGTCCGAGGTGTCTCAGCTATCGGCAGAGGCTGCGGTCGAAGACGACTGTCTTGTTTGTCTGCTGTTCGATCTCGACCTGCAGGTCGACGACGAGTGAGCCGCTGGTGCCTCATTCCAAGGGCGTCGCAGCCCTGGCGTACTGGCAGTATTCACGGCACGCTCCGGCTTCATCCGCCGCAGTGAAGTTGACTATTGAAGAATGGCCAAACTTTAAGTGACGTGCCGACAAACCCTCTATGCCTCGACCGAACGACCTCGCCGAGCGGCGGCCCGACAGACGCCGTGCGGCCTTGCTGCAAGCAGCAGCAGCGCTGCGCGCGCACACGGTCGAGCAGGCTTTTGGGCGTTGCCTCGAACTCTCGCTGAACCTCGCCCAAGCGGCTGCGGCCAGCGGCATCGAGGTCGAGCTGGTGCTCTGGAGCGTGACCGGCGACCCTCATTTTCTCGACCATTGGGCGGTGCGCGTCGATGCCCGGCACGTCGTCGACCCGAGCCGGGTGCAGGTCAACGGCCGTATCGCACTGCTGCACGCCGCCGCCGATTACCCACCCAACTGCGTGCGCATGCGGCGCGACCCCGCCAGCCTGCTGTTGCCCCTTTATGCCAACCGCCCGACCGGGTGTGACGGCAAGCTCTCGCAGAGATTCTTGTGGGCGCTGCGTTGGCGGCTCTTTCGATACGACGCCGGCCGCGGGCCGGTGCTGCACAGCTTTCATCGACTGACGCGCGCGCTGCTGTCGACTCTGAAGTTTTGCCTGTACGACTCGGCGCGGCGGCTGCGCAACCGGCTCGAGTCGCGCCGTAACTTGCTCATCGCCGGCCGGGCGATCGCCGGCCAGCCGCGGCGAGCTTCACTGCACCCACTCATCCGCAACTGACCGCGACGCCAGCGGCCAAGTGACGCGCCGGCGCAGTGCCTGAACACAGAGTTGTTCACGGCAACCCCCAGTTTGAAGGCTGTTGCCACAAGGCTCAAGCAGCGTTTGTGCATTGGTGCTCGGCGATACTCGATGCCAACACACCAAACCGACGATGGACCTCAAGCAACTCATGGGCCGCTACTTTCGGCTGAAGCAGGAGCTGGTCACGGCCTACCGCGAACAACCCTGGCATGGTGGCCGTGTCGACCGCCTCACCGACGACCTGGCCGCTACCGGCCGCGACTTGGCCGCACTGCAGCCGCACGACGAACAATGCAGCGACCTTGTGCCCGACTTCGTGCGCTGACCACGCGCTGACCACGCGCCTCGGCGCATCGTCCGACTCCACCTATAGCTTCGACCAGCCGCTGCGAGCGGCATCGTCCCTGCTCTTGTGCTGCTCGCAGCCGGCACCACGCCCGTGGAGGGGTGGCACTATGCCGGCATGCCATGCCGCAACCCTCGGCTTCTGCCGTCGCCACCGAGCGCTAGCGCTGGCGACGCGGCCGCACTAGCGTTGGCGACGCGGCCGCGCGTCCGGGGGCGCGGCGTGCGGGCGACGCGGACGCTCGAAGCCCGCAGGCCGCGAGGGCGGCGCATGGCGCGCGCGCTCTTCGGCCTCGCCGCGTGCGATCTCGAGCAGGTGGTCGAGTTCGTCTTCGGGCACACCTTTGAGCGCGCAAAAATTGGCGCGCGTCAGCGTGGTGATTTGATGGTCATGCAGCAAGCCGGCTCGGTTGTGGCGCTGCTGCTCTTCGAGCTGGCGGCGCTCGTCCTGGCCGGCGCGGCGGCGCGCAAGCTCGTCGAGCGCCACTTGCCGGTGCTCGGCCGTGAGCTCGCCCGCTGGCTGGCCGTCGAGATCGAAACGGGTCGCGGCTTTGGTCACCGCGATCAGGTAGGCCGTGCTGCCGGTGTGGCGGCGAAAGAAGGCCGACAACACGGCCTTGCTGAAGCGGCCCGGCACGCGTTCCTGGATGTCGACCTGAATTCGCAGCTTGAGCGGCTTGACTGCACCGCCGAACAGCCCCGGGAACAAGGCTCGCAGTTGCTGCGCGCACTCGGCCGGGCTGATCGAAGGCGGCACCGGTGCTGCGGCTTGCGCGGCCGCTGCGGTGGCTTCGACTACACCTTCGGCGGATGCCGGCGCGTCGGCATCGGTCGCCGTCGCAGCTTCGATCTGGATCGACACGGTATCGGCAACGGGCGTTTCGGCGACGGGCTCGGGCGTCGTGGCAATGTCGGACATGAGTCGCTCGGGTGTGGCGGCAGAGGGCTGGATTGTGGGTGCAAACGCGGCGCGACCGAGGCGCGCGCGCACTGGTTTTTAGACGCGGTTGACAGGGCGGTCGCAGGGGCGCTTCGCGGCTCGCTCGAGACCGCCGTTCCGGGGGTCATTCAGAACGCAGAGATGCCCGTGATCGCGCGGCCGAGGATCAGCGCATGCACGTCGTGCGTGCCTTCATAGGTGTTGACTACTTCGAGATTGACGAGATGGCGGGCGACGCCGAATTCGTCGCTGATGCCGTTGCCGCCGAGCATGTCGCGCGCGGTGCGCGCGATGTCGAGGCTCTTGCCGCACGAGTTGCGTTTCATGATCGACGTGATCTCGACCGCGGCGGTGCCTTCGTCCTTCATGCGGCCGAGACGCAGGCAACCTTGCAGGCCCAGCGTGATCTCTGTCTGCATGTCGGCCAGCTTCTTCTGCACCAGCTGATTGGCGGCGAGCGGCTTGCCAAATTGCTTGCGGTCCAGTGTGTACTGACGTGCACGGTGCCAGCAGTCTTCGGCCGCACCGAGCGCGCCCCACGCGATGCCGTAACGCGCGCTGTTGAGGCAAGTGAACGGGCCCTTGAGACCGCGCACGTCGGGGAAGGCGTTTTCTTCGGGGCAGAAGACGGCGTCCATCACGATCTCGCCGGTCAGGCTGGCGCGCAGACCGACCTTGCCGTGAATTGCCGGTGCGCTCAAACCCTTGGCGCCCTTGTCGAGAATGAAGCCCCGAATCGCGCCTTCGTCGTCTTTGGCCCAAATCACGAACACGTCGGCGAACGGGCTGTTGGTGATCCACATCTTGGCGCCGCTGAGGCTGTAGCCGCCAGGCACTTTTTTGGCACGGGTGACCATGCTGCCGGGATCGGAGCCGTGGTCAGGCTCGGTCAGGCCGAAGCAACCGATCCATTCGCCTGTGGCCAATCCGGGCAAGTACTTCTGCTTTTGTGCTTCGGTGCCGAACTCGAAGATCGGCAGCATCACGAGGGACGACTGCACACTCATCATGGAGCGATAGCCCGAGTCGACACGCTCGACCTCACGCGCCACCAGCCCGTAGCAAACGTAGTTGAGACCGGCGCCGCCATAAGCCTCTGGGATGGTCGCGCCGAGCAGGCCCAGTTCACCCATTTCGCGGAAGATCGCCGGGTCGGTGCTGCCTTCGCGAAACGCCATCGTCACCCGCGGTGCGAGCCGCGCTTGACAGTAGGCAGCCGCCGCATCACGAACTGCGCGTTCGTCATCGCTCAACTGCTGCGATAGCAACAATGGGTCGTCCCAGTGGAAGCTGGCTTTGGGTGAGGCCATGATCGGTTGTCTCCGGGCAAAAGGGCGGCGTGGACACGCCATGGCTCGAGCATACGCAGCCTGCGCCGATCGAGACGACGTAGGAAGTCGGCCACACGACGGGGCGACCGCCGCCCACACGCAGATGCGCATTCGGCAGGCGCGCCTTGTGGATGCGCAGCCCTATCGTCAGCGCCATCCAAGTCCACTCAAGGAGACACCATGACACTAGGCACCATTCTTCTCATCGTGCTGGTTCTTTTGCTGATCGGTGCGATCCCGAGCTGGTCGCACAGCCGGTCGTGGGGATACGGCCCGAGCGGCGGCATCGGCCTCGTGCTGGTCATCGTGATCGTGCTGTTGGTGATGGGTCGAATCTGACGACGCTGCAGACACGCAGCCGACACGTGACCCCGGCTATGCTTGATTCAGACGCTGCCACTTCGGCAGCGTTTGAATTCGAGGTGTCGAACGGTTATGGCGCAAGACAAACACATCGGCGCGGCTCAGCGCGACGACTCGCGCACCCGGGATGAGGATTGCATTCTGGTTCTGCAAGGAGGCGGCGCGCTCGGGGCGTACCAGGCGGGTGTGTTCGAGTCGCTTGCCAACGCCTACCGCGAGCCGACCTGGGTGGCCGGCATTTCGATCGGTGCCATCAATGCCGCGTTGATCGCCGGAAATCCGGCCGACAGACGGGTCGAGAGCCTGCGGGAATTTTGGAACGACGTGAGCTCTGGCTCGCCCGGCTCGCACGTGAGCATCAACAGCTTTTCGCGTGAAGGGCTGAACGAGGCGAGCGCATCGCAGGTGATGTTGTTCGGCGTGCCAGGGTTCTTCAAACCACGCTTTCCGCCGGCGCCTTTTCAACCGCGCGGCACGCTCGCGGCGATCAGTTATTACGACACGACACCGCTCCTGCAGACGCTGGAGCGCTTGGTCGACTTCGACCGCATCAACACGGGGCCGATGCGGCTTTCGGTCGGTGCCGTCAATGTGCGCACCGGCAACTTCGAGTACTTCGATTCGACTCACCGCCGTATCGATGCCCGCCACATCATGGCCAGTGGCGCCCTGCCCCCGGGCTTTGCGCCGGTCGAGATCGACGGCGAACATTACTGGGACGGCGGCCTGGTATCGAACACTCCCTTGCAATACGTGCTCGACCAACCGGGCAAGCGGCATCGGGTTGTGTTTCAAGTCGACTTGTTCGCTGCGCGCGGTGCCTTGCCGACAACGCTGGCCGAGGTGATCGAGCGCGAGAAAGACATTCGCTTTTCGAGCCGAACGCGCATGAACACGACCAACGAACTCGACCGCCAGGTGATCGCCCAAGCTGCCGAGCGCCTGATTGCGAAGTTGCCGCCGGCCTTGCGTAACGACCCCGATGCCAAAGCCTTGGCCCGCGTCCGAAGCGAAAGTGCGGTCGACGTGGTGCACCTGATCTACCGCAGCAAGCACTACGAATCCCAGTCGAAGGACTACGAGTTCTCGCGCCTTTCGATGCAGGAACACTGGGACTCTGGCCGCGCCGACATGGCGCACACGCTGCACGACGCGCGCTGGGTGAACCGCACTCGCGCAGCAAGCGGCGTGCATGTGTTCGACCTCACCGCAGACCACGGCGGCACACCCGCCGTCACCACCGTCCACGCTGCAGACCGTCATGAAGCTTGACGATGCGAGGTGCATCGCATTTGCGGTGCCACCGACCAGCCCTGCGTTTCAGCCGCCGACCTACCGGGTCGCGAACCGTGAGATTTCGATCCTCGCCTACCGCATCGACCGATGCTTTGCGTGCGGTCGTGCCCGAGCCACTCCAGGCCGCCCAGCCCCTCGTCGGGTACGAGTTCACTTGCATGCCCGACTCGACCGGCGTTGTCGCGCAGGTGCCGGTGTCAAGGCGGTGTCGGGCACGCACCTGCCGATCGACACGACGCTCAGCATGGGCCGCATGGTCCACGACGCTCTGACCTGACCACCCCTTTACTTCGGCATCGAAAGCACCGCCATGAAACTGAAAGACAAAGTCTGCATCGTCACCGGCGCTGCCAGCGGCATCGGCAAAGAAATCGCTCTTACCTACGCACGTGAGGGCGGCAAGGTGGTAATCGCCGACCTCAACAAAGATGCCGCACAAACCGTTGCCGACGAGATCGCGGCCGCGGGCGGCACCGCCATGGCAGTAGCGATGGACGTGACCAGCGAAGAGCAAGTCAACGCTGCGGTGGCCGAGGTGGTGGCGGCTTATGGCGGCGTCGATGTGCTGGTCAGCAATGCGGGCATTCAGATCGTCCACCCGATCGAAGAATTTCCGTTTGCCGACTGGAAGAAGATGCTCGCCATCCACCTCGACGGCGCATTTCTCACCACCAAGGCTTGCATGCCGCACATGCAGAAGTCGGGCAACGGCGGCAGCATCATTTACATGGGGTCGGTGCACTCGAAAGAAGCCTCGGTGCTGAAGTCGGCCTATGTCACCGCCAAGCACGGGCTGATCGGCCTGTGTAAAACCGTCGCGAAAGAAGGCGGCGCGCACAGGATTCGCGCCAACGTGATCTGCCCCGGCTTCGTGCGCACGCCACTGGTCGAAAAGCAGATCCCCGAGCAGGCCAAGGCGCTGGGCATCAGCGAAGTCGACGTGGTCAAAAAGGTGATGCTGAAAGAAACGGTCGACGGCGAATTCACCACCGTTCAAGACGTGGCCGAAGTGGCGCTGCTCTTTGCCGGCTTCGACTCGAGCGCGCTGACCGGTCAATCACTCGTGGTGAGCCACGGCTGGTTCATGCAGTGACCGCAGCCGTCTCGCGCGCTACCAGAGCCGCGCGAGCGGGAACACCATGCCGGCGAAGACCGAGGTCGTCGCTGGCGTCGGGCGCGTCGCGCGGGCCAGCCCCAAATCGAATGTCAACAGTTTGCTGGGGCTCCAGGTAAGGGCCACCAGGATCTGCGCACCGCTTTCGACGCCCGAGCGCCGCGTGCCCGAGAGTTCGCCGGTGAGAGCGGTCTGCGACAACAGCTCGGTCGAGAGCGAGGCCGACGCGCCCCACTGGGTGCGTGACAGGCCGGGCTCGCGCAGACCGAAACGCACGGCGTTCACGTTTGCGTCCAGGTGCACCGCGCCGATGTCGTGGCTGTAGATCGTGTTCAGCGACAGGTCGGTCTTGCCGCTGCCGATCGTGTCGTTGGCAGTCGCGAGTTTGGCGCCCAGCTCGACGCCGAGGGCTTTACCTTCTTCGACTGCCCAGGCACGCTTCAACACCAGCGTGGTGTCGCCGACACCGTGTGCACGCCCGCTCTCGTCGCGCTGCCAGACACGGGCCTCGCCGCCCAGCAGCACACCCCATTCGCTGTCGAGCGCGAGCTTGAAGAGGTAGGGCACGCTGCTGCGCCGCGAGTCGTCGCTCCTTTGGCGCAAGCCGCCGATCTCGGCTTCGACTTGGCCCGCGGCGGGCAACTGCGCGGGGCTGGAAACCGAAGGACGATACGGTGTGATCGGCTCATAGCCACCGTCGGCCCGGGCGGCGGTGCAGGCGCCGAATGCGGTTGCCGTGACCCATGAAAAATGAAAGACAAGGCGACGAAATCCAGGCATGGCAGCTTTCGGTGTGGTCACGAATCAGGAGATTCTCGCCCTCACCGGCCGGCCGAATCCCTCGACAATGCGGCATGCAAAACCGCCAGGGCATGGCACTGTGATCCATTGGCTGCGCAGCCCCGACGAAGCGCTGCCGCCGACCAGTGCCGCGCTGCCGCTGGGCAGCGACGCCCCCGGCCTGCTCGCGGCTGGCGGCCACCCGACACCCGAGCGCCTGACCGAGGCCTATAGCCGCGGCATCTTTCCTTGGTACAGCGAAGGCCAGCCGACGCTGTGGTGGTCGCCCGACCCGCGCATGGTGCTCATGACCGATGCCTTTCGGCTCTCGCATTCACTGCGCAAGACGGTTCGTAAATTCGCCCGCAGCAACCGCTGCGAAGTGCGCATCGACACAGCCTTCAGGCGCGTGATCGAAGCCTGCGCCACCACGAAGCGTGAGGGGCAGGACGGTACCTGGATCGTCCCCGAGATGGTCGACGCCTACTGCGCCTGGCATGCGCTCGGCCGCGCCCACAGCGTCGAGACCTGGATCGACGATGAACTCGTCGGTGGGCTTTACGGCGTGAGCTTGGGCCGCATGGTCTTCGGCGAGTCGATGTTCGCGCACCGCACCGACGCCTCGAAGATCGCCTTCGCCGCGCTGGTGTGTTTTTGCCGAGAGAATTCGGTTCCGATGATCGACTGCCAACAGCACACCGGCCACCTCGCCTCGTTGGGCGCACGCGAGCTGCGGCGGCCTGCCTTCGAGGCCCAACTCGCACGCAGTCTGGCCGCGCCGGTGATCGTTGAATGGACCTATGATTTGCGCATGTGGCGGCACCTCGAAGAGCAATCTGACTCGCACGTCAACGTGCGCGGCGACCCATCACCGGTTCCCGTGCCATCGCCCGAGGGCGGTGGCGAATGACCCACCCCAAGGAACTCCCGCTGGCCTCGCTGCAGTTCTATGCGACGGCTCCCTACCCTTGCAGCTACATCGAAGGCCGCTCGGCGCGCTCGCAAGTCGCCACGCCCAGCCACTTGATCCATGCCGACGCGTATTCGGGCTTGGTCGCCAATGGCTTCAGGCGCAGCGGCATGTTCACCTACCGGCCGTATTGCGATGGTTGCAAGGCCTGCCAGCCACTTCGCATCCCGGTCGCGGCTTTTACGCCCACGCGCAGCCAGCGTCGGGCCGTCAAGGCGCATTCGAACCTGCAGGCCCGTGTGCTGCGCTTGTGCTTCGTGCCCGAGCACTACCAGCTTTACCTGCGTTACCAGGCCGGTCGGCATCTCGGCGGCGGCATGGACCACGACAGCGTCGATCAGTACACGCAGTTCTTGTTGCAGAGCCGGGTCAACTCGCGCCTGGTCGAGTTTCGCGAGCCGGCGACCGAGGGGCTGGGGGCGCTGAAGATGATCTCGATCCTCGATGTGCTCAACGACGGGCTCTCGGCGGTCTACACCTTCTACGAGCCCGAGCCGCAGACCAGCTACGGCACCTACAACGTCATGTGGCAGATCGAGCAAACGCGGCTTCTCAGATTGCCGAACGTCTACCTGGGCTACTGGATCGGCCAGAGCGGCAAGATGGCCTACAAGGCGCAATTCCAGCCGCATGAGTTGCTGGTCAACGGCCAGTGGCAATTGCAAACGCCAGCCGTGCACGCACCGACCTGAACGCCGAGGCGCTCGAAGTCCGGCACGGTCAAAAGGTCGGGGGAGTCGCCATCCTGCGGATGCTCGGTGCCGCGGCGTGACCGTACAACTCGGTCGTATCGGAGGCGCTCGGCAGCACATCGCTGGTCACACCACCCGATTGGATGAATGCCGAAGCCTGCGAGGCGGCGACGCTGGGCGGTGCCGAATTCGCGAGCCAAACCGCCGCTAGCGCGACTAGGCACAGCGGCACCACCAAGCCGATCGAGTTTCGAGGCGTAAAGAGCGTTTTCATCTCATTGCTCCGACGCGGCAGCCAGAGAGCGGCAAGCCACGAATTCAAGTTGGAAAGCACAAAGATTAGGCGCCGGTGGCGCGATCAACATCCCTAACTTGACGGAGCGGAACTGTGCGTTTCGTTTCGCGGCGGGCTGTAGATGTCTGGCAAACGTTCGGCGGAGCCGACAATCCAAGACATGGACCGCGTTATTTGGTGGGCGGTGAGGGTTTCGAACCCCCGACCCCAACAGTGTGAATGTTGTGCTCTACCCCTGAGCTAACCGCCCGAAAACTATGTGTCCGACGGGGCGTGGACAGCCGAAAATTATGCCACAGGCTCCAGCTCGTGCCAGATGGTCTTACCGCCACTGGCCTTGTCCAACTCGACCAAAACGGCCATGTGCGCGGCTATCTCTGTTGCATCGGCAGTGATCACATGCAGGTCGAAGCCGCTGAAGTCGATGGCCTCGAGCGCGAACTGCGCGGCGCTGACATCGCCGGCGTCGATCACGAGCGAGTTTTGCCCGCGCGTCATCCGGATGTAGACCTCTGCGAGCAAACCGGCATCGAGCAACGCGCCATGAAGCGCGCGGTTCGAGTTGTCGACCTCGAGCCGGCGGCACAGCGCATCGAGCGAGTTGGCCTTGCCGGGGAACATGCCGCGCGCCATCGTCAGGCTGTCGGTGACGCGGGCCACACAACCACCGAACGGGCCGTGGCCGTGGCGACGCAGCTCTTCGTTCAAAAAGCCGACGTCGAACGCGGCGTTGTGGATCACGATCTCGGCGCCGTCGACGTAAGCGAGAAGCTCGTCGACCACGCTGGCGAAGAGCGGCTTGTCGGCGAGAAACTCGTCGGTCAGGCCATGGATCTTGATCGCGTCTTCGTGGCTCGGCCGCTGCGGGTTCAGATAGAAGTGCAGGTTGCGGCCCGAAAGGCGGCGGTCGACCATCTCGACGCAACCGATTTCAATGATTCGGTCGCCGGCTTCACAGCTCAGGCCGGTGGTTTCGGTGTCTAAAAATATCTGGCGCATGGTGATGAAGTTTGGGGCGCAGAGTTCAACGTGGTTGGCGGCCGCGGCCCCAAAACCACATCGCCACGCCGGCCAGCACCATCGGCGCCGACAACCACTGCCCCATGCTCAACCCGAGCGCCAGCGGGCCCAGAAAGTCATCGGGTTCACGAAAAAATTCGGCAATGAAACGCAGCGCGCCGTAGCCGATCAAAAACATTGCCGAGACCTGGCCCAGGCCACGCGGCTTCTTGGCGTAGACCCACAGCACAGCGAACAACAACAGCCCCTCTAGCAAGAATTGATAGAGCGATGACGGATGGCGCGGCGCGGCGCCGGCGTTGGGGTACACCATGCTCCAGGGCAGGCTAGCGTCGGCCACGCGGCCCGGCAACTCGCCGTTGATGAAGTTACCGATGCGGCCAGAGGCCAGGCCCGTCGGCACGCAGGGCGCGATCAGATCGGTGACATCGAGAAAGTCGCGGTCGCGGGTGCGTGCGAACAGCGCCATCGCTGCAATCACACCCAGCATGCCGCCGTGGAACGACATGCCGCCCTTCCAGACCATGAAAACCTCTAGCGGGTGCGCAGCGTAATGGCCGGGCTTGTAGAAGAGCACGTAGCCGATGCGGCCGCCGATGACGACACCGAGCACGCCGTAGAACAGCAAGTCCTCGATGTCGCGACGCGACCAGTCGCGCGAGGCGAACTGGGCCAGCTGCACGCGGCGCGCGCCCAACCACACGAAGAGCCCGAAGGCGATTAAATAGGTCAGCCCGTACCAGTGAATGGCGAGTGGGCCGAGTTGCAGCGCAACCGGATTGAACTGCGGATAAGGAAGCATGTAAACCCACGAAGCTTAGGGTGGCCGCTAACGATACCGCAGCGGTTTTGCCGCCGTCCGCCGCGCCACCTGATGGCCCACGAACGCGACGAAGCGCGCCACCGCCGGTGGTGCGCTTGCCAACCACAGCAGGCTGGTTTCGCAACGCGGCGCATGCGCTGCCAAGGCGGCCGGCAATCGCCGGTAGGTCACGCCGGGCCGCTGCAGCTGGGTCAGCGATTGCGGCACCAGCGCGATGCCGAGCCCGGCCGAAACGAGGTTGACGATGGTCTGCATTTGCGTCGCCTGTTGTGCAATGACCGGGGTCGTGCCGTGGCGGTGATAGAAGGCAAGCACTGCATCGAAAAGCGATGGCGTCGCCGCCCTCGGAAAGATCACCAGCGGCTGCGCCAGCAACTCGGCCACACGCAGCCGACCCTTGGCTGCGCCGGCAGACGCTTCGGGCAGCGCCAGCACCATCGGCTCGATGCCCAACGAGAGGCGCTGCAACGGCAGCGCCGCCACCGGCGCGATGCCGGGCGCATGCAGCACGAAACCGACGTCGATCTCGCCGCGCTCGAATGCCTTCGCCTGGACATCGCCGGTCGCCTCGATCAGCTCGACGGCAATGCCCGGTTGCTCAGCGCGAAACGACCGCAACCAGAGCGGCAGCGGCCCGAACCCGACCGTCGACACGAAGCCGATGCGCACCCGGCCCACCTCACCGGCCGCGGCATCGCGGGCCCGCGTCTGCAGTGCGCCCGCTTGCAGCAGCAGTTGCCGTACCGGCTCGACCAACGCGCGACCCGCCGGCGTCAGCGCGACGCTGCGGCGGGTTCGCTCGAAGAGCATGGTGCCGAGTCTCCTCTC
>JAYUWC010000260.1:0-12810 GCA_043753755.1 Rhizobacter sp.
GCCCGCTCGCGCCCATTCAGCCGCGCGGTAGCCCGTCTCTTCGATCAACTCGCGCACCGCGCAATGAAACGGTGCTTCGCACGCATCGAGCTTGCCCGCCGGGAATTCGAGCATCGCTCGAGCCAGCGGATAGCGCCATTGGCGCTCGACCACAAGGCGGCCGTCATCGAGCAGGGGCACGATCATCACAGCGCCGGGGTGAACGATGTATTCGCGCTCGGATTCGCTGCCGTCGGGCAAGCGCACCCGATCGCGCCGAACATCGAGAAACTTGCCGCGGTAGACCGACTCGGAGGCCAGCGTCGCTTCGCGAAGGTGCGCGTCGGCGGGCGCGCTCAAGTCGCCGGCGCCTTGGAAGGTCGACGAGGTCAAGTCGCCAGCGCTTTAACGATGGCCTCGACGCACAAGGTCATCAGCCCGCCCGGCACGATGCCGAAGGCGAGTACGGCAATACCGTTGAGCGACATTACGGCGCGAGCTTCGGCCGTGGTCTCGATCGGGCGTGTGTCGACCGGCGCGTCGAAGTACATCACCTTGATGACCCGCAGGTAGTAGTAGGCCCCGACCAGCGACAGGATCACCGCAACGACCGCGAGGTAGACGTAGCCGGTGACATTGGTCGAGACCAGCGACTGCAGCACCGAGAGCTTGGCGTAGAAGCCGACCGTCGGCGGCAAGCCGGCAAGCGAGAGCATGAAGATCGTCATCACGAGCGCAAACCACGGGCTGCGGCGCGCGAGGCCCCTCAGGTCGTTAATCTCTTCTGCTTCGAAACCCTGGCGCGACAGCAGCATGATCATGCCGAAGCTGCCCAGCGTGGTCAGCACGTAGGTCACGATGTAGAACATCGACGACGCATACGAGTTGCCGGCCGAGAGCGTGTTGTTGTAGACCACGCCCGAGCAAAGGCCCAGCAGCATGAAGCCCATCTGGGCGATGCTCGAGTAAGCCAGCATGCGCTTGAGGTTGGTCTGGGCGATCGCGACCACGTTGCCCAGCAGCATCGAGCCGACCGAAAGCACGATCAGCATCTGTTGCCAGTCGGCCGCACGGCCGAGCATGCCCTCGACCAAGAGGCGAATCGTGATGGCAAAAGCGGCAAGTTTGGGCGCGCCGCCGATCAGCAGCGTGACCGCCGTGGGCGCCCCTTGGTAGACGTCGGGCACCCACATGTGGAACGGCACCGCGCCGAGCTTGAAGCCGAGGCCGGCAACGATGAACACCACCGCCAAAATCAACACGCCCTGATTCAACTGGCCGGTGCCGATCGCTTTGTAGACCTCGGAGATGTCGAGCGAGCCGGTGGCGCCGTACATCATCGAGAGGCCGTACAACAAGAAGCCGCTGGCAAGGGCCCCAAGCACGAAGTACTTCATCGCCGCCTCGGTGGCATCGGCATGATCGCGGCGCATTGCCACAAGCGCGTAAAGACTGAGCGACATCAACTCGAGGCCGAGGTAGACGACCAAAAAATTGTTGGCCGACAGCATGACGCTAATGCCAAGCAGCGAAAACATGCTCAGCGAAAACAGCTCGCCTTTGAGCATGTCGCGCTCGGCCGCGTAGGGACGCGAGTAGACGAGTGCCACCATCGTGGCGATCGTCGAGAACAGACCGAGCAGATGGCCCATCGGGTCGGAGACCACCATGCGCTGCATCGCATAGACGGTATTTCCCTCGTTGAATGCCATCAAGTGAAGCACCGCGACCAACGCGAGCGACGCCTGAGTCAGCAAGTAGGTCGGCAGGCGTTTCGGGTGCTCCACCCACAGATCGACCATCGCGACCACCAACGCGCACACGAGCAGCGCGATTTCAGGATAGACGGCGGGCCAGTTCAAGGAATTCATGGCTCTTCAGGGCTCTTGTTTACGGCGCAGGGATTTTGCTGACCGCGACATGCTTCAGCAGGTTGTCGACCGACACATGCATCACGTCGGTGAACGGCTTCGGGTAGAGGCCCATGTAGAGCACGGCAACCGCAAGCAGCGCGAGCATGCCGAACTCGCGGGCGTTGATGTCGACCAGCGCACGCACGTCGTCGTTGGCGACCGGGCCGAAGTAGACGCGCTTGACCATCCAGAGCGTGTAGGCCGCCCCAGAGATCAACGCGGTCGCAGCGATCAGACCGAGCCAGAAGTTAGCCTTGACGCCGCCAAGAATCACCATCCACTCACCGACGAAACCTGCCGTGCCCGGCAAGCCGCAGTTGGCCATCGCGAAAAACACCGCGAAGGCCGCGAACTTCGGCATTGTGTTCGCCACGCCGCCGTAAGCTGCAATCTCGCGTGAGTGCACACGGTCGTAGAGCACGCCGATGCAGAGAAACATTGCACCCGAAACGAAGCCGTGCGAAATCATCTGCACGATGCCGCCGGACATACCGAGTTCGTTGAAGATGAAGAAGCCAAACGTCACGAAGCCCATGTGCGCGATCGACGAATACGCGACCAGCTTCTTCATGTCTTGCTGCACCAACGCCACCAAGCCGATGTAAACCACCGCGATCAGCGAGAGCGCGATGATGAAGCCCGCCCAGTGGTGCGAGGCATCGGGCGCAATGGGAAGCGAGAAACGCAGAAAGCCGTAGCAGCCGAGCTTGAGCATGATCGCCGCCAGCACCACCGAGCCGCCCGTGGGCGCCTCGACGTGGGCATCGGGCAACCAGGTGTGCACCGGCCACATCGGCACCTTGACTGCAAACGCGAGGAAGAACGCGAAGAAAAGGTAGCTCTGCGATGTCATCGCCAGCGGCAGCTGATGCCAGGCCAGTATGTCGAAGCTGCCGCCCGATTTGTAGTACAGAAAAATCAGCGCCACCAGCATCAGCAGCGAGCCGGCCAGCGTGTAGAGAAAAAACTTGAACGCCGCATAAACACGACGCGGTCCGCCCCAAATGCCGATGATCAAGTACATCGGGATCAACGTGGCTTCGAAGAACACGTAGAACAAAAGCCCGTCGAGCGCCGCGAACACGCCGATCATCAAGCCCGAAAGGATGAGGAACGCGCCCATGTACTGGTTAACGCGGTCGGTGACGACCTCCCACGCGGCGACTACAACGATGACTGTGATGAACGCGGTCAGCGGCACGAACCACATCGAAAGGCCATCGACCCCGACGTGGTAGTGCACGTTGAAACGGGCGATCCAGTCGAACTTCTCGACGAACTGCATCGCCGCCGTGCCGCGGTCGAAGCCGTCGATCAAAGGCACAGTGACCAAAAAACTTGCCAGCGAGCCGGCGAGCGCAGCCCAGCGAACCAGCGCCAGGTTCGAGTCGCGGCCGAACGCGAGCAACAGCACGCCGAACAAAATCGGCAGCCAAATCGCCCAACTCAACAACCCCATCGACAAACCCATGTTCTTGTTCTCCGTGCGGGCTTACTTCGGCGGGCCGCCGAGCAGAAAGGGCCAAAGCTGCCACGTCATCAACCCGATCACACCGACGATCATCACCAGCGCGTAAAAGTAGAGGTAGCCGCTTTGCAGCTTCTTGCCGAAGGCGGCGACCGCACCCACTTCACGCGCAGCACCGTTGATCAAAAAGCCGTCGATGAAGCCTTGGTCGCCGCCCTTCCAGAGGGCCTTGCCGGTTGATCTCGCGAGGCGCGCAATCACGTTCTCGTTAAACGAGTCGATGTAGTACTTGTTCTCAAGCAGCTTGTAGATAAACCCCGAGCGCGCTTTGATCGCCGCCGGAATCGCGGGCTTGACCATGTAGAACACGTAGGCCGTGGCAACGCCTGCCAGTGCGAGCCAGAACGGCAATGAGGTCAATGCATGAACGCCCATTGCGCCCGCGCCGTGAAATGCTTTCGCAAGCTCTTCCATTGCCGGGTGGGCTTCGGCGTTGACGACGATCGCGTCTTTGAAAAAGTCGCCGAACAACATCGGATCGATCGTCATGAAACCGATGACCACCGACGGAATGGCCAGCGCCACGAGCGGCACCCAAACGACCGCAGGCGACTCGTGCGGAACATGCGCGTCGTGGGGGGCACCATGACCGTGATCTGCGTGGTCATCGCCGTGCGCATCGCTGTGGTCGTGATCGCCGGGGAACGGCTTGTCGCGAAAATTCTCCTTGCCGTGAAACACCAGGAAGTACATGCGAAACGAATAGAACGCCGTCACGAACACGCCGGCCGCGACCGAGAAATAAGCGAAGCCGGACCCCCACAGATGACTCTCGCGCACCGCCTCGATGATGCTGTCCTTCGAATAAAAGCCGGCGAAGAACGGGGTGCCGATCAGTGCCAGCGAACCCAGAAGCGAGGTGATCCAGGTGACCGGCATGTATTTGCGCAGGCCGCCCATGTTGCGGATGTCCTGATCGTGGTGCATGCCGATGATCACAGAGCCGGCGCCGAGAAACAGCAGCGCCTTGAAGAATGCGTGCGTCATCAAGTGGAACACCGCGACCGAATACGCCGAGGCGCCGAGCGCCACCGTCATGTAGCCGAGCTGCGATAGCGTCGAGTACGCGACCACACGCTTGATGTCGTTTTGGATCACGCCGAGAAAGCCCATGAAGAGCGCTGTGATGGCACCTATCGTCATCACGAAGCTGAGTGCGGTGTCCGAAAGCTCGAACAGCGGCGACATGCGCGCCACCATGAAGATGCCAGCGGTCACCATGGTCGCTGCGTGAATGAGGGCCGAGATCGGCGTCGGGCCCTCCATCGAGTCGGGCAACCACACGTGCAGCGGAAACTGCGCGCTTTTGCCCATCGCACCGATGAAGAGGCAGATACAGGTGACCGTGATCAGCATCCACTCCGTGCCGGGAAAGATCACCTTCGCCAGCTCCGGGCCTTTGGCAAACGCTTCGCCGTAGCTCAGCGTGTTGCCATACGCCACAACCAGTCCGATGCCCAGAATGAAGCCGAAGTCGCCGACCCGGTTGACTAGAAACGCCTTCATGTTGGCGAAGATTGCGGTCGGTTTGGTGAACCAGAAACCGATCAGCAAATACGACACCAGGCCGACCGCCTCCCAGCCGAAGAACAGCTGCAGGAAGTTGTTGCTCATCACGAGCATCAACATCGAGAAGGTGAACAACGAGATGTAGCTGAAGAAACGCTGGTAGCCCGGGTCGTCGGCCATGTAGCCGATGGTGTAGATGTGCACCATCAACGACACGAAGGTGACGACGCACATCATCATCGCCGTCAGGCCGTCGACGAGGAAGCCGATCTCCATCTTCAGGCCGCCGAGGTTCATCCACTCGTAGATCGTGGCGTTGAAACGGGCGCCGTCGATTACGGCGAGCAGCGTCTGGACTGAGATGGCGAGTGAGATCGCGACCCCGATGCAGGTGACCCAGTGCGCGCCTTTGCGGCCGATGGCTTTGCCGAACAAGCCCGCCGCGACAGCACCCAGCAACGGGGCCAGCGGGACGACGAGCAGCAAGTTTTGTGAAAGTTGTGGAGAAGACATCGGTGGCGACTCAACCTTTAAGCGCGTCGAGTTCGTCGACGTTGATCGTGGCGCGATTGCGAAACAGCACGACCAGAATCGCCAGGCCGATCGCCGACTCCGCCGCCGCGACGGTGAGGATGAAGAAGACGAACACCTGGCCCGCCATCGGGTTCGAAACCCCGGGGTCGAGGTAGCGCGAGAAGGCGACGAAATTGAGATTGACCGCGAGCAGCATCAGCTCGATCGCCATCAACAAGACGATCAGGTTCTTGCGGTTGAGAAAGATGCCGATCACCGAAAGCGCGAACAGAATTGCGCCCAGCGAAAGGTAGTGGCCCAGGGTAACGGTGGCGAAGCTCATGCCTTCTTCTCCACAGGGGTCGGCGCGATTGCTGCGCCGGGGGCCGAGAGAGTCGCTGGCACTGGGTCGGGCGCCGGCGCGGGGGTTTCGACCTCGGGCTTCATCTTGACCACCCGCACACGGTCGGCCGCGCGCACGCGCACCTGCTTGGATGGATCCTGGTATTTCGAGTCTTTGCGTCGCCGCAGCGTGAGCGCGATGGCCGCGATGATTGCCACAAGCAGCAGCACCGCCGCGATCTGCAGCGGATACAGGTAATGCGTGTAGACCTCGATGCCGAGCAGCTTGGTGTTGCCTGCCTTCATTGCCGCGGACTCAACAATTGGCGTGTCGGTCAGGCGAAAGCCGGGGAGCAACACGGCAGCCATCTCGAGCGCGATCACCACGCCGACGAGTGCCGCCACCGGAAAGTGCTTCCAGAAACCCTCGCGCAATGCCTCGGAGCCGACGTCGAGCATCATCACCACGAACAGGAACAAGACCATCACCGCGCCGACGTAGACCAGCACCAGCACGATCGCCAGAAACTCGGCACGCAGCAGCATCCAGACGCAGGCCGCGTTGAAAAACGCGAGTACGAGGTAGAGCGCTGCATACACCGGGCTGCGCGCCGTGATGACGCGAAACGAAGCAAAGAGCAGCACGGCAGAGAAGACGTAGAAAAGCGCGGTATCGATGTTCATGTTTTTGTTGCGCGGGGCTCCCCGCCCCTGGGTCAATGCAGCGAGCGGCAGACTGCTCAGCGGTATTTGGCGTCCGCCTCCTTGGCTTTCGCAATCTCGGGCTCGTAGCGATCACCGACAGCCAGCAGCATGTCTTTGGTGAAATAGAGATCACCGCGCTTTTCCCCGTGGTACTCGAAGATGTGGGTCTCGACGATCGAATCGACCGGGCAGCTTTCTTCGCAAAAACCGCAGAAGATGCATTTCGTCAAGTCGATGTCGTAGCGCGTGGTACGGCGTGAGCCGTCGTCCCGCACTTCGCTTTCGATCGTGATCGCCAGTGCCGGGCACACGGCCTCGCAGAGCTTGCAGGCGATGCAGCGCTCTTCGCCGTTTTCGTAGCGGCGCAGCGCGTGCAAGCCGCGAAAGCGCGGCGACATCGGCGTCCTCTCTTCGGGAAACTGCACCGTAATCTTGCGCGACCAAAAGTGCCGGCCCGTCAGGGCCATGCCTTTGAAAAGTTCAGTGAGCAGAAAGCTCGAGAAGAAGTTCTTGACGGGAGAGGATGCGGTTGCGGCTGCCATGAGCGCCCCTTATGTCCAGATGTTCCAGGGGGACTGGATCCAGAGCCCCACCACCACCAGCCAGACCAGCGTGACCGGGATGAAGATCTTCCAGCCGAGACGCATGATCTGGTCGTAGCGAAAGCGCGGGAAACTCGCCCGAACCCAGAGAAAAACGGTAACGACGCAAAAGGTTTTAGCGAAGAGCCAGAACCAGTTCCAGAACCATGCACTCTTGACGATCCATTCAGGCGTGGTCAAGCCGAAGAGCGAGAAGGAGATCGGCGCATACCAGCCGCCGAGGAACATGACGACCGAGATCACCGAGATCAGGATCATGTTGGCGTACTCGGCCAAAAAAAACATCGCGAACGCCATGCCCGAGTACTCGACCATGTGGCCCGCCACGATCTCTGACTCGCCCTCGACCACGTCGAACGGGTGGCGGTTGGTCTCTGCGAGACCCGAGATGAAATAGACGACGAAGATCGGCAGCAGCGGCAACCAATTCCACGAAAAAACGGTGAGCCCGTGCGACGCCGCGAAACCTTTGCCCTGCCCCATCACGATCTCGGTCATGTTGAGGCTGCCGCTCACCATCAACACCACGACCAGACAGAAGCCGATCGCGATCTCGTAGCTGACCATTTGCGCCGAGGCTCGCAAAGCGCCGAGAAAAGCGTACTTCGAGTTGGACGCCCAGCCCGCGATAATCACGCCGTAGACCTCGACCGAGGTGATCGCCATCAGCAGCAACAGGCCGGCGTTCAAATTCGACAGCGCGGCTTCAGGGCCGAACGGGATCACGACCCAGGCAGCCAGTGCCGGCATGATCGTCATGATCGGGCCGAGAAAGAACAGCGGCTTGTTGGCCGCGGTCGGCACGATGATCTCTTTGAAGATCAGCTTGACCGCATCGGCAATCGGTTGCAGCAGCCCCAGGGGCCCGACTCGATTGGGGCCGGGGCGAATCTGACTCCAGCCGATCGCCTTGCGTTCCCAGAGCGTCAGATAGGCCACGCTGATCATCAGCGGCAGTATCAGCGCCACGATCTTGACGATGGCCCAGACCACTGGCCAGACCGGGCCGAGCAGCGCGGTACCGAAGGTCGTGATGGCGTCGATCATCGTCAGACCTTCTCGACTGCAATGGCGCCGAACATCGCCCCGAGCGCGGCGGTGTCGGAATGGCCCACAGGCACACGCACCGTGTTGTCGGCCAAGGTCGCATCGAGCCGCGCCGGCAAGGTCGCATGCGCCGCGCCTTGCGACACGCGCACCTTGTCGCCTTCCTTGAGCTCGAGCTGCGACCAGAGTGCCGCGGGCAAGCTCGCCACCGGCGCGCGCGCATCGGCAGTCAGCTGTAACGAGCTCGCGCGGCGAACCAGCGAGTCGGTCGCGTAGATCGGCACATCGGCGATGCGCTCCAGCGCCGATTGAAGGCCCACCGGGTCGAATGCGGCGCCTGATGCCGCGGCATTGCCGAGGCGAGAAGCGATCGTCGCAGGGTCGCCCAAGGCTTCGGCACGCACTTCTTCTGACGTCTCGAAGTCGAAGCCTTTCAGTGCGAGCATGTTGCCGAGCACGCGCAGCACCTTCCAGGCGGGTCGGGTCTCGGCCAGCGGTTTGACAACGCCGTGAAAACTCTGCAAGCAGCCTTCGGCGTTGACGAAGCTGCCGGAGGTTTCGGTGAACGGCGCGATAGGCAGCAGCACGTCGGCCACATCGTGTACGACGTTCTTGAACGGTGTCATCACCACGACCATCTCGGCGGCCTGCATTGCCGAGTTGGCCGCCGCAGCATTGGCAGAGTCGAGTGTCGGCTCGACATTGAGCAGCACGCACGCCTTGAGCGTGGGACCACCGAGCATCTGGCCGGCGTTCAACCCGCCGGCACCCGGCAGCGCGCCGACCAGTTGCGCGCCGACTGTGTTCGCGGCTTCGGTCAGGTAGCCGACGCTGGCACCAGTTTGCGCGGCGATCCAATTGGCGAGCGCCAGCAAGGCCGACGCTTGCGGATGTTGCGCGGCGGTGTTGCCAAGCAGGATGGCTTTGCGCTCACCACCGGCAAGTGAAGCGGCGATCGCCTTCGCGGCATGGGTCGCCTCGCCAGCGATCGGCGGCTGGGACCCGTTGGTGGAGCCGATCGCTGTCGCGATGTCGGCCAGCGCTTTCAACCACTGGCTCGGCGCCACGCTGACCGTTGAGGCGAGCGGCATCAGCCAATCGTCGTGGGACGCATTGACGCTGTGCACTTTTGCGCCTTTGCGCGCCGCCTGACGAATACGCTGCGCGAACAGCGGGTGGTCTTTGCGCAGAAACGAGCCGACGACCAGCACCCGCTGCAAGCTGGAGAGCGATGCGATCGAAGTGCCCAGCCAGCGCACGCCGCCGCCCACATTGGCAAAGTCGGCATGGCGGGTGCGGTGGTCGATGTTCTCACTGCCCAGGCCGCGCATCAGCTTCGCGAGCAGGTGCAACTCCTCGACCGTGCTGTGCGCCGAGCCGATCGCACCAATGCTCTTTGCGCCGTGGTCGACACCGATCTGGGTCAACCCGCGGCTGACGTAGTCAAGCGCTGTCTGCCAGTCGACCGAATTCCACGCCCCGCCCTGCTTGATCATCGGAGCAGTGAGCCGCTCGGTGCTATTCAAGGATTCATACGAGAAGCGGTCGCGATCGGCAATCCAGCATTCGTTGACGGCCTCGTTCTCGAGCGGAACGACGCGCATCACCAAGTTGTTCTTGACCTGCACGATCAGGTTCGAGCCTGTGCTGTCGTGCGGGCTCACGCTCTTGCGGCGCGAGAGTTCCCAAGTGCGGGCGCTGTAGCGAAAGGGTTTGCTGGTCAGCGCGCCGACCGGGCAAACGTCGATCATGTTGCCGGAGAGTTCGGAGTCGATCGTGTCGCCGGCGACCGTCGTGATTTCGGAGTGCTCACCGCGGTGGATCATGCCCAGCTCCATCACGCCGGCCACCTCCTGGCCGAAGCGCACGCAGCGGGTGCAGTGGATGCAGCGACTCATCTCCTCCATCGAGATCAGCGGGCCGACGTTCTTGTGGAAGACGACTCGCTTTTCCTCGGAATAGCGCGTGCTCGAGGCGCCATAGCCGACCGCCAAATCTTGCAGCTGGCACTCGCCGCCCTGGTCGCAGATCGGGCAGTCGAGCGGGTGGTTGATGAGCAGAAACTCCATCACGCCCTTCTGAGCCTGGAGTGCTTTGGCGCTCTTGGTGCGCACGATCATGCCCTGCGTCACCGGTGTAGCGCAGGCCGGCATCGGCTTGGGCGCCTTTTCGACATCGACCAGGCACATGCGGCAATTGGCCGCGATGCTTAGTTTCTTGTGGTAGCAGAAGTGCGGGATATAGGTGCCCGCATTGTCGGCGGCATGCATGATCATGCTGCCCTCGAGCACCTCCACCTTCTTGCCGTCGAGTTCGATTTCGATCATCGTCTTGTGCCGCTGTTTCTCTTACGCCGCAATGGCGTGAGCTGGCGCCGCACTTGCAGCGACCTTAGGTGTCTTGTGCTCGATCAAATGCACGAACTCGTCTCTGAAGTGTTTGATCATCGCGCGCACCGGCATCGCTGCGGCGTCGCCCAGCGCGCAAATCGTGCGGCCCTGGATGTTGTCGGCGACCGAGTTGAGCAGATCGATGTCTTCCATGCGGCCCTCGCCTTTCGCGATGCGGTCGACCATGCGCCAGAGCCAGCCCGTGCCTTCGCGGCAAGGCGTGCACTGGCCGCAACTCTCGTGCATGTAAAAGTACGACAGGCGCAGCAGGCTCTTGACCATGCAGCGAGAGTCATCCATCACGATCACGGCACCGGACCCCAGCATCGAGCCGGCCTTGGCAATTGCGTCGTAGTCCATCGTCAGCTCGTTCATGATCGCCGCTGGCAGCACCGGCGCCGACGAGCCACCGGGGATCACCGCCTTCAACGTGCGGCCCGGGCGCACGCCACCCGCGAGTTCGAGAAGCTTGCTGAACGGCGTGCCAAGTGGCACCTCGAAGTTACCGGGCTTCTGCACATCGCCGACGACCGAGAAAATCTTCGTGCCGCCGTTGTTGGGCTTGCCGATTGCAAGGTAAGGCGCGCCGCCATTGCGGATGATCCAGGGCACCGCGGCGAAAGTCTCGGTGTTGTTGATCGTCGTTGGTTTGCCGTAGAGGCCGTAGCTGGCCGGGAACGGCGGCTTGAAGCGCGGCTGGCCCTTCTTGCCTTCGAGTGATTCGAGCAGCGCGGTTTCTTCGCCGCAAATGTAGGCGCCGAAACCGTGCGCGGCGTGCAGTTGAAAACTGAACGCCGAGCCGAGCAAGTTGTCACCGAGATAGCCGGCGGCGCGGGCCTCTTCGAGGGCCGCTTCGAACCGGTCGTAGACTTCAAAAATCTCGCCGTGGATGTAGTTGTAGCCGACCTTGATGCCCATTGCGAAGGCTGCGATCGCCATGCCTTCGATGACGAGGGGGGGGTTGAACGTCAAGATGTCGCGGTCTTTGCAGGTGCCCGGCTCGCCCTCGTCGGAGTTGCAGACGAGGTACTTCGCGCCGGGGAATTGCCGCGGCATGAAGCTCCACTTCAAGCCGGTCGGGAAGCCAGCACCGCCGCGGCCACGCAAGCCCGACGCCTTGACCTCGGCGATGACCTGATCGGCCGTCATGCCCCGCGGCGCCTCGGGCGTGCCGCCAAGCTCCAGGATCTTGCGTAGCGCCTGGTAGCCGCCACGGGCTTCGTAGTCTTTCAGGTGCCAGTTCTCGCCGTCGAGGCCGTCGTAAATTTGCGCGCCGATGTGGCGGTCGTGGAAGCAGGTTTCGCTGCCCGAGGCTTGGAACTTCGAGAGGTCAAGAATCGGCTGCATCATTGGGCTGCCTTCAACGTGTTGATCAGCTCGTCGAGCCGCGGGTTGGTCATGAAGCTCACCATCTGCCGGTCGTTGACCAGCATCACCGGTGCGTCGGCACAGGCACCGAGGCACTCGCTCTTTTGCACGGTGAACAAGCCATCGGCGGTGGTGCCGCCCTCTTCGACGCCCAACCGGTGGCACAGGTGCTCGAGGGCCAGTTGCCCATCACGCAACTGGCAGGGCAGATTGGTGCAGACATTGAACTTGAAGCGGCCGACCGGCCGCTGGTTGTACATGTTGTAGAACGTGGTGACCTCGTGCACCGCAATCGGCGGCATGCCGAGGTAGTCGGCCACGAGCTTCTCGCTCTCGGCTGACACGAACCCGTCTTCCTGCTGAACGATCGCGAGGCAAGCCATCACCGCCGATTGCTTTTGATCGGCCGGGTACTTGGCGACTTCCTGGTCGAAGCGGGCACGGGTCGGGTCGCTGATCACCGGTCGATCTCCCCAAAAACGATGTCCATCGTGCCGATCAGCGCCACCGCGTCGGCAATCATGTGACCACGAGATAGTTCGTCGAGCGAGGCCAGGTGCGCGAAGCCCGGCGGGCGAATCTTCAAGCGATACGGTTTGTTGGCGCCATCGCTGACGATGTAGATGCCGAACTCACCCTTCGGATGCTCGACCGCGGCGTAGGCCTCGCCCTCGGGCACGTGGAAGCCCTCGGTGAACAGCTTGAAGTGGTGAATCAGGTCTTCCATGCCCGACTTCATGTCGAGCCGCGACGGCGGCGCGACCTTGTGGTTGTCGGTGATCACCGGGCCGGGGTTGACGCGCAACCAGTCGACGCACTGCTTGATGATCCGGTTCGACTGACGCATCTCTTCAATGCGCACCAGGTAGCGGTCGTAGGTGTCGCCGGTCACGCCGAGCGGCACGTCGAAGTCC
>JAYUWC010000261.1:0-36199 GCA_043753755.1 Rhizobacter sp.
CTCAACTTTGCCGCCGCCCTTCGGCTCGATGTCGATGAGTCACTGGCCCGCGAATGTGTGGGCGCCGAAGTTCAGTCTGGCGAGAACCGGCTGCTGCCGTCGCAGGTCCGCGTTACGCTCGAAGGGCCGGCGAATTCAAGCGACCGCAGCGTTCGCGTCACGACCCTTACGCCGATCGACGAGCCCGTTGTGACGGTGAGCGTCACGGTAGGTTGCACCGCCAAAGTCACGCGCAAATTCGTCGCTTTCGTCGACCCGCCCCTGATCAACTCGGCGCAAATGCTATCGGGTGAAACATTGCCCGCACAACGCGTCGACTCGCAAGTGGCGCCAGTGGTCACGATGGTCGAGGGCGAGCGGCCGACAGCGACCGCAGGCCGCCGCCCACCCCGCGCTACGGCGAATCGCGTTCGCTCACCGGTCAATGTGGGGTCGGGCGGCGAGGCAACCCGAGTTGCCCCTCCGCTGCCCCCCCGAGCTGCCAAGCCGAGGCGTTCGCCAGCCACCGAGCGTGCGCCGGTCGTCGCGCGAGCTGTTGGCGGGCCGCGCTTGCAACTCGAGCGCACCGCACCACTCGCTGTCGGGACGCCGGCGTCGGCTGCCTCTTCCGCGATGACCGCAGTACCGACGCCTACGCCGACCGCCGCGGCGTCGTCCGCGTCTGCGCCCGAGGTTGGCGGAAGCCTGTTGGCGCTCGAGCGTCAACGCTTCCAGCTGCTCGAAGAAAGCATCAACAAATTACGGGTCGAGTCACAGGCTACCCAGGCGGCGTTGGTGAAATTGCAAAACCGGCTTCAGACTGCCGAGGCGGAGCGTTACGCCAATCCCTTGGTTTACGCACTGGCCTGGCTTTCGGCGTTGCTTGCGCTGGCGGTGGCCGGCCTTTGGTGGCGGCAGTCGCGCGGGCGGCAGTCGTCTCAGTGGTGGGCCGGCCCTGCGACAGCGCCAGTGGCGCGCTCCGTGCCGCGCTCGGCAAACGCCGCCGGCGAATCACTCGCGTCAGCGCCCGCGCCGTTCGGCTCGCCGGTAACCGCGGCCGATGCATTCGAGATGCCGACCTTGGGCGAGGACGACGATGGTTTGGTTACCGTCGCCCCGACCGCGCCGGCACCCTTCGTCACCAACGCGCCGGTGACGGTTACGCCGCCGATGCCGAACGAGCCGCCGCGCGAGCTGTCTGTCGAGGAGCTGATCGACCTCGAGCAACAAGCTGAGTTCTTTGTCGTACTCGGCCAGGACGACGCCGCGATCGAGCTCTTGATGAGCCATGTGCGCAGTGACGGCGGCATCAGCCCCTTGCCGTATTTGAAGCTGCTCGAAATCTACCGCCGGCTCGGCGACGAAGATGCCTACCGCCGCATTCGCGAGCGCTTCAATCGTCGCTTCAATTCGTATGCACCCGATTGGGCTGCCGACCTGCAACAAGGCCGATCGCTGCTCGACTATCCCGAGACGATCGAGCGCCTGCAGGCGTTGTGGTCGGCCTCACCGACCCGCGTCATGGAAACGCTGGACGCTTCACTGTTCCGCCGCAACAAGACCGACGACACCTTCGATCTGCCGGCCTATCGCGAGTTGCTGTTCTTGTATTCGATCGCACGCGATCTGGCCGAACATGCGGGCGCGCTACCGAACACCCAGGTCGACCTGTTGCTTCCGATCGATGACCCGGGCGAGGAGCCTATTGCGCGGCTCAGCGCCAACACGCAATCGGGCGAGTTTCATAAAAGCGACTTGATGACGACGCCACTCGACCTCGATGTGACCTCCGGCCCGGCCACCACGCAAGATGTCGAGACCGTGCCGTCGGCGCTGCGTCGCGCGCCCGGCCAGGGTTTTGTCGGCGACTCGAGCTTCCTCGACTTCGACCTCGACGAGCCCGTTTCGCCCAAGCCCGGCGTTGGCGGCTGACGCTTCAGTCTGCCCGGGCGCTAGACCTTCGCGAGACGCTCGAGCGCGAGCTGCAAAGTCTCGTCCTTCTTGGCAAAACAAAAGCGCGCGATGCGCTGCTCGAAGCCGCTCGCATAGAACGCCGACAGGGGAATCGCAGCCACACCGATCTCGGTCGTCAGCCAGCGGCAGAAATCGGCCTCGGCAAGGTCGCTTACCGCCGAATAGTCGACACATTGAAAGTAGCTGCCGCGGCTCTGGAGCGGGCGCAAGCGGGTCGTTGCGAGCCCGGCCCGAAACAGATCGCGCTTGCGTTGGTAGAAGGCCGGCAACGCGAGGTGATGCGACGGTTCAGTCAGCACATTGGCGAATGCATGCTGCATCGGCGTGTTGACCGTGAACACGTTGAACTGGTGCACCTTGCGAAACTCGGCTGTGAGCTGCGCCGGGGCGGCCACGTAGCCGACCTTCCAGCCGGTCACGTGGTAGGTCTTGCCGAAGCTCGAGATGATGAAGCTGCGCTGCGCGAGTTCGGGAAAGCGCGCGACGCTCTGATGCGCGGCGCCATCGAAAACCATGTGCTCGTAAACCTCGTCGGCGATGACCACGATCTCGGTGCCGCGCAACAGCGCCTCGAGCTCGAGCATCTGGTCAGCAGACCAGACGGTGGCGGTCGGGTTGTGCGGCGTGTTGATCACGATCGCGCGAGTGCGCGGGGTGAGGGCCGCTGCGATCTGTGCGAAGTCTGGCTCGAAGCTGCCGGGCTTCAAAGGCACATGCACTGCGGTGCCGCCGGCCAGTGCGATGTTGGGGGCGTAGCTGTCGTAGCACGGGTCGAGCACGATGACTTCGTCGCCCGAGTGCACGATCGCGAGAATCGCGGTGATGACGGCTTGAGTGGCGCCGGCTGTCACTGTGATCTCGCTGGCCGGGTCGTAGCTGCGTCCGTACATTGCGACCATCTTGGCCGCGATGGCGCCGCGCAGCGCGAGCACGCCGGCCATTGGCGGATATTGATTGAGGCCGGCACGCATGGCTGCGTTGACCGCGTCGACCAGCCGCGGGTCGCAGTCGAAATCCGGGAAGCCCTGGCCAAGATTGACGGCACCGTGCTCGGTGGCCAGTGCCGACATCACCGTGAAGATCGTGGTGCCGACCTGTGGCAAGCGGCTGGCGAGAGCAGGTGTCGGAAAGCGGCTCATGACTCAAGGCTTTCGATGAGAAGAGGCAATCAGAGTTGATCGTCGTCGCGGGCCCGGCCCGCAGGGCTGGTGATCGCGCTTTCGATCAGCTTGCGGCTCAAGCGGTCGGAAAGCATCTCGGCGAAGGCATAGACAAAATTGCGCAGATAGGCGCCGCGCTTGAAGGCGATGCGTGTCACGTTGGTGCCGAAAAGGTGACCGACCGGTCGCGCGACCAAATCGCCGCCGGCCGGCTCGCCGCGCACCGCGGCTTCGGCCACGATGCCTACGCCCAGCCCGATGCGTACATAGGTCTTGATTACATCGGCATCGATCGCCTCGAGCACGATGTCGGGCTTGAGGTGACGCTGCGCAAACGCTTGGTCGACGCGCGTGCGGCCGCTGAACGATGGGTGATACGAGACCAGAGGCCACGCGGCCAGGTCTTCGAGCGAGAGGCGCTCAATCTGCGCCAACGCGTGGCCCGCCGGCATGACCACTGCGTGCTGCCATTCGTAGCAGGGCAGGGTGATGAGGTCGCCAGCCTCGGCCAGCGCTTCGGTTGCCAGGCCGATGTCGGCGACCTCTTCGCGGACCATGCGCGCCACCTGTTCGGGCGAGCCCTGGTGCAGGCTGATGTTGACCTTGGGGAAGCGCTTGCGCAGCAAGGCTACCGGCTCGGGCAAAAAGTAGCGTGCCTGGCTGTGGGTGGTGGCGATCGACAACGTACCGGCGTCCTGCATCGAGAACTCTTCGCCGATGCGCTTCAGGTTGCCGATCTCTCGCATGATGACTTCGATGGCTTTAAGCACTTCGCGGCCCGGCTCGGTGATGCGGCGCAGGCGCTTGCCGTGACGCGCGAAGATGTCGACACCCAGCTCGGCCTCGAGTTCGAGGATCGCCTTCGAGACACCCGGCTGTGAGGTGAAAAGGGCTTTAGCGGTCTCGGTCAGGTTGAGGTCGCGGCGCGCGGCCTCTTGCACGAATCGGAACTGGTGCAGGTTCATGCGGTGGGGTCGCTCGCAAGGGCCGAGGCGGCGCGGGCCATGGCGTCGATCACGCTTTCGACCTCGCCGATTGCGCGCTGCAGCCGCCACTCGACCGGCGGGTGCGCAGCGCGCAAGGCATCGAGCAAGGCGGGCAAATCCTTACGCACATGGCCGCCCGCGCCGAGAAACAGCGGCACCACATCGACCCGTTCGCAGCCTGCGGCGGCAAGCGCGTCGCCCGCTTCGCGCAGCGCCGGTGACATGAACTCGAGAAACGCGAGTTGGACCCGAAGCGTGGTGTCACTCGCGCGAACTCGCGCGGCCACCGCTTCGAAGGGCTCGGCCCAGCGCGGGTCGCGTGCGCCGTGGGCAAACAAAAGGATTCCGCGTGTCATCGGTAGCGCACCAGCCAGCTGAACGCCGCCAGCGAAAGCATCAGGTAGAGCGCGCTGGGTGCGGCGGCAACCACCCAGGGCGTCCAGTCGCGCAGCAAGCCGAGGTGACCGGAGACGTTGTTGAGCAGCACGAAGCTGATGCCCAGCATGATGCCGCCGAAGACCTTCAAGCTCACGCCGCCGGCCCGCGCATGCATGTAAGCGAACGGCAGCGCGAGGCCGACCATCACCAGGCAGGCGAACGGGTAGAGCGCGCGTTTCCAGAACTGGATCTTGTAGCTCTGCGTGCCTTGCTCGTTGTCGGAAAGGTGCACGATGTAGCGCGCCAGATCGATGGTCGACATCGAACTGACCGACGAGACTGTAGCCGCGACCACCCCGGCAGAGAGTCGACTGCGCCAGACCAGCGAAGCCAGCTTTTCTTCGGGAACGGCGGCGGTTGCGCTGGCATCGCGAGCACCCGGCCAGTTTGTGACGGTCACGTCGTCGAGCCGCCAGGTCTGGTCGGCTTCGACCTGCGCGCTGGCCGCGCCGATGCGCCGCAGCAGCCGGTTGTCGGCGTCGAATTCGAAAATGCGGATGTCGTGCAACATGCTTTTCGGGCCGGCCGAGCCGACGTTGATCGAGTAGCTGCGTTCGCCCTCGGGTGTCGAGAAATGATCTTTCAGCCACGCGCCGGTGCGGCCGAGCTTGAGTCCGCCTTTGGCCATCGCCTGCAGTTGGCCAGCTTGGCGTTCACACAGTGGCGCGAGGTAGTCGCCGACGACGAAGGTGAGCACGCCGAAGACCAGCCCGAGCGATGCGAGCAACGAGAGTGCACGCGAGGGCCCAAGGCCACCGGTGCGCAAGATGGTGTACTCGGACGACTGCGCCATGCGCGCAAGCACATAGATCGTGCCGATCAGCACCGCGATCGGCGCGATCTCGTAGAAATGCCCCGGCAGCAGCAGCAGTGAGTAGAGCGTGGCCTGCAGCATCGTGTAGCCGTTTTGGCCGACGTCGCCGAGCTGATCGATGAAGTCGATGAAAAACGAGAGCGACAAGAAGGCGAGCGCCACGAAGGCGACCGCGGTCACGATGTCGACGTAGAACAGCCGCCGAATGGTCTTCATGTGGCCGCGCCTGCGCGCGCGGCGAGGCGGGCGCGCCAGAGGCCGCGGCGGTTGCCGTTCTCACGCCACCAGAGTAGTGCCAGTGCGATCACGAACGCCCCGCCGTGTGCGCTGACAAGCGCGTTGCCCATGCTCAACTTGCCGCCGGCAACCCAGGCTTGCGAGAGGTTGATCACGTTGTAGTAAGTCGCGAAGCCGAGCAGCGCGAAGAGCAGATTCCAGTTGCTCGCGCGCCGCGGGTTGGTGGCCGACAGGCCGATGCCGAGCAGCACCATGTTGGCGGCACCCAGCAGCAGGCCCAACCGCCAGACCAGCTCACCCTGATTACGCGGCGTCGGCTCGAACAGCAGCTCGAGGCTCTGGCGGGCCTTGGGCGGCAGATTGTCGAGGCCCGAAATCATGCGCTCGCCGGCGCGCGCGCTGTAGGCTTCAAAGCGGGCAAGGGTCTTGTCGCCGGTTTTGAGGTTCTCCTCGTTTTGCTGGCCGCGCGCGAGCTGCAGATAGCGGTCATCGCCTGTCCAGGCGATGCGGCCGCTGCGCGCCGACGTGACCGACTCGGAGTTGGCAAGCGAGCTGAGGATGAAGACGTTGCGGCCGATGGCGGCATCGGTTGCGTCGCGCTCGATAAAAAACACACGTTGCCCATCGTTCGAGGTCTGAAACTGACCCGGCGCCACACGCGAAAGATCAGAGCGGCGCTCGAAGCGTTCTTTCAATTCGACCCCGCGCTCGTTTTGCCAAGGCCAAACGAAAAGCGCCAGCAGCCCGATCACCAGCAGCACCGGCCAGCAAACATGCAGCACGGGCTTCACAAAGCGCGTCAGGCCGACGCCGCTGGCAAACCAGATCGTCATCTCGCTGTCGCGGTACATGCGCGAGAGCGTGGCCACGACCGCTATGAACAGCGACAGCGCAAGCATGGTCGGCAAGTGGCCGAGCGCGACGTAGCCGAGCAACAAGACGACGTCTTGCGGCGCCACCTGCCCGCCGGCGGCCTGGCCAAGCGTTCGGATCAACATCATCGTCAACACAATGGTCAGGATGACGACGAGCGTGGCCCCGAAGTTGCGCGCCAGCTCTCGGCGCAAGGTGGAATCGAATAACATCGTTCGCTTGTTGAATGGACCGCCGATTATGGACTTTCGTCATCAGATTTCGTCACTCGACAAGCTCGCTTCGCTGAGCTGTGACGCGCTTGTCGTGGTCATTACCGCCGATGCCGTCGACCCGTCTCTCGATGCGCCACTTGCAGCAGTGCTGAACGATGTCGTTGCGGAAGGCGACCTGGTGCTCAAGTCGGGCAAGTGCGTTTGCTTGCACCGGCCGGCCGGCATTCGTGCCGCACGCGTGGTGTTCACGGTCGCAAGCGGTTGGGGGGCGAAAGCAGTGAAGGCTGCGGTGGCAAGCGGTATCGATTCGGTCAAGTCGAGCGGCGCCAAACACGTGGCGGTTGCCGTCGGCGGTGCTGTGGCGTTGACCGACGCCCATGCCGAGGCAGTTGTGCTCGCGGCCTGCGACAGCACCTACCTCTATCGCCACACCAAGCCGAGCGCGCCGCCGGCATCCAGGCTCGAAAAGCTCAGCCTGCTCTGCGCCAAGACTGACGCCAAGGCAGTGCAGCTCGGCCTTGCGCGCGGCGCTGCCATTGGTGCGGGTGTCACGCTGGCACGCGAGTGGGCCAATCGGCCTGGCAACCACTGCACACCATCCCATCTGGCAGACGTGGCCAAGAAGCTGGGTAAAGAGTACGGCCTCAAGGTCGAGGTGCTCGACCGCAAGGCGTGCGAGAAGCTGGGCATGGGATCTTTTCTGTCAGTCGCGCAGGCTTCGACCGAGCCACTGCGCTTCATCGTGGCGCGCTACGAAGGCGCGGCAAAGTCGCAGGCACCGGTGGTGCTGGTGGGCAAGGGCATTACCTTCGACACCGGCGGCATCTCGCTGAAAGCCGGCGCCGAAATGGACGAGATGAAGTACGACATGGGTGGTGCCGCAAGCGTGCTCGGCACGTTGCGCGCGGTGGCTGAATTGAAGCCGAAGCTCAACCTCGTTTGCATCATTCCGTCGTGCGAGAACATGCCCGCCGGCAACGCAGTGAAGCCGGGCGACGTGGTCACCAGCATGTCGGGCCAGACCATCGAAATTCTCAACACCGACGCCGAGGGCCGCCTGATCTTGTGCGATGCCCTGACCTACGCCGAGCGCTTCAAGCCCGCGGTGGTGGTCGATATCGCCACTCTCACGGGCGCCTGCGTGATCGCCCTCGGTCATCACAACTCGGGGCTGTTCACGGCTGACGATCAGGTGGCGGCGCAAATGCTCGCCGCGAGCGAAAAAGGCATCGACCCATGCTGGCGCATGCCGCTCGACGATGAATACGACGCCGGCTTGAAGAGCAACTTCGCCGACATGGCCAACATCGCCGGCCGCGCGGGCGGGGCGATCACTGCCGCGATGTTTTTGAAGCGCTTCACGTCCAAGTACCCGTGGGCTCACCTCGACATCGCTGGCACCGCCTGGAAGTCGGGCGCCGCCAAGGGCGCGACCGGCCGCCCGGTGCCGCTTCTCACGCACTTCGTGCTGGGCCACGCGGACTGAACGTCGCGCGCGCGTGCATTGCCTCGGCGAGCCCGATCTCCGGCAGGCCGAGCGATCTGAACCCATCGATGACCGAAGTCAGCTTTCATTTCAACGTGTCCGACCGCACCGACTACACCTGCCGGTTGGTGCGTAAAGCCACGCGCGCGGGCATTGCGGTGGTGCTTGCCGGTCCGCCACCGGTGCTCGCGCACTTCGACCGTGCGCTCTGGACTTTCGACGACCTCGAGTTCATCCCGCACTCCAAGCTGTTGGCCGGTGCGGTGGCTGGTAAGCCCGCAATCGACACGCAGGTCTGGTTGGTCGAAACGCCCAGCCAGGTCGCGCGCCATGAGGTGCTGATCAACCTGGGAATTGACCCTCCGGTCGGCTTCGAGAGCTTTGAGAAACTGATCGAGATCGTCTCGACCGATGCGGCCGAACGCGATGCTGCGCGGCAGCGCTGGAAGCACTACACAACGCGCGGCTATGCGATCGCCAAGCATGAGGCGGCCACGTGAGTGGCGTGAGCGGCGGCATGCCGCCCGACCGGGTGCCGACCCTCACTGAAGTGGTGGTTTGGCCGCAGGCGGGTGCAGCGTCGACGGCTGGCTCGTCCGCTGAAGCCGATCTCGCCTCGAGCGGGGCGCCGGCATCCCGCAGCGCCGATGAGCAGTTGATTCAGAGCGTGTTGGTCGAGGTGCAGCGACAGGTCGATCTGATGCTGGAGTACCGCTTACGCGAGGCGCTCACGCCGCTTTTGACCCGCGCCGCCGACAACCTGGTGCGCGAAGCGCGCGCCGAGCTGGCATCGAGTTTGCGTGACGCAGTGGCCCGCGCAGTCGCCCAAGAACTGGCGCGTCATCGGGTTCGCTGATCGGCGCGTTGTGGGTTTATCTCGCGGTGCCGCAGGTCGATCGTAGGCCGAGGTGCAGCGGGCTCGGGCGACCCGTGCAATCACTGTAGAGACGCGATTTCTTTTGCGGTAATGTGTCGCCCGTTGAGTTCTCAACCATTTCATTGTTCGAACATTCCAATTCGGAGGTTTTGCATGCAAGTCAAACTGAACACGATCGTCGCGGCTGCCATGTTGATGGTGGGCGGCGCGTCGTACGCGCAGGACATGGTCGTCAAGATCGGCCACGTCGGCCCGACCAGCGGCGCCATTGCCCACCTCGGCAAAGACAATGAGAACGGCGCCCGCATGGCGATCGATGAACTCAACGCCAAGGGTGTCACCATCGGCGGCAAAAAGGTCAAGCTCGAGCTGCTCGCCGAAGACGACGGCGCCGATCCGAAGCAAGGCACCGCAGTCGCACAAAAGCTCGCCGATGCCAAGGTCGTCGGCGTGATCGGCCACCTGAATTCGGGCACCACGATCCCGGCCTCGAAGATCTATTCCGACGCGGGCATCCCGCAAATTTCGCCTTCGGCCACTAACCCGAAGTACACCCGTCAGGGCTTTAAGACCGCGTTCCGCGTGGTCGCAGACGACGTGCATCTGGGCAGCACGCTCGGCAAGTACGCCGTCAAAGAACTGAAGGGCAAGTCGATCGCCGTCATCGATGACCGCACCGCCTACGGGCAAGGCGTGGCCGAAGAGTTCACGAAGGCCGTCAAGGCGTCGGGTGGCGCTATCGCCGACACCCAGTTCACGACCGACAAGGCAACCGACTTCACCGCGATCCTGACCCAGATCAAATCGAAGAAGCCCGACGTGGTGTTCTTCGGCGGCATGGACGCCGTGGCCGGCCCGATGATCCGCCAGATGAAGCAACTCGGCATCAACGCCAAGTTCATGGGCGGCGACGGCATCTGCACCAGCGAGTTGCCGAAGCTGGCGGGCGGTGCAATGGCCGACGGCCAAGTGGTGTGCGCCGAAGCGGGTGGCGTCGAAGGCGAGCAGAAGGTCGGCATGACGAAGTTCGTCGCGGACTACAAGAAGAAGTTCGGCATCGACGTGCAGGTGTATGCGCCTTACGTCTACGACGCCATGAACGTGTTGGTGGCGGCAATGGTCAAGGCCGGCTCGACCGACTCCAAGGTCTACCTGCCGGTGCTGGCCAAGACCGACGGCTACAAGGGCGTGACTGGCACGATCTCGTTCGACGAAAAAGGCGACGTCAAGAACGGCGCTTTGACCTTGTTCACTTACAAGGGTGAAAAGCGCGACCAGATCGCCGTGGTTCGTTGATCGGCAGCTCGGCTGCTTTCATATCGGGGCGCCTTCGGGCGCCCTTTTTGTTGGTTTCTACAACTCGATGCCGGCGCCCGCCGCTGCCAACACCAGCAGGCTGCTGAAGGGCAACGCAAGCAGGTCCTCGCCCTGACCGTGCCAGCGGCCGACGCCGGTCGGCTGCGTCGTGTCGAGCAGCACCTCCCAAACGCCTGCGGGCAACATGAAACTCGCATCGGTTGCGCCGGCATTGACCAACACCAACAAGGGCGCAGCGACACGGCCCGGCTCGCCGATCAGGCCGCCCAACACCCGCGTTGATGCGTCGCGCCATGCATCGCCTTCGAGCGGCTCGGCCGAGCGCGTGAGCCAGGCAATGTCGTGCAGACCATGCGGGTCGGTGAGCCCCGTGTACCAACGGTTGGCGAACGGCCGCGCCTTACGTCGCAGCGCACCCACGCGCGCGGTGAATGCAATCAAGTTAGCGTCGGCGCGCTGCCAGTCGATCCACGTGATCTCGCTGTCATGGCAATACGGGTTGTTGTTGCCGCCTTGCGTGTGGCCGAGTTCGTCGCCGGCGGCAAACATGGGCGTGCCTTGCGCAAGCAGGGTGGTGGCGATCAACGCGCGCTGCAGGCGAGCCCGCAAGGCGTTGACGGCGGACTCGTCGCTGGGGCCTTCGACACCTGCGTTGAAGCTCAGGTTGTTCGAGGTGCCGTCGCGGTTGTCTTCGAGGTTGGCATCGTTGTGCCGCTGGCCGTAGCTCACCAAATCGCGCAGCGTGAAGCCGTCGTGCGAGACCACGTAGTTGATCGATTCGGCCGGCGCGCGACCACGCGCTTGAAACACTTCGCTCGACGCACACAAGCGCTGCGCGAAGTCGCCGCGTGACGACGGGTGGCGCAGCCAGAACGCACGCATGTCGTCGCGAAACTTGTCGTTCCATTCGGCCCAGCCATTCGGAAAGCCGCCGACCTGGTAGCCGCCGGGCCCGAGGTCCCAGGGCTCGGCAATCATCTTCACGCGCGCCAGCACCGGGTCTTGGGCCACAGCCGTGAAGAAGGCCGAGCGGCGGTTGAAGCCGTCATCGTCTCGGCCCAGCACCGGCGCAAGATCGAAGCGGTAGCCATCGACATGAAACGCCTCGACCCAGTAGCGCATCGAATCAAGCACCAGCTGCAGCACGCGCGGGTGGCGAAGGTCGACCGTGTTGCCGCAGCCGGTGTCGTTGTCGTAGCCACTGGCATCGCCCGCCGGCGCACGGTAGTAAGCGGCGTTGTCGAGCCCACGAAAGCTGATGCTCGGGCCGCTTCCATCGCTCTCGGCAGTGTGGTTGAAGACCACGTCGAGGATCACCTCGATGCCCGCCGCGTGCAGTGCCCTGACCATCTCGCGGAACTCGTTTCGCAAGCCGACGCCGTCGACGCCTCTCGTACCCATTCGCGGCTCGGGAGCGAAGAAACCGATCGTGTTGTAGCCCCAGTAATTGGACAACCCGGCCTTCGCGAGGCGCTCTTCGTCGATGCGGCGGTGCACGGGCAGCAGGCTTACTGCCGTGACGCCGAGCTTTTGCAAATGTGCAAGCGAGGCTGGATGCGCCAGGCCGGCGTAGGTGCCGCGCAGGGCTTCGGGAACGGTGGGATTGAGTTTGGAAAAACCCTTGACGTGCAGCTCGCAGATGACGCTATCGGCCAGAGACGTTTCAGGTGCGCGGTCGCCTTGCCAGTCGAAGCGGTCGAGCGACGGACCCTCGATCACGCGGGCCTTCAGCGCGCTGCTGGCGTTGTCGCGGAAATCGATTTGTCCGGGGTGGGCGCGGTCGGCGGCGAAGTGCTCGTTGCCCCACACGAACGCACCGACGATCTCGCGCGCATACGGATCGAGCAACAATTTTGCCGGGTTGTAGCGGTGGCCCCGGTCGGGTCGCCACGGGCCGTGGGCGCGAAGGCCGTACACCGAGCCCGGGCGCGCGCCTTCGATGTGGCCATGCCAGATGTCGCCGCTGCGGCCGGTCAGGCGGTGGCGCGAGACTTCGTTCTTAGCCTCGTCATCGAACATGCACACATCGATCGCCACTGCGTGCGCCGAGAAGCAGGCGAAGTTGACGCCGGTCGCGTCGGCCGTGGCACCCAGCGGCCAGGCGCGACCTTCAGTCAACGAGTAGGCCGGCGGCGCTGCGGAGCTCAGGCTGTCCATTCAAAAAACACCGTCGCGAGCGGTGGCAGATCGATCACGATCGATTGGGCGCGGCTGTGCAGTGGCACCGCCTGCGCAGTGGCCACGCCGAGCGGCGTGCCGATATTGCTGCCGCCGTAGTGCGCCGAGTCGGTGTTGAGCCGCTCGCGGTAGTGGCCGGCGTGCGGCACGCCGATGCGGTAGCCGATATGTGCCGAGGGCGTGAAGTTACAGACCGCGACGATCAAGGTGCCCGTGTCATGCCCGCGCCGCAAGAAGGCGAGCACCGAGTGGTCGGCGTCTTGGTGGTCGATCCACTCGAAGCCCTCGGGGGTGAAGTCTCGTTGGTACAACGCAGGGGTCGAGCGGTAGAGCGCATTCAGGTCACGCAGTAAACGGCTGACGCCAACATGGAAGTTGCCCTGCGAGTCATCGGCCAGCAGATGCCAGTCGAGGCTGCGGTCGTGATTCCATTCGCGCTCCTGCGCGAACTCGCAGCCCATGAACAAGAGCTTCTTGCCTGGGTGCGCGAACATGTAGCCGTAGTAGGCGCGCAAGTTCGCGAACTGCTGCCAACGGTCGCCGGGCATCTTGGCCAGCATCGAGCCTTTGCCGTGCACCACCTCGTCGTGCGAGATGGGCAGCACGAAGTTTTCGGTGAAGGCGTAGACCAGGCTGAAGGTCACCTCGTTTTGATGGTGCCGGCGGTGGACCGGGTCGCGCTGGATGTACTGCAGCGTGTCGTGCATCCAGCCCATGTTCCATTTGTAGTGAAAGCCGAGGCCGCCGGTGTAGGTTGGCCTCGAGACACCGGGAAAGGAGGTCGACTCTTCGGCCAGCGTCACTGCTTGCGCGCGCTCGCCGCCGACGACCTCGTTGGTGCGCCGCAAGAACGCGATGGCCTCGAAGTTTTCGCGGCCGCCGTGTTCGTTGGGTACCCACTCACCAGGCTTGCGGCTGTAGTCGCGGTAAAGCATGGAGGCGACCGCGTCGACACGCAGGCCGTCGACGTTGTAGCGCTCCAGCCAGTAAAGCGCGTTGCCGACCATGAAGTTGCTGACCTCGGTACGGCCGAAGTTGTAGATCAGCGTGTTCCAGTCTTGGTGAAAGCCCTCGCGCGGGTCGGCGTATTCGTAGAGGTGCGTGCCGTCGAATTCGACAAGACCGTGGGCGTCGGACGGGAAGTGCGCCGGCACCCAATCGAGCAGCAGGCCGAGGCCTTCGGCGTGGCAGCGGTCGACGAAGCGACCGAAACCCGCTGCGCTGCCAAAGCGTGAGGTCGGCGCATAGAGCCCGATCGGCTGGTAGCCCCACGAGCCATCGAACGGGTGCTCGCTGACCGGCATCAACTCGAGGTGAGTGAAGCCCATGTCTCGGACGTAAGGCACGAGCGTGCTGGCGAGTTCGTCCCAGGTCAGCCAGCGGCCATCGGCACCGTTGAACGCGTCGTGCTGGCGTCGCCACGAGCCGAGGTGTACTTCGTAGATGCTGATCGGCGCATCGAGGGCGTTGGCGCGCTGACGTGCCTCTGAGGGCGGCACGGCCGCAGGCAGGCGCGCGACGATGCTTGCGGTTGCCGGCCGCAACTCGCATTGCAGCGCATACGGGTCGGCCTTCAACGGCAGCACGCGGCCGTCGGCGGCGCGAATTTGATATTTGTAGCGGTCGCCGGCGCCGACCGAGGGCAAGAAGATCTCCCAGACGCCGCACTCGCGGCGCAGGCGCATCGGATGGCGCCGTGGATCCCAGTGGTTGAAATCGCCGACGACGCTCACTTGCGACGCGTTAGGCGCCCACACCGCAAAGCTGGTGCCGACGACGCCCAGCATCACCCGTTGCGTCGCACCGAGCACCTCAAAGGGCCGCAGGTGTTTGCCTTCGCCGAGTAGCCACAGGTCAAGTTCGCCGAGCACCGGCGGGAAGCGATACGGGTCGTCGAGGATCGCCGAATGGCCGTCGGCCCAGCGCACTTGCAGCCGGTAGTTGAGCGGTTGGGTCGCAACGACCGGGCCTTCGAAGAATCCGTCGACGCGGCGCGGGCTCAACGTGCCGAGCGGCTCGCCGTTGGCTGCATCGAGCACCGCGACTTCGGCTGCGCCCGGCAACAAAACGCGCAGCCAGAAGCGCCCGTCGGTAGCGTCGGTGTGGAGCCCCAGCACCGCGAACGGGTCACCGTGGTCGGCGTGGTGGAGGCGGTCGATCTCATGGTCGGCAAGCATGGTCATCTGAGTTCCGGGAATGCCGCAGGATCGTAGCAAGCGAGCGCTGCGCTCATCGCGGCTCGGGCGTGATTCCCCAGATCTGCTCTGCGTATTGGCGGATGGTGCGGTCGGATGAAAACGCCCCCATGCCGGCCACGTTGGCGATCGCTCGCTCGGCCCATTGGCCACCGTCGCGGTAGAGCTGGTCGACGCGGTGCTGGGTCGCCACATATGACTCGTAGTCGGCCAGCAAAAGGTAGTGGTCGCCGCCCCAGAGCAACGAGTCGACCAAGCCGCGGTAGCGTGCCGGTTCGTCGGGCGAGAACACGCCGCCCGAAATCGCATCGAGCACGGCTTTGAGCACAGCGTTGCTCTCGTAGTAGCGCATCGGGGCGTAGCCGCCTTGCTTCAATGCCTGCACCTCGGGCGTCTTGAGGCCGAAGATGAAGATGTTGTCGTCACCGACGTTCTGACGAATCTCGATATTGGCGCCGTCATCGGTGCCGATCGTGAGCGCACCGTTAAGCGCGAGCTTCATGTTGCCGGTGCCCGAAGCCTCGGTCCCGGCGGTGGAGATCTGCTCTGAAAGATCGGCCCCAGGCATGATGATTTCAGCCACCGAGACGCCGTAATTCGGCACGAAAACCACCTTCAATTTGTCGCCGACGCGCGGGTCGTTGTTGACGACGCTGCCGACGTCGTGAATCAGCCGGATGATGGTCTTGGCCATTGCATAACTTGAGGCCGCTTTGCCAGCGAAGATGATGGTGCGCGGTTGCCAGTCGGCATCGGGCATCGTCAGGATCGCCTGATAGCGAGTCACCGCATGCAGCACGTTGAGCAACTGGCGCTTGTATTCGTGGATGCGCTTGACCTGCACGTCGAAGAGGCTGGTGGGATCGACCTGCACACCGGTCAGCCGCGCAATCAGCGCCGCGAGCCGCGCCTTGTTGTGGCGCTTGACGGTCATGAACGCATCGCGAAAACCCGGGCTCGCCTTGACCTTGTGCAGCTCTTGCAATTGGTCGAGGTCGAGTCGCCAGCCTTTGCCCAGCGTGCGGTCGAGCAGCTCGGCAAGCCCTGGGTTGGCCTGCGCGAGCCAGCGCCGCGGCGTCACGCCGTTGGTCATGTTGGTGAAGCGCTCGGGCCAAAGGCTCGCGAAGTCTTTGAAGATGGTCTGCACCAACAGCTCGGAGTGCAGTGCCGAGACGCCGTTGACCTTGTGGCTGCCCACGATCGACAGATTGGCCATGCGCACCCGGCGTTCGCCGCGCTCGTCGATCAGCGAGATGCTCGACATGAAGGCCACGTCACCCGGACGGTGCGCCGCAGCGAAGTCCATCAGCTCCTGGTTGATCCGAAAAATGATCTCGAGGTGGCGTGGCAGCACCTGCTGCATCAGGGCGACCGGCCAGGTCTCGAGCGCCTCGGGCATCAGCGTGTGGTTGGTGTACGAGAACACCTTGACGCAGATCGCCCACGCCGCGTCCCAGGGCATGACGTGTTCGTCGCAGAGCACCCGCATCAGCTCGGCGACACCGATCGCCGGGTGGGTGTCGTTGAGGTGAATCGCGACCTTTTCGGCAAGGTTGGCCAACGTGCCGTTTTCGTGCATGTGACGCGCGATCAGGTCCTGCATCGAGGCCGCGACGAAGAAGTATTCCTGGCGCAGCCTGAGCTCGCGACCCGCGGGCGTGCTGTCGTTCGGGTAGAGCACCCACGAGATGTTTTCGTATTCGTTTTTCGCGCTGGCGGCGCGTGCGTAGTCGCCGGTGTTGAAGGCGTTCAAGTCGATGTGTGCCGGTGCAGCCGCTTTCCAGAGGCGAAGCGTGCTGACCTTGTCGGTGCCGTGACCCGGAATCACCATGTCGTAGGCCTTGGCTGCAACTTCGCCGCTCGGCCGCCAGAGCGTCTTCGCATCGACGCCGGTGCCGGTGTGTTCGACCCAGCCACCGAACCTGACGGGGTAGGTGATGGCCGCCCGGGGAAACTCCCAGGCCGTGCCGTCCTCGAGCCAAGGATCGGGATGCTCGACCTGTGTGCCGTTCTTGATCTCTTGCGCGAACATGCCGTACTCGTAGCGAATGCCGTAGCCGAACGAGGGCAACCCGAGCGTGGCCATCGAATCGAGAAAGCACGCCGCCAAACGACCCAGACCCCCGTTGCCGAGCGCGGCATCGGGTTCTTGCTCGGCGACGTCTTCGAGCCGCTGCGCATGGGCGTTCATCGAGGCCGCGGCCTCGCCGCGCAAGTCGAGCGCGGCCAGCGCGTTCGAGAGCGTGCGGCCCATCAAAAATTCCATCGAGAGGTAGTAGACGCGGCGCGCCTGCGCATCGGCCTGGCGCGTTTGCGTGCGCACCCAGCGCTGCGAGAGTTGCTGGCGGGCCACTTGCGACAAGGCCTGCATCAGGTCGTTGGGTGAGGCGTTGCCGGGAACCACACCGACGTTGTCGAGCAGTTCTTCGTCGACACCGGTTGCGAGGCTGCGTGCGGTGGTCTGGAGGGTCGGTGGCACGTTCGAATCCTTGGTCGAGTGGGAGCGGCGGGCAGAGGGCGGTCAGTGTCGCATCGGCTTGACGCTGCTCGCGAGCACGCGCGCAAGTTTTGCGCCGCTGCGCCACCTCGCGAGTTTGTCGTTGCCGCATCACAATGCCGCCAACAACGGAGACATCGTGATGACGCCCGACGAACTCGCCCTGAGCCTGGACCTCCCGAAACGCGCCGTGGCGCTGGTGCTGGCCGGCGGCCGCGGCAGCCGCTTGAAGAGCCTGACCGACCGGCGCGCCAAGCCTGCGGTCTATTTCGGTGGCAAATTTCGCATCGTCGATTTCGCGCTTTCGAACTGCCTTAATTCGGGCATTCGGCGTATCGGTGTGATCACCCAATACAAATCGCACAGCCTGCTGCGACACGTACAAAAGGGCTGGGGATTTTTGAAGAGCGAGATGAACGAATTTGTCGACCTGCTGCCTGCCCAGCAGCGCACCGACGATGAGAGCTGGTACCGCGGCACGGCCGATGCCGTGTATCAAAACCAGGACATCCTCGCGAGTTACGGCGCCGACTACATCGTCGTGCTCGCCGGTGACCACATCTACAAAATGAACTACGCGCTGATGCTGGCCGACCATGTCGCCAAGGGCCGCGACTGCACGGTCGGCTGCATTGCGGTGCCGCGTATGGAGGCGACTGCTTTCGGCGTGATGCATGTCGACGAGAACGACGTGATCCTCGATTTCATCGAAAAGCCGGCCGACCCGCCGCCGATGCCGAACGACCCTGACCGGGCGCTGGCGAGCATGGGCATCTACATCTTCAACGCGCGGTTCTTGTACAAAGAACTCGAGCGCGACATCAACGACCCCGAATCCAGCCACGACTTCGGCAAAGACATCATCCCGCGCGCCGTGAAAAACGGCAACGCGGTGGCCCACCCCTTCGCGCTCAGCGCAGTCGGCACGCGCCACAACGAAGAGCCCTATTGGCGTGATGTCGGCACGATCGACGCCTACTGGGACGCCAACATCGACCTCACCGCGACCGACCCGCTGCTCAACCTCTACGACACCCGCTGGCCGATCTGGACTTATCAGGCACAACTGCCACCGGCCAAGTTCGTGCACAACCAGGACGACCGTCGCGGCATGGCGATCGAGTCGGTCGTGTCGGGTGGCTGCATCGTCTCGGGCAACGTGCATCGCTCAGTGCTGTTTTCGAACGTGCGGGTGCATTCGTATTCGTCGGTCAGCTGGTCGGTACTGCTGCCGGGCGTGCAGGTTGGACGAGGTGTGCGCCTGAACCGCACGGTCATCGAGCGCGGCTGCACCATCCCCGACGGCATGGTGATTGGCGAAGACCCGGCGTTCGACCGTGAACGTTTCTACTGCTCCGAGAACGGCATCACGCTGGTCACCCGCGAGATGCTCGAAAAGCTGACGCGATGAGGGTGTTGCAGCTCGGGGCCGAAGTTTTCCCGCTGGTCAAGGTCGGTGGCTTGGCCGATGTGCTGGGTGCGTTGCCGCAGGCTTTGATCGGGCGGGGCGCCGACGTGCGGCTTTTGTTGCCGGGCTTGCCGGCAATTGCCGGTGCCGTCGAAAACCAGCAGCTCGTTTGCGAAATCGGCCCATGCTTCGGTGCGGTTCGCGTGACGCTGCGCCGAGGCCGCATGCCGGGCAGCGGTGTGCCGGTTTACGTGATCGATGCACCGCTGCTCTACCGCCGCGCGGGCAGCCCCTATCTCGGGGCCGATGGTCAGGAGTGGCCCGACAACCTGCAACGTTTCGCGCTGTTGGGATGGGTGGGCGCGCATCTGGCATCGGGTGAACTCGACCCGTCTTGGCAACCCGAGGTGCTGCACGCCCACGACTGGCATGCGGCGATGGCCTGCGCCTATGTTGCGGCTCACCCACCCGCCTCGGCTGCCACCGTATTCACGGTACACAACCTCGCCTATCAGGGCTTGTTTCCCAGTGCCGACTTTCCGTTGCTGGGACTGCAGTCGCACTTTATGTCGTCGACCGCGCTCGAGTACCACCAGCAACTGTCGTTCATGAAGGCCGGGCTCAAGTTCGCGCATGCCGTCACCACGGTGAGCCCGACCTACGCGCGCGAGATCGCAACGCCAGAGTTCGGCTTCGGCCTCGACGGCGTGATTCGCGGTCGTGGCGGCGACGTGAGCGGTGTGCTCAACGGCGTTGACGGAACGGTCTGGAACCCGGCCACCGACGCGACCATCGCGTCATGTTACCAAGCCGCATCGCTCGGCGGCAAGGCCCGTTGCAAGCGGGCACTGCAGACCGAACTCGGCCTCGCGCCGCGCACTGACGCCACCGTGTTCGGTGTGGTGAGCCGGCTCACATCGCAGAAGGGGCTCGACCTCGTACTGGGCGCCTTGCCGGCTCTGCTCGCGCGAGGCGGGCAGCTGGCGTTGCAGGGATCAGGTGACCCGGCACTCGAGGCCGCATTTCTCGCAGTGGCGCAGGCCAACCCGGGCGCGGTAGCAGTGCGGATCGCCTACGACGAAGGCCTGGCGCACCGTGTCATCGCCGGCGCCGACGCCATCCTCGTGCCCTCGCGGTTCGAGCCTTGCGGATTGACTCAGCTGTACGGTCTGCGATACGGCACGGTGCCGGTGGTCCGAAACGTCGGCGGCCTGGCCGACACGGTGGTCGACGCGACCGAAGACGCAATGCGCAACGATTGCGCCACCGGGTTCAGCTTTGAAGCGGCGACGCCCGTCGCCTTGCAGGGCGCAGTCGAGCGCGCCATTTCGCTCCACGCCCAGCCCGATTCGTGGCAACGCCTGATGCTGCGCGGCATGGCGCAAGACTTTTCTTGGCAGGGCGCGGCGAGCGAGTACCTGCGGCTTTACCGGCAGCTGCTCGACAGGTCGAGCGGCGCCCACTGAAAGCGCGCCGCGCCTGCCGAGGCTGTTTTCAGCGACGCCTGCGCGCCGACAAACCGATCAGGCCCAGGCCGGCCAGCATCAAGGCCACGACCGAGGGCTCCGGCACGACAGAGACCACCTGAGGCGTGATCGATATCGAATTCAGGGTCAGCCGGGTCGTTGCGCCATAGCGCGTTCCCGGATAGTCAGCCGCGCACAGGTCGATGCTGTAGCCGGCAACGCAAAATTCCTGCAGGCCGCGCGCCCAGAGATTGAAGTCGGTGTTGAACTGCCTGCCCGAAACGCGGGTGGTCGCCAACTTGTTAAACGACCCAGGGCCGTTGAACGAAACAGTGGTGGTCGATCCGTCCGCATGCGACGCATTGAACGCGCCGGATGCATCCCAAGTGTTCCCTGCTTTGACGCCGCCGAAATCGGCGCCGTACTCGCCGCCTTGGACGAGGTAGGACCTGCCGCCTTCAAAAGAAAAATCGTAGGTCACCGCGAAGCCGGTGATCTCATAGCCAATGGCTGCCGACCAATTCAACGCAGTGCCGCCACGCGCCTTTCCAAGGCTGCCCAGTGCCGGAGTGTTGAAGGCACGAGAGTAGGCATCGTCCTGCCAAACGAAATTGGAGCCGTCGAGGTAGGAGCCATTGAAGTCAAGGTTCACGACATCGAAGTAGTCGCTGTGAAACGAGGTCAGTGCGTGTGCCGGAGGCGCCGCTACGAACCCAAGTGCCGCTATCGCGTACACCATCTTCATCATTGAATTTTTCACTCTTGTCTCCCGGAAGCTGTTGAAGCGACGGCAAGCGAGGATAGGGAATAAGCGGAGTTGGCGTCACCGGGATGCGCCCCAGAAATTGCAACAAATTTCATCGGCGGCCACGGTGCCGTTGGCGGCGATAGGGGCGCGGCGCAGATGGTGAGACACGGCGCTTGGCGGAGAGGGCGGGATTCGAACCCGCGGAGGGGATTAGCCCTCACACGCTTTCCAGGCGTGCGTCTTAAACCGCTCAACCACCTCTCCGGAGCGTCGAAGTCTAGCTCACGGGATTCAGCGCATGAGCCTGCAGCGATGCTAGCGAGACGAACTCGAGCGCGCGTTCGTGGGTCGACTCGAGCACGACCGTCGGTGCCGAACCGGCCTCGAGCGCTTCGCGCCAGCGCAATGCACACAAGCACCAGCGGTCGCCCGGCTGCAGGCCGCGAAATCGATACTCCGGCCGCGGAGTCGAGAGGTCGTTGCCGCGACGGGCCGAAAACGCGAGAAAGTCAGCCGTGACCTTGGCGCAAATCACATGGCTGCCGGTATCGTCGATCTCCGTGTTGCAGCAGCCGTCTCTGAAGTAGCCGGTCAACGGGTCGTAAGAGCAGGGCTCGAGCGGGGTGCCTAAAACGTTGAGACTCATGGGAATTTGGTAAGGGTCGTCAGGGCCGGTTGGCAAGATCAGAGTGCGCCGGGCAGCTTGGTCTTCATCAGCGCCATCGCGGTGCCGATCAGCGCCGAAACCTCGCTCATGTTGCCGGGCACGATCATCGTATTGTTCTTCTGGGCGAGCTGCGCGTAGGCTTCGACGGCCCTCTCGGCGACCTTGAGTTGCACCGCTTGCTCGCCGCCCGGTGAGCGAATTGCCGCAGCGATTTTCTGGATCGCATCGGCGGTGGCGTCGGCGACGGCGGTAATTGCTGCGGCTTCGCCTTGCGCCTTGTTGATCTCGGCCTGCCGCTGGCCCTCCGAGCGGGCAATGAAGGCCTCGCGCTCGCCTGTCGCGATGTTGATCTGCTCCTGCTTGCGACCTTCGCTTGCGGCGATCAGCGCGCGTTTCTCGCGTTCGGCAGTGATTTGAGCCTGCATCGAATGCAGGATCGCCGCCGGAGGTGTCAGGTCTTTGATTTCGTAGCGCAGCACTTTGACGCCCCAGTTGCTGGCCGCCTCGTCGAGTGCCGCGACCACCGACATGTTGATGTGGTCGCGCTCCTCGAAGGTCTTGTCCAGCTCCATCTTGCCGATCACCGAGCGCAGCAGCGTTTGCGCCAATTGGGTAATGGCAAAGATGTAGTTGCTCGAGCCGTAGCTCGCGCGCATCGGGTCGGTGACTTGAAAGTAGATGATCCCGTCGACGGTGAGCTGGGTGTTGTCTCGGGTGATGCAGACCTGGCTGGGCACATCGAGCGGCACTTCTTTCAACGAATGCTTGTAGGCCACGCGCTCGATGAAAGGCAACACGAACTTCAAACCGGGCGTGAGCGTGCGGTCGTATTTGCCGAGCTTCTCGACCACCCAGGCGTTTTGCTGCGGCACGATCTTGATGGCGCGAATGACAACCAGGGCGGCAATGACCGCGATAACGAGCGCGACTTCCATGAGGGGCTTCCGTGACGAGTGAAGGAAATACGCGCAACTATCGATCAGCGCGGCGTGAGAACGAGCCAGTTGCCTTCGACGGCGCTGACGACATGGTCGCCCGGCGCGGCAGCAACGCCCGCAGCCAGGCGCGCGGCCCACGTCGAGCCTCGATAGTGGACGCGTGTGGTTCGATCGCTAGCCCAGGTGCCGACTTTCACCGGCTCGCCGATGTCGAGGTTCACGTCGCGGTTTTCGCACGCCGCGGGTGAGCGGTTTTGCCGGCGCTGGCGCCAGTGCCAAGCAGCGGTCGCGCCGACGCCGACCACGGCCGCGGCAACGATCTGCAGAGAGGTGTCGAGCCCGAGGTGCGCGGCGATTGCGCCCGCGACCAAACCGATTGCCAACATCAGCAAATAGACGGTTCCCGTGGTCAGCTCGGCCGCCACCAGAACGCCTGCCACGACCCACCACCACATTGCCACCGAATAAGCCATCTGCACCTCGTATGGGCCTTGCCGACCGCTGAACTGCGCGGAGTGTAGGCGGGTAAACAGGGCCACCCGCAGCCGGCTCTTCGCACGTGATCCGCCGGCCCTACACTTCGCGCTCTGCCAATTTTTAAGCCCCAAAACAAAGGCCCGCCTCATGCTGCGTTTCAACTTTCCGATCGTCATCATCGACGAAGACTTTCGCTCCGAAAACACCTCGGGCTTGGGCATTCGGGCGTTGGCTGGCGCGATCGAGAAAGAAGGCTTCGAGGTGTTGGGCGCGACGAGCTACGGCGACCTGTCTCAATTCGCGCAGCAGCAAAGCCGTGCGAGCGCGTTCATCTTGTCGATCGACGACGAAGAATTTACCGCTGGCCCCGAACTCGACCCGGCGGTGCTGAACCTGCGCAAGTTCATCGAAGAGGTGCGATTCAAGAACGCCGAGGTGCCGATTTATCTTTACGGTGAGACCCGCACTTCGCAGCACCTGCCGAACGACGTGTTGCGTGAGTTGCATGGTTTCATTCACATGTTCGAGGACACGCCCGAATTCGTGGCCCGACACATCATTCGCGAAGCCAAGAGCTACATGGACGGGCTGGCGCCGCCGTTCTTCAAAGCGCTTGTCGACTACGCGCAAGACGGCTCGTATTCGTGGCACTGCCCCGGCCACTCGGGCGGGGTTGCGTTTCTCAAGAGCCCGGTCGGCCGGATGTTCCACCAGTTTTTCGGCGAGAACATGTTGCGCGCCGACGTGTGCAATTCGGTCGATGAACTCGGCCAACTGCTCGACCACACCGGCCCGATCTACGAGAGCGAGCGCAACGCGGCGCGCATCTTCAACGCCGACCATTGTTTCTTCGTCACCAACGGCACCAGCACCAGCAACAAAATGGTGTGGCACCACGCCGTGGCCCCAGGCGACGTGGTGGTCGTGGACCGCAACTGCCATAAGTCGATCCTGCACGCGATCATCATGACCGGTGCGGTGCCGGTGTTCATGCGGCCAACGCGCAATCAATACGGGATCATCGGGCCGATTCCCGAGAGCGAGTTTTCGCCGGCGGCGATCAAGAAAAAGATCGCTGCGAACCCACTGCTCACAGGGGTCGATGCGAAGACGATCAAGCCGCGCATCCTGACGCTGACGCAAAGCACCTACGACGGCGTGCTCTACAACACCGAGACCATCAAGCATTCGCTAGACGGCTACATCGACACGCTGCATTTCGACGAAGCCTGGTTGCCGCATGCCGCGTTTCACAAGTTCTACGGCACCTTTCACGCGATGGGCAAGAACCGCGCACGGCCGAAAGACCAGTTGGTGTTCGCGACGCAGTCGACCCACAAGCTGCTCGCCGGCATCAGTCAGGCATCGCAGGTGTTGGTTCAAGACTCCATCGAGCGCAAGCTCGACCGCAGCCTCTTCAACGAGGCTTATCTGATGCACAGCTCGACCAGCCCGCAGTACGCAATCATTGCCAGTTGCGACGTAGCCGCGGCGATGATGGAAGCCCCGGGCGGCCCGGCATTGGTCGAAGAGAGCATCAAAGAGTCGCTCGACTTCAGGCGCGCCATGCGCAAGGTTGAAAAAGACTACGGCAAGAATGACTGGTGGTTCACAGTCTGGGGGCCCGACAAGATCGCCAAAGAGGGCATCGGCAAAAGTGAAGAGTGGGTGCTCAAGGCCGGCGCCAAGTGGCACGGCTTCGGTGATCTTGCCGAAGGCTTCAACCTGCTTGACCCGATCAAGTGCACCATCATCACGCCGGGGCTCGACATGTCGGGCAAGTTTGCCGATACCGGGATTCCGGCGTCCATCGTCACCAAATTCTTGGCCGAGCATGGCGTCATCGTCGAAAAGACGGGGCTCTACTCGTTCTTCATCATGTTCACCATCGGCATCACCAAGGGGCGCTGGAACACGCTACTGACGGCGCTGCAGCAATTCAAAGACGACTATGACCGCAACCAGCCGCTCTGGCGCATCCTGCCCGAGTTCTGCGCGGCGCATCCGCGCTACGAGCGGATGGGGTTGCGAGACCTTTCGCAAAGCATTCATCAGATGTACGCCAAGGGCGACATCGCACGGCTCACGACCGAGATGTACCTCTCAGATCTGCAACCGGCGATGAAGCCTAGCGATGCCTTCGCCTACATCGCGCACCGCAAGACCGAACGCGTGCCGATCGACGAACTCGAGGGGCGGATCACCACGTCGTTGTTGACGCCATACCCGCCGGGCATTCCGCTGTTGATTCCGGGCGAGCGCTTCAACAAGAAGATCGTTGACTACCTCAAGTTCACGCGCCAATTCAATGCCGCGTTTCCGGGCTTCGACACCGACGTCCACGGCCTGGTCGAATCCGACGGCGAAGCCTCGACCCACTGCTACTTCGTCGACTGCGTTCGAGCCGATTGAGCCGTCACAGGGCGCGGGCTACGCCCAGCAAGGCAGGCGAGACCTGGGAGCAAATCACAAAGGCCGGAATCGGCTCGAGGTAGCTGCTGAAGCGGCCCTTGGCCTCGAAGCAGGCGCGAAACCGCGAGCGATCGAACGCCTCGCCCAGCCGCGGCACGATGCCCCCACCGATGTAGAGGCCACCGCGTGCTCCCAGGGTCAAGGTCAGGTTGCCGGCCACGCTGCCCAGAAAACCGCAAAAAAGATCGACGACCTCGATGCACCGCGCGTCGCTTGCGGCCAACGCGCGCCGGGTAATTTCAGCGGCTGGCAGCAGACTCGAGGCCATGCCATCGAGCGCGCAAATCGTCTCGAAAAGTGCCTCGAGACCCTGCCCCGACAGTGCCCGCTCGGCCGACGCATGGCCAAGCCGCTCCCGCAGGTGTTGCAGCACGGCGGCCTCACGCGCATTGCTCGCCGCCAACGTGACGTGGCCGCCTTCGCCTTGCAGGGCCCGCCACTCGCCGTCGTCCGCGCCAGGCACCAGACCAGAGACGCCAAGACCCGTGCCAGGGCCGATTAACGCCTTCGGCATCGCCGGCTCGGCCGCGCCCCCACCGACTTGCCGCAACTCGTGACCGGGCAAATCCGGAAGCGCGAGCGCCAGTGCCGTGAAGTCGTTGATGACCACCAGCTTATCGAAGCCGAGTTCCGTGCGCACCGCGTCGATCGAAAACGACCAGTGGCTGTTGGTCATCCGAATGTCGTCACCCGTGATCGGATTGGCAATGCCGATCGCGCACCACGGCGGCGCGTTGCGGCCGATGCCGATCAGGTAAGCCCGCAAGGCGGCAGCAATGGTGGGGTGGTCGGCGGTCGTGAGGGTAGAGACGTCGCGCAACGGCGCGCTGTCGCCGTCTTGCCATGCGAAGCGGGCATTGGTGCCGCCCACATCACCAAGAATGCGCGGCGGGCGCGCTACAGAAACAGCCCCGGGCATAAGGCGCTCAGGATTCGTTCGATGCGCCCAGCGTCGCCTGACTGAATCCGCCGTCGACATAGGTAATTTCTGAAGTGATGCCCGCTGCCAAGTCTGACAATAAAAAGGCTGCGGCATTCCCCACGTCGTCGATGGTCACGTTGCGGCCGAGCGGGGAATGGCTCGAGGCCTCGAGCATCTTGCCGAAACCCTTGATGCCCGCCGAAGCGAGCGTCTTGATCGGTCCGGCTGAGATGCCGTTGACGCGCACGCCCTTCGGGCCCAACGACGCAGCCATGTAGCGCACGCTCGCTTCGAGCGAGGCCTTCGCCAGCCCCATCGTGTTGTAGTTAGGCATGCTCCGCAGCGCACCGAGGTAGGTCAACGTCAGCAGCGCGCCGCCGGTGCGCAGATGAGGTGCAGCTGCCTTGGCCATCGCCGGAAAGCTGTAGCTTGAGATCTCGTGTGCGACTCGAAAAGATTCGCGGCTGAGGCCCTCGAGAAAGTCGCCGGCGATCGCTTCCTTGGGGGCGAACCCGATCGAATGCACGAAGCCGTCGAATTTCGGCCACGCCTTGCTTAAATCGGAAAACATTGCGTTGATCTGCGCGTCGTCAGAGACATCGCAGTCGAATAGCAGGGTCGATCCGAACTCGGCCGCGAACTCGGCGACACGTTGCCTGAAGCGTTCGCCGACATAACTGAACGCCAGTTCCGCGCCCTCGCGGTGGCAGGCCTTGGCGATGCCGTAGGCGATCGAGCGATTCGAGAGAACGCCCGTAATCAGAAGGCGCTTGCCAGCGAGAAATCCCATGAGTCCGTTCCTGTGTCTTGCGGTTTTTTCGACCGGCGGATTCTGGCATGCGCCTGCGCCGGCATTCCTTGTCTCGACAGTGCGACGCATTGCCCATGGCCGCCTCGCGATGTACAATCCCGGTTTTCCTGGACAACTAGAACGAAATACGTGAGTGCGCAGCGCAGCCCTTCAGGTAACGCGTTGCCACCGGCGATATTGGGCGGATTCTTCCAGCCCATTTTTTTTGCTCGCTCGTTTTTTCGGTTCTTGCTTCACATCCAGTTTCTAAGACCTCATTTCATTTGCAAGGCTGGATCGACTTTTGATCTCTTGGCAGAGTGCCGTTGAGCGCACCGTGACGGGTTTGGGCTACGACTTGGTCGACGCTGAAAAAAGCGCTGGCGGCTTGCTGCGTGTCTACATCGACCATCTGCCTTCTGAGGCCGATCTGCCGACCTTCATCACGGTCGATGACTGCGAAAAGGTCACGCGCCAACTTCAGCACGTGCTCGAGGTCGAGGGTTGTGCTTACGAGCGACTCGAAGTGTCGTCGCCCGGCCTCGACCGACCGCTGAAGAAGGCTGCTGACTACGCGCGCTTCGAGGGTGAGCAAGTCGAGATCACGCTGAAGGTCCCCTTCAAGGGCCGAAAAAAGTTCAGCGGCGAACTGCAGGCGGTTGGCGAAGGCTGGCGCCTGGTGCTGGACGCGCCGCGCCCGACTCGCGCCGTCAAGCGCGCTGCGGCGGCCGTGGCTGTTGTGGCCGAGGGCGAGGGCGAGGGCGAGGGGGCAGGGCAGGCACTGGATTTTTCATTGGAAGAGGTTCGGGAGGCGCACCTGGTGCCGGTGGTCGATTTCAGGGGCCGGCGTTTTGCCGCTCAAGAGGCGACGGCTGGCAAGGCGCTTGCCAACGACGAGATTGACGGAGGTGGTACTCGATGAATCGCGACTTGCTGGATTTTGTGGACGCCATCGCGCGTGAAAAGAGCGTCGACCTGGAGGTCGTGTTCGCTGCGGTCGAAGCCGCGCTGGCTTCGGCTTCGAAAAAGCTGCACGGCGGTGAGGTCGACATGCGTGTGTGCATCGACCGCGAGAACGGCGAATACGAAACCTTCCGCCGTTGGCATGTGGTGCCGAACGAGGCCGGCCTGCAGTTGCCTGACTCCGAAATTCTGCTGTTCGAAGCGCAGGAGCAGATCTCCGACATTGAAGTCGATGACTACATCGAAGAGGGTGTCGAGTCGGTCTCGATCGGTCGCATCGGTGCGCAAGCTGCCAAGCAAGTGATCTTGCAGAAGATTCGCGACGCCGAGCGCGAGCAACTGCTGACCGACTTCTTGTCGCGTGGCGAAAAAATCTTTGTCGGTACGGTCAAGCGCCTAGACAAGGGCGACGTCATCGTCGAGCAGGGACGCATCGAAGGGCGCTTGCGTCGCAGCGAAATGATCCCGAAAGAAAACTTGCGTTCGGGTGATCGCGTGAGGGCCTATATCGCTGAGGTCGACCCCACCTTGCGTGGTCCGCAGATTTTGCTCAGCCGAAGCGCACCCGGTCTCATGATCGAACTTTTTGCGCAAGAGGTGCCCGAGATCGAGCAGGGTCTGCTCGAGATCAAAAGCTGTGCGCGTGACGCCGGTTCTCGCGCCAAGATCGCCGTGGTCTCGCACGACAAGCGAGTTGACCCGATCGGCACGTGTGTCGGCGTGCGCGGCTCGCGGGTCACGGCCGTCACCAACGAGCTGGCCGGCGAGCGAGTCGACATCGTCTTGTGGTCGGACGATCCGGCGCAGTTCGTGATCGGCGCGCTCGCGCCCGCCAACGTGCAGTCGATCGTCGTAGACGAGGAGCGCCACGCGATGGACGTCGTGGTCGACGAAGAAAACCTCGCGATCGCCATCGGTCGTGGCGGACAAAACGTGCGACTGGCGTCTGAGATGACCGGCTGGCGCATCAACATCATGACAGCTGAAGAGTCGGCTACCAAGCAGGCAAGCGAGTCTGACCACGTGCGCAAACTCTTTGTCGAAAAGCTCGACGTCGACGCCGAGGTGGCCGACATCCTAATCGCCGAGGGCTTCGCTAGCCTCGAAGAAGTGGCCTACGTGCCGATGCAAGAAATGCTCGAGATCGAGAGCTTCGACGAAGACACGGTCAACGAACTGCGCACGCGCGCCAAAGACGCGTTGCTGACGATGGAGCTGGCCAAAGAAGACGGTGTGGGCGGCGTCTCCCAAGACCTGCGCGACCTCGAAGGTTTGACCCCCGAGCTGATCGGCAAGCTGACGGCCGGTGGTGTTAACAAGCGTGACGACCTCGCCGATCTGGCGGTCGACGAGCTGATCGAGTTGACCCAGGTCGACGAGGCCGAGGCGAAGGCGCTGATTATGAAAGCGCGTGAACACTGGTTCACCACCTGAGCCGGCCCGACTGCTCTCCGCCACCATCGCCAAAACGACCGACTTAAGACAGAACACCCAAGGAACGCAAACTCATGGCAACGACCACCGTCGCCCAACTCGCCGCCGAGCTGAATCGCTCTCCTGTGGCGCTGCTCGAGCAGCTGCAGTCGGCCGGCGTCAGCAAGGCGTCGACGGACGATGCACTGACCGAATCGGACAAAGAGCGTCTACTCGATCACCTTCGCTCGGCGCACGGCACGGCGCCCGCGACCGAGCGTAAGAAGATCACGCTGACCCGCAAGTCGACCAGCGAGATCAAGCAGGCCGACTCGTCCGGCAAGGCGCGAACGATTCAAGTCGAGGTGCGCAAAAAGCGCACCTTCGTCAAGCGCGACGATGCCGCGCCAGGCCTGGACGAGGCTGTTGAGGCAGCGATCGACGAAAAAGAACTGGTACGGCGTGAAGAAGAAGCTCGGGCCCAGGCCGAGCAACTGCGGCAGCAAGAGGCGGAACTCGCCGAAAAGCGCCGCCTTCGCGAAGAGCAGGAAACACGCGATCGCGAAGCGGCGGCCGTGGTTGCCGCTGCGGCGCGCGAGGCCGCTGAAAAGGCCGCCGCTGAACAAGCTGCAGCAGTGTCTGCAGCCGCCGCCAAACCGCGCACTGCCGAGCAGGCGAAGTCTGACGCCGCGAAAGCTGCTGCGGCACTGGTGCCCGCGACGGCAGCACCGACCGAGCCGGTGAAGCCGGCGTTGCGTGTAATCAAGGCGGCCGATGTGGTCGACGAAGAAAAGGTTCGCGCAGCCGAACTCGCAAAGCGCCGCAAGGCTGCCGAGGACGAAGCCCAGGCAATCCGCGCGATGATGAACGCGCCGAAGAGGGTGCTGATCGCGAAGAAGCCGGAGGAAGTCAAACCCGCCGCGACCGAGATCAAAGGCACGATCCACAAGAAGGTCGGCGCTCCGGGTGCCACGACCACCACTGCTGCGAAGCCGGGTGACAAGAAAGCCGTCAAGTCTGAAAAGCTTTCATCGAGCTGGGCCGACGATGCCAAAAAGCGCTCGGCGCTCAAACCGGGTCAACGTGCCCCCGCAGGCGGCAATCGCCCCGGTTGGCGTGCTCCACGTGTCGGCCGCCGCGGCGAACGAAGCGATGGCTCGGTTTCGACTTTCGTCGCACCCGCCGAAGCACAGGTTCAGGAGGTGCACGTACCCGAAACCATCAGCGTTGCCGACCTGGCCCACAAGATGTCGGTCAAGGCCTCCGAGGTCATCAAACAGTTGATGAAATTGGGGCAAATGGTCACGATCAACCAACAGCTCGATCAGGAGACCGCGATGATCGTGGTCGAAGAAATGGGCCACACCGCACTGGCGGCGAAGCTCGACGACCCGGATGCATTCCTTGAGGAAGAGGTCGATACCGACGCAGCGCACGAATTGCTGCCGCGTGCGCCGGTGGTCACGGTCATGGGCCACGTCGATCACGGCAAGACCTCGCTGCTCGATTACATCCGCACTTCGCGCGTGGCGGCAGGCGAAGCGGGTGGCATCACCCAGCACATCGGTGCGTATCACGTCGACACCAAGGGCGGCATGATTACCTTCCTCGACACCCCGGGCCACGCTGCGTTTACCGCGATGCGCGCGCGCGGCGCGAAGGCGACCGACATCGTCATCCTGGTGGTCGCTGCTGACGACGGCGTGATGCCGCAGACGAAAGAAGCCATCGCTCATGCCAAGGCGGCGGGTGTGCCGATCGTGGTGGCGATGAACAAGATTGACAAGTCGGAAGCCAACATCGAGCGCCTCAAGTCGGAGCTGGTCGCCGAGCAGGTCGTGCCCGAAGACTTTGGTGGTGATTCACCCTTTGTCGGCGTCTCGGCGCGCACGGGTCAGGGCATTGAGACCCTGCTCGAGCAAGTTTTGTTGCAAGCTGAAGTGCTCGAACTGAGGGCGCCGAAAGACTCGATGGCCAAGGGGTTGGTGATCGAGGCTCAACTCGACAAGGGCCGTGGCCCGGTCGCGACGGTGCTGGTGCAGAGCGGCACGCTCAAACGCGGCGATGTGGTTTTGGCGGGTTCGAGCTTCGGCCGGGTGCGCGCGATGCTCGATGAGAACGGCAAGTCGATCACCGAAGCGGGCCCGTCGATCCCGGTCGAGATTCAAGGTTTGACCGAAGTGCCGCAAGCCGGTGACGAATTCATGGTGCTGGGCGACGAGCGCCGCGCCCGTGAGATTGCCACCTTCCGCCAAGGCAAGTACCGAGACGTGAAGCTCGCCAGGCGCCAGGCCGCGAACCTCGAAACCTTGATGGACCAGATGGGGCAGGGCGCAACGCAAACCCTGGCGCTCATCGTCAAAGCCGACGTTCAAGGCTCCCAGGAAGCGCTTGCCCAATCACTTCTCAAGCTCAGCACCGCAGAAGTCAAAGTGCAGATCGTGCACGCTGCGGTCGGTGGCATCACCGAGAGCGACGTCAATCTCGCGATCGCCTCGAAGGCAGTCATCATCGGTTTCAACACCCGCGCCGATGCCGGAACGCGCAAGTTGGCCGAGAACAACGGCGTCGACATTCGCTACTACAACATCATCTACGACGCGGTTGACGAGGTGAAAGCGGCGATGACCGGCATGCTGGCCCCCGAGCAACGTGAAGAGGTCATCGGCACGGCCGAAATTCGCACTGTGTTCGTGGCCTCGAAGATCGGCACGGTCGCAGGCTCGATGGTCACGGCCGGCCTGGTGCGCCGCGGCGCGCGTTTCCGCCTGCTGCGCGAAAACGTGGTGGTCTACACCGGCGAGATCGAATCGGTGCGTCGCCTGAAGGACGATGTGCGTGAAGTGGCTTCGGGCTTCGAATGCGGTATCAAGCTGAAGAACTACAACGACATCAAAGAAGGCGACAGCCTAGAGTTCTTCGAAGTCAAGGAAGTGGCACGAACGCTCTAAGGCGGAGTTGGCTTCACCCCAAACCCCGCCGCTCGAAAGACGGCGGGGTTTGCATTTGGTGGCGTTGAGAAAGATCAACCATGCGACATAAACGCTCGATTCCCAACCGCGGCTTCCGCGTGGCCGACCAGATCCAGCGCGATGTGGCCCAGCTGATTCGCGACCTGAAGGATCCGCGTATCGGCATGGTCACGGTCAATGCGGTCGAGGTCACGCCCGATTACGCGCACGCGACCGTGCTGTTCTCATTGCTGATCGGCGATGCAGCAGAGTGCGAGATTGCGCTCAACGAGGCCGCCGGCTTCATTCGCAATGGCCTGTTCAAGCGCTTGCAGATTCACACGGTGCCGACCTTGCATTTCAAGTTCGACCGCACGACAGAGCGCGCGCTGGAGTTGAGCGACCTGATCGCGAAGGCCAACTCGACCCGCGCCAAAGAAGACTGACCTTGCAGCAACCGCAACGCGTTCGCATCCCCCGCCGCGCCGTGCACGGCGTGTTGCTGCTCGACAAGCCGCTCGGCTTGTCGAGCAACGACGCGTTGCAAAAAGCCAAGCGTCTCTACCGTGCCGAAAAGGCTGGCCACACCGGCACGCTCGACCCTCTCGCTACGGGTTTGTTGCCGCTTTGCTTCGGCGCGGCAACCAAGTTTTCTCAAGTCAGCCTCGACGCCGACAAGCGCTACCTCGCGACGCTCAAGCTCGGTGTCACAACCACCACCGCCGATGCCGAAGGTGACGTCGTGGCGGAACGCGAGGTGAGCGTCACCCGCGCGCAGGTCGATGCGGTTTGCGCCCGATTCACCGGGCTCATTCATCAGGTACCGCCCATGCACTCGGCGCTCAAGCGCGACGGCAAGGCGCTGTACGAGTACGCGCGCGCCGGCATCACGGTCGAACGCGAGGCGCGTGCGGTGACCATTCATGCCATCGACATCGTCGGCGGCGAGGCTGACCGATGGACGCTCGACGTGCGTTGCTCGAAGGGCACCTACATTCGCACCCTCGCCGAAGACATCGGTGCCGCGCTCGGCTGCGGTGCCCACCTCGCTGCACTGCGCCGAACTGGCAGCGGTGCGTTGACGCTGAACGGTGCACTGACGCTCGAAGCCTTGACCGCGATGGATGAATCAGCGCGCGATGCCGCCCTGATGCAAGCCGACGCGCTGGTCGCCGACTGGCCCGAAGTGCGCTTAGGCGCCGACGACGCAGGCCGTTTCTTGAGCGGCTTGCGCCGCCGGACAAAGCTCGCCGATGTCGCCCACGTACGCGTCTACGGCCCTGACACCCGGGCCTTTCTCGGCGGCGGCCACATCACGGCCGGTGAACTCATTTCAACCAGGCTCCTGAGCCCGCTGGAGGTGCAATGCCTTCTGAATTCCACGAAAGCCAACGCACCATGACCACCCGACAGATTCGCAACATCGCCATCATTGCCCACGTCGACCACGGCAAGACCACGCTGGTCGATCAGCTGCTGCGCCAGAGCGGCACCTTCCGCGAGAACGAGAAGGTCGCCGAGCGGGTAATGGACAACAACGACCTCGAAAAGGAGCGTGGTATCACCATCCTCTCGAAGAACTGCGCGGTCGAATGGAAGGGAACGCACGTCAACATCGTCGACACGCCTGGGCACGCCGACTTCGGCGGTGAGGTCGAGCGGGTGCTGTCGATGGTCGACTCGGTGCTCCTGCTGGTCGACGCGGTCGAGGGCCCGATGCCCCAGACCCGCTTCGTGACGAAGAAGGCGCTCGCGTTGGGCTTGAAGCCCATCGTCGTCATCAACAAGGTTGACCGCCCCGGTGCGCGCGAAGACTACGTGATCAACGCGACCTTCGAACTGTTCGACAAGCTCGGCGCCACCGAAGACCAGCTCGACTTTCCCGTCGTCTTCGCCTCGGGCCTGAATGGCTGGGCGACGCTGACGAAGGGCGAAATCGGCACCACGCTGGCGCCGTTATTCGACACCGTGCTCAGCCACGTGCCTGCGCACGGCGGCGACGTCGACGCACCGCTGCAACTGCAGATCTGCTCGCTCGACTACTCGACCTATGTGGGTCGCATCGGCATCGGCCGCATCAACCAGGGCACCTTGAAGCCGATGCAAAACGTGGCCGTGTTCAGCGGCCCCGACAGCACGCCGTTCAACGCTCGCGTCAATCAGGTGCTCAAGTTCGAAGGCCTCGAGCGTCAGCAGGCCACCGAGGCTGGCCCGGGCGACATCGTGCTGATCAACGGCATCGAGAACATCGGCATCGGCGTCACCTTGACCGACATCGAAAACCCGGCTCCGTTGCCGATGCTCAACGTCGACGAGCCGACGCTGACCATGAATTTCTGCGTCAACAACTCGCCGCTCGCTGGCCGCGAAGGCAAATTCGTCACCAGCCGCCAGCTCTGGGATCGCCTGCAACGCGAGTTGCAGAGCAACGTTGCGCTGCGCGTGAAAGAGACCGACGAAGACGGCATCTTCGAGGTGATGGGCCGTGGCGAGTTGCACCTCACCATCCTGCTCGAAACCATGCGCCGTGAAGGCTACGAGTTGGCAGTAAGCAAACCGCGTGTGGTCTTCCGCATGAACGGTGAAGAGCGCCTCGAGCCGATCGAAGCCGTGACGGCCGACGTCGAAGACCAGCACCAGGGCGCCGTGATGCAGGCGCTCGGTGAGCGCAAGGCCGAGCTGACCAACATGGAGCCCGACGGCATGGGCCGTGTGCGGCTCGACTACAAGATTCCGGCGCGCGGGCTCATCGGATTCCAGAATGAATTTTTGAATTTGACCCGCGGCACCGGCCTGATCAGCAACATCTTTGACAGCTACGAGCCCTATAAAGGCGAGATAGAAGGTCGCAAGCAGGGCGTGTTGATCAGCCAGGACGACGGCGAAGCGGTGACCTATTCGCTCGGCAAGCTCGACGACCGCGGCCGCATGTTCGTGAAGGCGGGCGATGCGCTTTACGAAGGCATGATCATCGGCATCCACTCGCGCGACAACGACCTCGTGGTGAACGCGGTGCGCGGCAAGCAGCTCACGAACTTCCGCGTCTCGGGCAAGGAAGACGCGATCAAGATCACGCCGCCGATCATCCTGACGCTCGAATACGCGGTGGAGTTCATCGCCGACGACGAGCTGGTCGAAATTACGCCGAAATCGATTCGCATCCGAAAGCGCCACCTGAAAGAGCACGACCGCAAAAAGGCATCGCGCAGCGGCGCCTGATCGCCCGAGCGGGCGACATCAGCACTTCCGATCGAGGCAAGCACGTGGAGAAAAAGCCGCAAGCGTTGCCGGGAGCGCTGCCGGTCGACGTGGCGACGGGCGACGTCACCACGCTCGACCGGTCGATGCGCCGCGACGACGCCGTCGTTCACGACGCGCTCTGCGCGATCCAGGCGCCGACCGGCGTGACACGGCTCGCCGAGATGATCACGGCCGCGGGTTTTCGCACCGAGCGCGGCAGCGGCTTCAACCCGGTGGAAGTGCGCGGCGTCGTCGACCGGCTGCTCGCGAGCAGCCATGCGGGCCGCGATGGTCAAGGCCGCGTCCGCGCAACATTGCCGCACGCGCAGGCGCGCTTCGCGACCCTGATGCGCAACCCCGAGTTGGCGGCATTGTGGTTCGAAGCATGGCGACACCTCGCCGACTTCGATCGCGCGTACTCGCTCGGCTTCCAGGAGGAAGAGCAACTGGCCGCGGCGATGCGGCTGGTGATCTTCGGCGGGCGCCGCCTCGCCCAACTTGAGCGCATGGCCGACCTC
>JAYUWC010000262.1:0-4232 GCA_043753755.1 Rhizobacter sp.
GAGCAGGTGGTGCGCATCCGCACCGGCGAGACCGGCAAAGACGCGTTGTGATGCCGCACGACAAGACAAAACAAGAGACGACTCCATGAGAAAACTACTGGCTTCCCTCGCCTTGGGCCTCGCGGCCCTGGGCTTCGCGGGCGCATCGCTCGCGCAAGATGCGGCATCAGTGCCCGCCGCTGCCTCGAAGGCAGCTGCTGCCGTGGCAGTGCCGGCTTCGACGGCGGCCGCAGCAACAGTGCTGGCCTCGGCCGCGTCGACACCGGCGCCTGTGCCCAACAAGGGCGATGTGTCCTGGATGATCGTGGCCACGGCCTTCGTCATCATGATGTCCGTTCCCGGCCTCGCGCTGTTCTACGGCGGCCTGGTGCGCAGCAAGAACATGCTGTCGGTCTTGATGCAGGTGATGGTCACCTTCTCGATGATCGCCGTGCTCTGGTGCATCTACGGCTACAGCCTGGCGTTTACCGAAGGCAACGCGTTCATCGGCGGCTTCGACCGGCTGTTCATGAAAGGCATGTTCAATCCGGCCGACGGCTCGTTCGCAATGGCAGCCACGTTCAGCAAAGGTGTGGTCATTCCCGAGTTGCTGTTCATGGCTTTCCAGGCGACCTTCGCGGCGATCACCTGCTGCCTGATCGTCGGTGCCTTTGCCGAGCGCATGAAGTTCTCGGCGGTGCTCGCCTTCATGGCCATCTGGTTCACCTTCAGCTACCTGCCGATCGCGCACATGGTCTGGTTCTGGCCCGGCCCTGACGCCTTCACGGCGAAAGACGTGGTCGACGCGCAAACCGCCAAGGCGGGCCTGATCTGGCAGTGGGGCGCGCTCGACTTTGCCGGCGGAACGGTCGTGCACATCAACGCAGCGATGGCTGGCCTGGTTGGCGCCTTCATGGTCGGCAAGCGGGTCGGCTACGGCAAAGAGGCGTTCACGCCGCATTCGCTGACGCTGACGATGGTGGGCGCCTCGCTGCTGTGGGTGGGCTGGTTCGGCTTCAACGCCGGCTCGGCGCTCGAGGCCAACGGCACCGCCGTGCTGGCTTTCATGAACACCTTCTCGGCCACGGCGGCGGCGGTGCTGGCCTGGTGCATCGGCGAGACGCTGATGCGCGGCAAAGCCTCGATGTTGGGCGCCGCATCCGGCGCGGTGGCCGGCCTGGTGGCGATCACACCGGCTTGCGGCAACGTCGGCCTGATGGCGGCGATCGTGATCGGCTTCGTGGCCGGCTTCGCCTGTCTCTGGGGCGTGACCGGGCTGAAGAAGCTGCTGGGTGCCGACGACTCGCTCGACGTGTTCGGCGTGCACGGCGTCGGCGGCATCGTCGGTGCACTGCTGACTGGTGTGTTCAACACGCAGGCGCTCGGTGGCCCGGGTTTCGTGGGGGACTGGGTCACTGCCACGGTGCAGTCGAACCCGATCGGCACGCAAGTCTGGATTCAGCTCAAGGCCGTGCTCGTCACCATCGTCTGGTCGGGGGTGGTCTCGCTGGTCGCGTATTTCGTGGTCGACAAGGTGATCGGTCTGCGCGTGAGCGAGGAAGACGAGCGCGAGGGCCTCGACATCAGCGCCCACGGCGAGACGGCGTATCACAACTGACGCTGCTGGGGTCGCATGACCTCAGTTTGGCGCCGCGTTCGGCGTCGTGTAGGAAGGGGCCGCGATTGCGGCCCTTTTTCGTTGCCGCGCCGGGGTGCGTTGTACGGGTTGACCCCGATAGGTGCCTAGAATGCTTTTCGCGTTTCGGGGCACAGCCCCGCGCCCACCCGAGACACCTTCTTCATGGTTCCCCACCTCATCACCGCGCTCAACGGCCCGATCAACGAGCTCGAGCAACGAATCCTCGAGTCCCTGCCGGCGATCGAGCGTTGGTTTCGACTCGAGTGGATGGAACACACGCCGCCGTTTTATACGTCGGTCGATGTGCGCAACGCCGGCTTCAAGCTGGCACCAGTCGACACCAATCTCTTCCCCGCCGGATTCAACAATTTGACGGTCGAGATGCTGCCGCTGGCCGTTCAGGCCGCCATGGCGGCGATCGAGAAGATCTGCCCCGAAGCGAAGAACTTGCTGCTTATTCCCGAGAAGCACACACGCAACACCTTTTACCTGGCCAACGTACAGCGGCTGGTGCAGATTTTTCACATGGCCGGGCTCAACGTGCGGCTCGGCACACTCGACGACAGCATCACGACGCCGACCGATCTGGCCTTGCCCGACGGCAGCACGCTGACGCTGGAGCCGCTTTTGCGCACACGCGGTCGGCTCGGGCTGAAAAATTTCGACCCCTGCACCATCTTGCTGAACAACGACCTTTCAGCCGGCACGCCCAAAGTGCTGCAGAACCTGCACGAGCAATACCTGTTGCCGCCGCTGCACGCAGGCTGGGCCACGCGCCGCAAAACCAACCACTTTCACGCTTATGAAGAAGTGGCAAAAAAGTTCGCCAAGCTGCTGGGCATGGACCCGTGGTTGATCAACCCGATGTACGCGAGCTGCGGCGAAGTCAACTTCGAGGACGGCGGCAGTGACGAAGCGCTGATGACGCAGGCCGAGGCGCTGCTCGGCAAAGTCAGGCGCAAGTACAAGGAATACGGCATCCAGGAAAAGCCGTTCATTCTGGTGAAGTCGGATGCCGGCGCCTACGGCATGGGTGTCATGACCGTGCGCGACCCCAAGGACCTGGCCGAACTGTCGCGCCGCACCCGCAACAAGTTGGGCGCAGTGAAAGACGGCCAAAAGGTGCACGAGGTCATCTTGCAAGAGGGCGTGCCGACCTATGAGCGGGTCAACGATGCGGTCGCTGAACCGGTCGTCTACATGATCGACCGCTATGTCATCGGTGGTTTCTACCGCGTCAACGCCGAACGCGGAATCGACGAAAACCTGAACGCACCCGGCGCGAGCTACGTGCCACTCGCTTTTGCGCAACACAACGAGTTGCCCAAGCCCGGCGCCAAGCCGGGTGCGAGCGCACCGAACCGCTTCTACATGTACGGCGTGATTGCGCGCCTCGCCATGGTGGCAGCCAGCTACGAGCTCGAGGCGACCGACCCCGATGCCGAAGTCTATGAGTAAGCCGATTCGCTCAGTCATTCGCCGAGCCGCTCCCGCTGCGTCGGTGTGCTGCCCGTGACCGGCCCCAAGTCAGGCCGCTCCAGCCTAGCCGCGCTGACCCTGGGCGCGCTCGGCGTCGTCTACGGCGACATCGGCACCAGCCCGCTCTACGCGCTGCGTGAAGTCTTCGCGAGCAAGCACGCGACGCTGTCGCAGCCTGACATTCTGGGCGTGCTTTCGTTGGTGTTCTGGACGCTGACGGTGATCGTCTCGCTGAAGTACGTCATCTTGATCATGCGGGCCAACAACAACGGCGAAGGTGGCACGATGGCGCTGATGGCGCTCTCGACTCAGGCGATCAAAGACCGGCCGCGCTTGCGCAGCTCGTTGATCGTGATGGGCATCCTCGGCGCCGCGCTGTTCTACGGCGACGGCGTCATCACGCCGGCGATCTCGGTGCTCTCGGCGGTCGAGGGCATGGAGGTCGTGACACCCGCGTTCAAACCTTATGTGGTGCCGATCACGCTCGCGGTGATTACCGTGCTGTATTCCGTGCAGCGTTACGGCACCGGGGCGATGGGACGCTGGTTCGGGCCGTTCACGATCGTCTGGTTCGTCGTCATCGGTTTCTGGGGCGTGGTCTGGATCGTGCGCGCCCCCGAAGTGCTGCAGGCGCTGAACCCGTGGCACGCATTGCGCTTCAGCATCGACCACGGGCACGTCACGTTGCTGGTGCTGGGGGCCGTGTTTCTCGCCGTGACCGGCGCCGAAGCGCTCTACGCCGACATGGGCCACTTTGGCCGCAAGCCGATCCAGCTCGCGTGGTTCGCGCTCGTGTTCCCGGCGCTGGTGCTCAACTACTTCGGCCAGGGCGCGTTGATGTTAATTGACCCGGCCAAGGCCGACAACCCGTTCTTCAACATGGTGCCGAGCTGGTTCCTGATCCCGATGGTGGTGATGGCGACGCTGGCGACCGTGATCGCGTCGCAGGCGACGATTTCCGGCACCTTCTCGATCACCAAGCAGGCGATCCAGCTCGGCTACCTGCCGCGCCTGCAAGTGCTGCACACGTCGGTGAGAGAGACCGGCCAGATCTACATCCCGAGCGTCAACTGGTTGCAATACGGCGCCATCGTCATCGCGGTGCTGTACTTCGGCTCGTCGACGGCGCTCGCCA
>JAYUWC010000263.1:0-4225 GCA_043753755.1 Rhizobacter sp.
CACGCCGAGCGTTTGCCACACCCTGCCGAGACCTCGTCCTGACGCCGCCGGCTTTGCTGATGTGCCGCGGCGACCCCGCCGCCGCACCTCGGCAGATGCCGCCGTTGCCGCATAGTTCACACCAGTGGCGTCCACCGACACGCGTGCCGCGTCGCCAGCCTCTACCTTGAAGTCACGAGCCCACTCCGGGCCACGACAACCACACGCAGGGAGATGCTTGAATGATCCGCCGACTCATGATGATCACCGCGGCACTCGCCGCCGTGCTCTTGACCGGCTGCGCCTCGATCGTCAACGGCCAGCAACAAAGCGTCTCGGTGACGACGCAAAGCAAAGACGCCGAATTGCAGGGCGCCAAATGTTCGCTCAGCAACGACAAGGGCACCTGGTACCTCACCTCGCCGGGGCTCGGCGAGCGTGCAGCGCAGCTACAACGAGTTGAAGGTGAGTTGCGCGATGGCCGGGCAACCGGTGGGCTCGACCGCGGCGAAGAGTTCGACCACCGGGGCGGTGTTCGGCAACATCCTGATGGGCGGCGTGATCGGCGCGGGCATCGATGTAGCAACAGGCGCGGCCTACAGCTACCCCAACCTGATCCCGGTCACGATGGGCCAAGACACCCGCTTGGACGGCAAGCCCGGCGGCGAAACCGCGGGCGGCGCGCCGCCCGGAACCGTTGCGATACCGGCTGCGCCTGACGCCAAGGTGCCGTTCATCAGCGAGCGGGGCCAGGAGATGTACCGCGACTACCTGACGAAGCAATCACCACGCGCGTTCGCCGTTTCACCGAATGGCCACTGGGGCCGCGCCTGGACGACACAAGAGCCCGGCAAGCGCACGCCGCCCGACGACACCCAGCGCCGCGCGATGGAGAACTGCAATCGCGATGGCGCCGTGGGGTGCCGCCTGTATTCGATCGACTCGCAAATTTTCGTCGCGGCGCCTTCGGTACCTGCATTGCCCGCATCGCCTGCATCGCCTGCGGCCACGACACCGCCGGTCGCTGCGACCACCGGCGGCCCGGTACCGGCCGCCACCGCCGTTCAGACGGCCGTCAACTGACGACCGTCGGCGCCCCGCGGCCGGTGCGTTCGCGGATGCCGGCGAGCGTGTCGGCCAGCGCGGTCAGCGGCGCGAGCGCGGCCTGCGTCTCGGTGCCGTGCTGCGCGACGTCGGGCTCGTAGCGCTCGAGATAGACCCGCAGCGTCGCGCCTTCGGTGCCGGTGCCCGAGAGGCGGTAGACGATGCGCGAGCCGTCGACCAGACCGATGCGAATGCCCTGCTCGTGGCTCACCGACCCATCGACCGGGTCGATGTAGGCAAAGTCGTCGGCGCTCGCGATCGCATGGCCGGCCACGGTGCTGCCGGGCAGTGTTGACAGGGACGTTCGCAGATGCGTTATCAACCCGATCGCCGCTGCGCTGTCGACACCTTCGTAGTCGTGGCGCGAATAGACGTTGCGCCCGTAGGTCTTCCAGTGGTCGCGCAAGATGCCTTCTACCGACTCGCCCCGCACCGCGAGGATGTTGAGCCAGAACAGCACCGCCCAGATGCCGTCTTTCTCGCGCAGATGGTCTGAGCCGGTGCCGGCGCTCTCTTCGCCGCAGAGCGTGACCCGGCCGGCATCGAGCAAGTTGCCGAAGAACTTCCAGCCGGTCGGTGTCTCGAAACATTCGATGCCGAGCCCGGCGGCGACCCGGTCGACCGCGGCGCTGGTCGGCATCGAGCGCGCCACGCCTTTCAGACCGGCCGCGTAGCCGGACACGAGCCGTGCGTTGGCTGTCAGCACCGCGAGGCTGTCGCTGGGCGTCACGACGAAGCGCCGGCCGACGATCATGTTGCGGTCGCCATCGCCGTCGCTTGCCGCGCCGAAGTCAGGCGCATCCGGCGCCCACATTCGCGTCATGAGTTCTTCGGCATACGTTGGATTGGGGTCGGGATGGCCGCCGCCGAAATCGGGCAAGGGCACGCCGTTCATGACGCTGCCTGCTGGCGCACCCAGCCGCTTGATGAAAATCTCGTGCGCATACGGCCCGGTCACCGCATGCATCGCATCGAAGATCATTTGGAATTTATTGGAACGCAGCAGCGCACCGATGCGGTTGAAGTCAAACAAGGTCGCCAACAAATCGGCATGCTCGGTGACCGGGTCGATCACCTCGACCACCATCGCACCGAGCCGCGTGGCGCCGAGACTCGAGAGATCGACCGCGGGCGTGCTTTCGAGCGTCAGGTAGCGGCTGATCTGCTGCGTGTTGGCGAAGATCGCCTCGGTGATTTTCTCGGGCGCCGGGCCGCCGTTGCCGGTGTTGTATTTGATGCCGAAGTCGCCCTCGGGCCCGCCCGGGTTGTGGCTTGCCGACAAAATAATGCCGCCGAACGCACCGCGCCCGCGGATCACGCAACTCACCGCCGGCGTCGACAAGATGCCGTGCTGCCCGACCAGAACCCGGCCGAAGCCGTTGGCCGCGGCCATGCGAAGAATGGTCTGGATCGCAATGTCGTTGAAGTAGCGGCCATCACCGCCGAGCACCAGCGTCTGACCCGCTTTGCCTTCGAGCGAATCGAACACCGATTGCACGAAATTCTCGAGGTAGTGCGGTTGTCGGAAGACGGCGACCTTCTTGCGGAGACCCGAGGTGCCGGGGCGCTGGCCGGTGACGGCTGCAGTCGGGGTCGTGATCGGTGTCATGCGAGGCTCCAGTGCAGGCCTTTGCGGCGAGGCTGGAATGGTGACACCACGCGCGCCCTCAAGCCTCGGCGTGGGTTTGCTCCGGCGCGCCGGATGCCGTTCGCCAAATCTCGAACTGGCGCGTCACCGACCGCTCGAGCACAAACTCGCCGCTCTTTTCGCGGCATGCCGTGAAGAACCGCGCGGCGGCCCAGCCAGTCGCGCTCTCACGCGCCATCAATGCAGCGAGTTCCGGCGCGTTGCCGGCCTCGAAAACGAACCCCGTCACGCCCTCATCGACGACCTCAGGCATGCCGCCGACGCGCGACACCGCCGCCGGCACGCCGTGTTCGTAGGCCTCGAAAATGACGCGGCCGAGCGGCTCCTCCCAGATCGAGGGCACGACGAGCAGATCGATCTGCGCAAACAAATCGGCTGGCCGCGTGTAACCCAGGAAGACGATGTCGCGATCGGCATAGCGCTGCTGCAGTGTCGCGGTGTAGGCCGGGTCGCCCTTGCCTGCAACCAGCACACGCACTGCCCCGGGGGCCATGAGTGCAGCGGCGTCGAGGAGCACCTCGATCCCTTTGGTCGCCTCGATGCGGCCCAGGTAGCCGACATTGAGCGGTTGCCCGGGTTCGCGATCACTTCGCGGCGGTGGAGCAGCCAAGCCCTCATTGGCCCCGTGAGAGATGAACTTGTGCGGCACGTTGCGCAAGGCACCGGTCGACTCGATGCGCGCCTGCGTTCGCCGGCTCACGCTCACCACGGCCGACGGGATGCCGGACAGCGCGCGGCGCGGGGCGCAAAGCGCGCGGCAATCGCGGCACTGGGTTTCGCAATTGCGCCCGCCGCGAAACATCGAAGAATTCGGACACGCGAGGTAGTAGTCGTGCAGTGTCTGCACCACCGGAATGCCGCGTCGCTGCGCAGCCCGCCAGGGCGCGACCGAAAATCCGAGCAGGTTGTCGGTCTGCACCAGATCGGGTTTCTCGATATCGAGGATCGCGCCGACCCGCGCGCCCATCACCGGGTTGTAGGCATCGATCACGTGCCAAAGCAAGCGCCGAATCGGCCCGACGCGGGTCTTGCGAAACGGCCAATAGACATTCGCAAGCGGCACGTAGTGCGTGCGCACCGAGCCGACCTGGCCGGTGCGGGCGACGCCGTCGGGGGCGAGACTGATGACCACCGCCTCGTGACCGCGTTCGGCGAGAGACTCGGCGAGTACGCGCACCGTGCGCTCGGCCCCGCCGAGCTCATTGGGCGCATAGAGCGTGGTGATGAAAACGATCTTCATGCGCCGCCTCGTCTGCGCACCGCGCTTGCGACGAAGCGAAGCATGCTTGGCAAAAGCGTCGGTGACACCACCGCAATGACGATGAGATAGCTCGCCGCGCCCGCTGCGGCCATCACGACCAGGCGAGCCGCTGGCGCCATGCCTCGGAGCATCGGCACCGCGCCGAAATGCAGCACCAGCCCCATCGCCACCACGCCACAAAGCGCCGGCGCCGCCGGCTGGATTTGCGCTTTCAGGCCCATGCCGATTTGGCG
>JAYUWC010000264.1:0-4223 GCA_043753755.1 Rhizobacter sp.
ACGAACGGGACCACAGCGTTCGGCGAGTTTCTCGAATTCGAGACGCTGACGCTCTGCCCGATCGACACCCGCTGCATCGCGCGCGACCTGTTGCATGCCGTCGAGATCGCCTGGCTCGACAACTACCACGCCACGGTGCGCGCACGCCTCGCGCCGCTGCTAGCGGGCGAGGCATTGGCCTGGCTGATGAGGCGCACCGAGCCGCTGTGAAGCGGCCTTGAAACGGCACCCCAACACGCCGCGGTTCAGCCGCTGCGAACAGCGAATGCGACGTCGAAACACACCGTCAGCGGGCGCTCAGACCGGCCGCACGATGCGCGCCGAAAGCGCTTGGGCCAGGGTGTCGGCGCAATCTTGCAAGTGCGCGCGGGTGTCTCCGGCCAGCCCGGAGCGCTGCGATGCGGCATTGATGCGCACGAGCAGCGACTGGGCCTGCGAACGCGTGAGGCTGCGCGCATCCGAACGGCCGGTCCCACCAGGCCGCAGCAGCAGACCGGCAAGCCGGTTGATGTGTTCACGTTGCAAGGCCCGGCGGGTTGCCGGGATGTCGGCCGAGCGAGAGGCACTGGTCTCGATCTCGCTCCAGATGTCCCGGGTCAGCCGGCCATACAGCTCGGTCAACTGAAACGCATCGGCCGGACGGCTCGCCTTGCCCTGGCTGTCGATGATGCGGCCGGCCACGTCGTCTCCCATCAGCTGAGTCAGCAGCGCGCGCTGCACGCCGAACACGCGCTCGCTGACCGAGTAGTCGGTCGAGACCGCCTGGTCACCGCGCCGCAACGCATCGCCTCGTTCTTGAAAGTCAGGCGCAAGCCGGCGCTGCAATGTCGGCGACACGACCAGGCTGTCGGCGGCGAATACGCTGTGCGAAATCTCGTCGAGCGCCTCGCGCTGCGCCGCTGCCGGCACCGGCTGCAGCGGGTCTCGCCCCGAACCGGGAAAGTCACGCAATGTGCGCACACCACCGATTTGGCGCGCCAGCACGCCGGCCGAGCGAGCGACATCGTTGACCGCATAGTTGAGCGAGCGGCGCAGCACCGCGTAGTCGCGATCGACCGGCAACGTGCGCGACTCCTGCCGCTTGAACAAATCGCGCGCGATCGCCAGGCGCTTGCGCGCAAAGGTGAGCGGGTCGCTGCCGAGATCGAAGACCAGCGCGTCGGGATCGAGGCCGAGAAAATTGTCTTCGTCGGTGCCGAATGCCAGCTCGGGCTCACCGCTTCGCGCCGCGATTTTTTCGAGCGCGGTTTTCTCGTCTGCGGCGGCCAACGGGCGGTATGCGTATTCGATCGCCCAGAAGTCGTAGGGGCCCAAGGTCGTTTGAAACGGCGCCACCACCGCTGCGCCGGGTGCGGCTAGATTGACCGGCGCGTACTCCATCACCGAGCCGGTGAGTGCATGGCTGCGCGTGAATTCAGGGTCGGAGAGTTGAGCATCCGAGTAGATGCGCGACGCCCGGAAGTTGTGGCGCAGCCCCAGCGTGTGGCCGACCTCATGCATGGTCACGTCTTTGAGATAAGCCAACACGAACTGCTGCGCCTCGGGGCTGTCCGGGTCGACCTCGCCGCGCGCGGCGAGCACATCCAGCGCGTAACTCAGCTGCTCGCCGGCATGCTCGGCAACAAGGCAGGCCTGCGGGTTGAAGGGCTGCCCGCTGGCCACGCCGCCGAATTGCATCATCGCGGCGATCTCGGTCGCGCTCGCACCCAGCAATTGGGCGCGAGACGCCCGCACCGAGCGCGACGACAGGCTCTCGATGCCGATGTTGGCCGCCAGTATTTCGCCGCTGCGCGGGTCGACATGGCTGGGGCCGATGGCGCCGAACGCCGCCGCGGCATTGGTCATCCAGCGCACCGACGCACCACCGTCGAGGGTGTCGACGTCGGCATCGTCGGGCTGCACTTTGACGACGATCGCGTCTTTGAAACCGATGCGCTCGAAGGCCTTGTTCCACTCCAGGATGCCGGCCGTGATCGTCTCGCGGTATTTGAGCGGAACCGTGCGGTCGAGCACGTAGACGATCGGCTTGGCAGGCTCCGAAACCGTGGCGGCCGGGTCTTTTTTCTCGAGCCGCCAGCGTCTCACGTGGTGCACGAGCGGCGTGCGTGCGAGGTCATCGCTGAAGTCCCATTGGGCCACGCTGAAGTAGCCAACACGCGCATCGGCGGCGCGGCCCGGCATCGCCTGGGCAGGCATCGCAGTGAACGTGTAGTGCGCGGTCACGAATAGGCTGCGGGGGTCGGGCACCGTCGTCGGCACGGTAGGCACCGGAGCGCCCGGCGGCGTGTTGGGTTGGCGCACCTGGATCGTGCCGGTCGCAAAGTGCTGCAGCACTTCGATCGAAAGCGCGTCCTCACGCGGGCGCAGGGCCGTAATTGCAGAGTTGCGGCCGTCGAATGCATAGGCTTGCCGGTAGGCGCGTTGCAACTCGGTGGCCACCGACAGGATGTCGCTGATGAACAGCGCGTTGGCTTCGACCAGCACCGACTTGCGCTCGGGATGCGGCTGGCTTGCAACCGGCGTACTCGCGAGCAGGCTCGGCGAAAACGCCGCCGCGACGGCCCGGCCTTCCGGCGTGCCACTGCGGGCCGTGAAGCCGTTGTTGCGCGCGATCATCTGCACCTGGTTGTGGACGCGCCGAAACTCGACGACCTGGGAGTCGTCCATCAGCCCGCCGAATATTTGCGCCTCGCCGATGCCGGTGGCGATCTTGGCCGACATGAAGAACGGCTTGTTGAAATCTTCCGGCTTCAGTTCGATCCAGACTTTTTCGTCTTTTTGATAGACGGTCAGCAGGCCCTCGGTTTTCTTGGCATCACGAATCACCGCGGCAAACAGCTGCGGGCTGCCGGGCGGGGCCACCGCCGGTTGAGGCGTGCCCGGCGGCACGCCTGCGGCGCTGGGCGCCGCGGTGTTGACGGCACGCGGCGCGCTGGCCGAAGGCGAGGCAGGCACCGCCCCAGCTGCAGCCCGAGGCGCACTCGCCGGTGCCGACGGTGACGCTGGGCCGGTGGCAGCCGCTGCGGTCGCAGCCGCGCCTGGCGCGGTGCCCGAACCCAAGGATGCGCAGCCGCCGAGCATCGCAACAATCAACGCGCCCAACGGCGGCCGGCCCAAAGCATTGAATAAAGGGTTCATCTTGGTCATGCAGGATTGAATGAAAAAAGGCGACCCGGGTTTGGCCCGTGCCGCCCTTGACCGAACCGCTCTGACGCGTTTGGCGCCAATCGGTTCAATCGCGATAGTGCCTTGCCGTCACTTGAGTGCCTTGAAGCGCAGGCGATGCGGCCGCGCGCCTTCTTCGCCGAGGCGGCGCTTTTTGTCGGCCTCGTATTCCTGGTAGTTGCCATCGAAGAAGACCCACTTCGAGTCGCCCTCGCAGGCCAGGATATGGGTCGCGATGCGGTCGAGAAACCAGCGGTCGTGGCTGATCACCATCAACGAGCCGGCGAACTCGAGCAGCGCGTCTTCGAGGGCGCGCAGGGTCTCCACGTCGAGGTCGTTCGAGGGCTCGTCGAGCATCAACACGTTGCCGCCCTGCGCCAGCGTCTTGGCCAGGTGAAGGCGCCCGCGCTCGCCGCCCGAGAGGCTGCCGACGAGTTTTTGCTGGTCGTTGCCCTTGAAGTTGAACTTGCCGATGTAGGCCCGCGACGGCATCACGAACTTGCCGACGACGATGTTGTCGAGCCCGCCCGAAACGTCTTGCCAGACGGTCTTGTCGTTCTCGAGCGACTCGCGGCTCTGGTCGACGAAGGCCATGCGCACCGTCGGCCCGACCTTCACGGTGCCGTTGTCGGGCTTCTCCTTGCCCGAGAGCATGCGGAACAGCGTCGACTTGCCCGCGCCATTCGGCCCGATGATCCCGACGATCGCGCCGGCCGGCACCTTGAAGCTCAGGTTGTCGATCAGCATGCGCTCGCCGAAGCTCTTCGACACGCCTTCGAACTCGAGCACCTCGTTGCCGAGGCGTTCGCCAACCGGGATAAAGATCTCGTTGGTCTCGTTGCGCTTCTGGTAGTCGGTGTCAGAGAGTTCTTCGAAGCGTGCCAGGCGCGCCTTGCTCTTGGCCTGGCGGCCCTTCGGGTTGGCGCGCACCCACTCGAGCTCTTTTTTCATCGCCCGGGTGCGAGCGTCTTCGGTCTTCTGCTCCTGCTCGATGCGGGCTTCTTTCTGTTCGAGCCAGGTCGAGTAATTGCCCTTGTACGGGATACCGCGGCCGCGGT
>JAYUWC010000265.1:0-12659 GCA_043753755.1 Rhizobacter sp.
AAGGCCATCAGCTGCGCATCGGCCTGCCGCGGCGTGAGACCTGAGCGCGAACTCGACGCCACACGGTTGCGGCCTCCGAAACTGGTCGGCGGGCCCGTCGGGCCATGCGTGCCGGTCTCGCCCCGATGGGTGCGGCCCCCCGGCTGGCTGCTTAACCCGGCGGCGCTCGAGAATTGGCCCGTGTCGGTGTCGCCGTACTGGCTCCGCGTGCCGCTGACGCTGGCGTATGCCGAATTCAGGCCGGGCAGTTGATTGCCGGGCCCCTCGACCTGCCGCACCGACAGAGAAACCGGCTGCACCCCGCGGTTCTGCAGGCCACGCAGGATTTGCGTGTAGCACTCGGGCATGGCTTTGGCCATGGCTGCACCCAGCTCGCGTGCGAGCAGCTTGCGGGGCTCGGGCACGTGGGTCACCGCTTCGAGCGAGCGGTACAGGCTGGAGCCGAGTACATCGGCACGCAGCGGGTTATGGTCTTCGTCGGCGCGCCCGGTGCGCAGCAGCGAGCCCATGTAGGCCGCCAGCTCGCGCAGCTCGGACTCGCAGGCATGTGAAATTTGCTGGCCGATGCGGTCGGAGAACATGCGTTCTTCGACCTCGCTGTCATTGACAAGGCTCAAGCTCTGCCAGTCGGCCGCAGCCGGCGTTCGCCCCGCGGTGTCGTGGGACGCCATTTCTTTGTCCACGCGGCGCGCGAGTTCATCGGCAAAACGCTGGTTCAGCAGACTGAGATTTCGGCGCAGATCGGACTGCGCGGTGAGCATCAGATCGCGTTCGGCGATTCGCCCGCTCGACTGCGACAAGACCCCAAGGCTATCCGCCACCCGGCCGGCGACGTTCGTAAGCGTCGCCCGAATTTGGTGAAGTGCTGCGTCGAGCGCAGCTCGCAACTGAGGGTCTGTCGGAGTCATCTCGGAGTTATCGGCTCGCCAGCCCGGTCGGGGCGCTCAGGCGCCTTTAGGGTGGCGCACTTGATCTGAGTATGAGCCCAAAAAAAGCCGGCGGAATCGGGTCCAGTTCGGGTGTTTGGCACTCGGCGACACCCGTTCCATCGCTCAGGTCGCGTAAGTTGCTACTTCTTCAGCGAATCGCGAATCTCGCGCAGCAGCACGACGTCTTCCGGAGCGGCGGCAGGCGGTGGCGTGATCGTCTGGCTGAGCTTCAGACGGTTGATCTGCTTGACCATCATGAAGATGATGAATGCGAGGATGACAAAATTGATCGCAACCGTGATGAAGTTGCCGTAAGCAAACACGGGCAGCCCGGCTTTGGTGAGGTCGGCGTAAGTCATCGCGCCCTTGTAGTCGGCCGGCGGGTTCGACAACAAGATGAAGTAGTTCGAGAAGTCGAGACCACCGAGCACCTTGCCGACCAACGGCATGATCAGGTCCTTCACGATCGAATCTACGATCTTGCCGAAGGCCGCGCCGATGATGACGCCGACTGCAAGGTCGACCACGTTGCCCTTAAGAGCAAATTCCTTGAACTCGGATGTGAATGACATGCGCTGATTTCCTGTCTGGTTTTTGGATGCGTGCGGGTTGCCTCCGCAAACCGCCGCGTAGTATTCCGAAGCCTTCGGGGAAGTCAAGCGAGAGGACGTGTCCGCTAGAATCCTGGGCCGACCCGACCCGAAGCGCAGTTCCGAGGAAACCCATGAGTGAGCAGAAAATCGACAGCGGCAAACGCACCTGGATCATCGCTTCCAGTTGCGCCGGCGCCGTCGGTGCAGGCTTTGTCGCCGTCCCGTTCGTCAGCAGTTTTCAACCCTCGGAGCGGGCCCGCGCTGCGGGCGCGGCGGTCGAGGCCGACATCGGCGGCCTGAAGCCTGGTGAGCGCATGACGGTCGAGTGGCGTGGCAAGCCGGTTTGGATTATTCGCCGCACGCCGGAGCAACTTGCGGTGCTACCGAAACTCGACAGTGCGCTGGCTGATCCATCGTCAAAGCGTACCAATTTTGCGGCGACGCCCGAGTACGCGCGCAATAACTGGCGCTCCATCAATAAAGAATACTTGGTGGTCGTCGGCATCTGCAGCCATCTCGGTTGCTCGCCAAGCGACAAGTTCGCACCTGGCCCGCAGCCATCATTGCCAAACGACTGGGAGGGTGGCTTTTTGTGCCCTTGCCATGGCTCGACCTTCGATATGTCCGGGCGTGTATTCAAGGGCAAGCCCGCCCCCGACAACCTCGAAGTGCCGCCCTACATGTACTTGTCTGAGACCCGTTTGATCATCGGCGAAGACAAGAAGGCTTAAGCCCGCGCGTTGGCGAATCAGGCACGAAGCGGGCATTTCAGGAGTACCCCCACCATGGCGCAATACCAAGAAGCACCGGCCGACGCAAACGCTGGCAAGAAGCTATTGAACTGGGTCGACAACCGGTTCCCACTTTCTAAGCTGTACAACGAACACATCGGTGAGTATTACGCGCCGAAGAACTTTAATTTTTGGTACGTTTTCGGTTCGTTGGCGCTGTTTGTTCTCGTGATCCAGATCGTTACCGGCATCTTCCTGGTGATGAACTACAAGCCCGACGCGACCCTGGCGTTCGCGTCGGTCGAGTACATCATGCGAGACGTGCCGGGCGGCTGGATCATTCGGTACATGCACTCCACCGGTGCGAGCGCGTTTTTTATCGTCATCTATTTGCACATGTTCCGTGGGCTGATTTACGGTTCGTACCGTAAGCCGCGCGAGTTGGTCTGGATCTTCGGATGCGGCATCTTTTTGTGCCTGATGGCCGAAGCCTTTATGGGTTACTTGCTGCCATGGGGTCAGATGAGCTATTGGGGCGCGCAGGTGATTGTCAATCTGTTCGCGGCGGTGCCCTTCATCGGGCCGGACTTGGCGCTGTTGATTCGCGGCGACTTCGTGGTCGGCGATGCAACGCTCAACCGCTTCTTCAGTTTCCATGTGATCGCGGTGCCGCTGGTGCTGTTGGGCCTGGTAGCCGCTCACATCATTGCGCTGCATGAGGTCGGCTCTAACAACCCTGATGGTGTTGAGATCAAGGCCAAGAAAAATGCGGCTGGGCGCCCGCTCGACGGCATCCCGTTCCACCCGTACTACACCGTGCACGACATTTACGCCGTTAGCATTTTCTTGATGATTTTTACGGCGGTGTTGTTCTTCGCGCCAACGGGCGGAGGCTACTTTCTTGAGTTCAACAACTTTATCGAAGCGAACCCGCTGAAGACGCCAGCTCATATTGCGCCTGTCTGGTATTTCACGCCCTTTTATTCCATGCTTCGCGCCACCACCGACGTGATGATCCATGTCTTGTCCGGCATTGTCGCTATCGGTGCCGTGCTTGCGATCGTGCGCGGCGGTTTGAGTGCGACAGGCAAGATTGCGATTGCCGTGATCGCGTTGGTCGGCGTCGCCATGCTCAATTACTTCGACGCAAAGTTTTGGGGTGTGGTCGTGATGGGCGGTGCAGTTGTCATTCTGTTCTTCGTGCCTTGGCTCGACCGCAGCTTGGTTCGGTCGATTCGCTACCGACCCGATTGGCACAAATACCTTTACGGTGCGTTCGTGTTTTTCTTTCTAGTGCTGGGCTACCTCGGATCGCAGCCACCGTCGGACGTCGGCAATTACGTTTCGCAATTCGGCACTCTCGTGTATTTCGGTTTTTTCTTGTTGATGCCGTGGTGGAGCCGCATCGGCGCGTTCAAGGCCGTGCCCGATCGCGTCACTTTCGCGGCCCATTGAGGCGCGTCCCGGAGTTCGCACCTTATGAAAAAGCTTTTTCTTTCGTTGCTGATGTCGCTCGGTCTGATTGCGGGCGCTGATGCGAACGAAGGTGGTTACGCCTGGGACAAATTTCCGGTCGACAAGATGTCCGACATGGCTGCGCTGCAGCACGGCGCGAAACTGTTCGTCAACTATTGCCTCAACTGTCATGCGGCCAGCTACATGCGCTACAACCGCATGCAGGACATCGGCCTGACCGACGACGAGATCAAGAAGAACCTGCTCTTTGCGACCGACAAGGTCGGCGACACGATGAAGGTTTCGCTCGACCCGAAGCAGGCCAAAGATTGGCTTGCGGCAGCGCCACCTGACCTGACGCTGATCGCCCGCTCTCGGGCAGACATCGGCAAAGGCAGCGGCGCCGACTATCTCTATACCTACCTTCGCACGTTCTACCGTGATCCGAGCAAAGCGACTGGCTGGAACAACATGGCCTATCCCGATGTGGCAATGCCGCACGTGCTGTGGGAACTGCAGGGCCAGCGTGCGGCCAGGTTCGTCGACGAAAAAGACCACCACGATCCAAGCAAGACGGTTCATCGATTCGAGGGCTTCGAGCAGTTGACGCCGGGCAAACTTGACGACCGCGCCTACGACGAAGCCATCGGTGATCTGGTGGCATATCTACAGTGGATCGGCGAGCCGGCGCAGGAGCGGCGCGTCAAGATCGGGGTTTGGGTGCTGCTTTTTCTTGGCATCTTGACCGTGTTCACATGGCGGCTGAACGCCTCTTATTGGAAAGACGTGAAGTGACGGCTTTTCGTGCTCGTGGCCTGACCGGCACGACGGTACCGCGAGCACCGCTTGCTGTGATTGGCCGATTGAGCTGACCACTGCGCTACTTTTTTTAGACCTGCGGTCTCGCTCCCGCCAGACCGCCCGACCCAAGGACCTGCCGCCATGATGGTGCTCTACTCCGGAACAACCGACCCTTATTCGCACCGCTGCCGCTTCGTCCTGTTCGAGAAGGGCATGGACTTCGAGATTCGCGACGTCGATCTTTTTGCGAAGCCGGAAGACATCGCATTGATGAACCCGTACAACGAGGTGCCGATCCTGGTCGAGCGCGATTTGATTTTGTACGAGTCGCACATCATCAACGAGTACATCGACGAGCGCTTTCCGCACCCACAGCTGATGCCGGGCGACCCGGTCGCGCGCGCCCGTGTGCGGCTTTTCTTGTTCAATTTCGAGAAGGAACTGTTCGCTCATGTGAACATGCTCGAGTCGCGTGGCCTAAAAGGCAACGACAAGCAGCTCGAGAAGGCCAGGGCCCAAATTCGCGATCGGTTGACTCAGCTCGCGCCCATTTTCTTGAAAAACAAGTACATGCTGGGCGATGACTTTTCAATGCTTGACGTGGCCATCGCGCCGCTGTTGTGGCGTCTCGACTATTACGGCATCGACATGTCTAAGAACGCTGTGCCGCTACTCAAGTACGCTGAGCGCATCTTTTCGCGCCCCGCCTATATTGAGGCGCTGACGCCGTCTGAGAAGGTCATGCGCAAGTAGTCGCGCGCGCCAATTTATTTGTTGTTTCGACCTGCACCTTCGCAATGAGCAGCCCACCGATTGCACCGGCCACCGCCGGCTCGTCGACCCGGCCCTATTTGATTCGGGCCCTTCACGACTGGTGCACTGACAATGGCTTCACGCCGTACATCGCGGTATTTGTCGATGGGCAGGTGCAGGTGCCTGCCGAGTACGTGAAAAACAACGAGATCGTTCTCAACGTCGGCTTCGAGGCCACCAGCGCATTGAAGCTGGGCAATGAGGCGATCGAATTCAAGGCGCGATTCGGCGGCAGCTCGCGCGAGATCATGGTGCCGATCGACCATGTGATCGCGATCTACGCGCGTGAGAACGGCCAGGGCATGGCGTTCCCGATGCCCAATGATGGGCAGGCGAATCAGCCGGTGCCTGCAGGTGCGACACCTCCCGCTGGCGTGCCGCGCGCGCCCAAGTTGACGCTCACCGATTCGACACCGGGTAAGGGGCGGGATCAAGCGCCGGCGGACACGGCCGACCCCGAGCCGCCGCCAGAACCTTCGACCGGCGGACGGCCCGCGTTGAAGCGCGTCAAGTAGTGCCACGTATACTTTTCAACGTGCATGCGCCGCGACAGCGCATCACGACGCCGGCTTAGCTCAGTTGGTAGAGCACCCGCCTTGTAAGCGGAAGGTCGTCAGTTCGATCCCGACAGCCGGCACCAATTTTTTTCGATCCGCTTTTGACGTTAGCGCTGAATCATTGGTTCGCGCTTCATTTGATCTGGGGTGAGCAAGCACCCACTGGCGCCGATCAGGTCACTCTGATCGAACCTTGATGCGGATTGCGCTAACTTGCCATCCCCGCTCCCGAAGGATGGTTTCGAGACGGGGCTGGAGTTGCCGCAGCTTCGCCGCTACCGAGGCATTGGCAGCCAGCAACGACCAGCCGATGTCATCGACCGGGCCGGGTTTGATGTGAGTGGCCAACGAGCCGGGCAGATTGGGTCGAATCGCTTCGAATCGCGCGGCCGAATCTTGCAGCAGCTCCCTCAGCCTGGCGAGCGGTGCGCTTTGCTGCAGCGCCTGTTGCAGGCGCAACGCGTCGGGCGTGACCGGCGCCGCGCGCGAGGCGTTCAAAGGGTGCTTGTTGGGGCTCACCGGGGGAGTGTAGCGATGCAGATTTCGATCACCCACGGTAGCTTGGCGCGCACGCGTGTGCTGCAGCTGAACCGCTGGCAACTCAGCGCTTCGCTCGTCGGCCCGATGCTCGTGCTGACACTGCTCCCGGGGACCACCTACAACTTCGCCCTTTTTGAAGCGGCTCGCGAGGGCTGCCGTTTGTCCGGCAATGGGTGCGGTTGCTGACCCGCGAGAAAGTCGCCCAGCGCGACTGCCTTATGCTCGAAACAGTGACCTCGAGGGTGCAAACGATCGGCGAAGTGCAAGCGGAGATGATCAAGGTCAAGGCGATGGACGAGCGCATCTCGTGCGCCGTGGGTGTCGAGCCAGATGGGTCGAAGGCAGTCCCCGAGATCGGCGGGCAGGGCAGTCCCTTCCTTCGTGCGGGCGTTGGCCGGACTGTCCACCTCGCTCGATCGGCTACTGGTTTCCAACCAAGCTCGATTTTTCAACCGAATCGGACAACCCCCTACACGCCGCTGCGGGCGGCGTCGTGGGTTCGGCCCATTAACACCCCGAGTACGACAGTCTGGTCAACCTCGACCACAGCAATGGCCTCGCCACGCGATGCGCGCACAACTCTCGCCTGCTGGCGAAAGTCGGCGACCTCGTCCGCTGCGATCCGCTGGTCTCAAGAATAGAAACCGCGGGGCGCTTCACTGCCGCGCACCTGCAGTTCGAGGTTTCTGGTCGACGGACTGCCGCAAGGCACGGCGAAGTTCGGGGCCGGGGCGACGCGGCGCCGGCGGGCGACTCCCGCGGTGCGCGCGGGCGCGGTTAACCCGAGCCTCTTGCGCAAGCCGCTGACCTCGAATGCGAATGTTAAAATCGCAGGCCTTGCCCGGGCCTAACGAGCTTCGATTTTTTGGCGAGGCCGGGCTGCAGATGAGTGTGGTCTAGCAGCGAATCTGCAAGCCGCGTGGCCCGTCGGGCAGGACCCGGCTCGGTTCGTCGCCCTGGCACCGACGCCTCCCCCACATTCCCCAACCTCGACGCCGCATGTTGCCCAAGCTTCTCACCTCGATTTTCGGTAGCCGCAATGACCGTCTGCTGAAGCAGTATCGGCAGGTTGTCGCCCAAATCAACGCATTCGAAGCGCAATTCGAGGCGCTCACCGACGCTGCGCTCGTCTCAAAGACCGAAGAATTCCACCAGCGCTTCAAGGCCGGCGAATCGCTAGACAAACTGCTGCCCGAGGCATTTGCGGTGGTGCGTGAAGGCAGCAAGCGCGTCTTGAAGATGCGGCACTTCGATGTGCAGTTGATCGGCGGCATGGTCCTGCACGACGGCAAGATTCCTGAGATGCGCACCGGTGAAGGAAAGACGCTGACCGCGACGCTGGCGGTCTATTTGAACGCGATCACCGGCCAGGGCGTTCACCTCGTCACCGTGAACGACTATCTGGTGCAACGCGATGCCGCCTGGATGGGACGGCTTTACAACTTTCTGGGCTTAACGGTCGGCGTCAACTTGTCACAAATGAGCCGCGAAGAAAAGCAAGCCGCTTACGCCGCCGATGTCACCTACGGTACGAACAACGAGTTCGGCTTCGACTACTTGCGCGACAACATGGTGCAAGACGTGGCCGACCGCGTCGCCCGGGGCTTGGCCTACGCGATAGTCGACGAGGTCGACTCGATCTTGATCGACGAAGCTCGCACGCCGCTCATCATCAGTGGGCAGGCCGAAGACCACACCGAGATGTACGTCCGCATCAATTCGGTCGTGCCGCAACTGAAGAAGCAGATTGGCGAACTCGACCTTCGCACCGGCGAGGGGGTGATCGAGCCGGGCGACTTCACAGTCGACGAGAAAAGCCACCAGGTCTTTCTGACCGAAGACGGTCACGAGAACGCCGAGCGCATCCTCGGCGAGGCTGGCTTGCTGGCCGACGGCGCCAGCCTCTACGACCCGGCCAACATCACGCTGATGCACCACGTGTATGCAGCGCTTCGGGCCAAGCACCTCTACAACCGCGACCAGCATTACGTGGTGCAAGACGGCGAGGTCGTGATCGTCGACGAATTTACCGGTCGTCTGATGACCGGCCGGCGCTGGTCAGATGGCTTGCACCAGGCGGTCGAGGCCAAAGAGGGCGTGCAGATTCAAAGCGAGAACCAGACACTCGCCTCGATCACCTTCCAAAACTACTTCCGCATGTACGGCAAGCTCTGCGGGATGACCGGCACGGCCGACACGGAAGCGTATGAGTTTCAAGAGATCTACGGCCTCGAGACGGTCGTGATTCCGCCGAACAAGCCGACCGTTCGCAAAGACGAACTCGACCTCGTCTACAAGACCAACCGCGAGAAATTCGAGGCCGTCATCACCGACATCCGAGAGTGCCATGAGCGTGGCCAGCCGGTGCTGGTCGGCACGACCTCGATCGAAAATTCCGAACTCATTTCAGGTTTACTTCAACAAGCCAAGTTGCCGCATAACGTACTCAATGCCAAGCAGCATGCGCGCGAGGCCGAGATCGTCGCGCAGGCCGGTCGCCCGGGCGTGATCACCATTGCCACCAACATGGCGGGTCGCGGCACCGACATCGTGCTTGGCGGCAACGTCGAAAACCAGATCAAGGCTTTCGAGGCCGACGCTGCCGTGACCGAAAGCGACAAGGCCGCTCGCGCAAAGACGCTGCATGACGAATGGCAGGGCCTGCATGACAGCGTCAAGGCGCAGGGCGGGCTGCGCATCATCGCGACCGAGCGCCATGAATCGCGCCGCATCGACAACCAGCTGCGTGGCCGCTCGGGCCGCCAGGGCGACCCGGGCTCGTCGCGCTTCTATCTCTCGCTCGACGATTCGTTGATGCGCATCTTTGCCGGCGACCGCGTGCGCTCGATCATGGAGCGGCTGAAGATGCCTGATGGAGAGGCGATCGAGGCTGGCATCGTCACGCGCAGCATCGAGAGCGCGCAACGCAAGGTCGAGGCGCGCAACTTCGACGTGCGCAAGCAGCTGCTCGAATACGACGACGTAAGCAACGACCAGCGCAAGGTGATCTACCAGCAGCGCAACGACATCCTCGAGGCGCAAAGCCTCGCCGAGCAGATTGCCAACTTGCGCGAAAGCACGATGAGCGACGTCGTGCGCACCTTCGTGCCGGCCGACAGCGTCGAAGAGCAATGGGACCTGCCGGGTCTCGAGAAAACGCTTCGCGACGAATGGCAGGTCGACGTGGCGCTCAAGGCCGAGGTCGAGAAAAGTGCCTCTATTACCGACGAAGAAATCCTCGAGAAGGTCACGAAGACGGCTGACTTGCTATTCGACGCCAAGGTCGAGCGCGTCGGCCTCGAGCAGTTCACGCCGTTCATGCGGATGATTCTTTTGCAGTCGATCGATTCGCACTGGCGTGAGCACCTGGCCGCGCTCGACTACTTGCGTCAGGGCATTCACTTGCGTGGCTATGCGCAGAAGAATCCGAAGCAAGAGTACAAGCGCGAGGCCTTCGAACTCTTCTCGCAACTGCTTGATGTGGTCAAGATGGACGTGACCCGCGTGCTGATGACGGTGCGTATCCAGTCGCAAGAAGAAGTGGCGCAGGCGGCCGTGGCGATGGAAGAGCGTGCAGAGCGCATCAGCAACGTCACCTACACCCACCCGAACGAAGACGGCAGCGTGTCCGAAGAGGCCGATGTCGCCACCCTTGAGGGTGACGTGCCCAAGGTCGGCCGCAACGACCCGTGCCCCTGCGGCAGCGGCAAGAAATACAAGCAATGCCACGGCCGACTGGCTTGATGGTGATCCGGCAACACCCCGGTTTTTGATCGGGCGCCAAGGTTGTTTTCACCGCCCCTGACTCACCGGCGCGCGCCATGCGCGCGTTATGCTTTGCGGCGATGAACGCTCCAGACCTGCCTGAATCCAGCACCGAAACCGCGGTCCGTCTGGAGCTGATGCGTCTGGCGCTGCACAACTCGTCGCGCAGCGTTCCCTTGCAACTCGCCGCGGTCGTCTGGATCGTGCAGCTCGGTTGGCACCAGGGTCAGACGGTGGCCTCCACCATCGTCGCGGCGATCGGGTTGATCGTCGGCGGATGGCGTTTGTCGCTCGGCCGGTCGTACCCGCCGTCGCGCCCGCTCGTCGCGCGTGACCTGGTCCGCGCACAACGTCACCTCGAGCTGAATTCGCTGACCGCAGGCTGCATGTGGTTGGTCGCAACTGTCGGCATCTACATGCATGTCAGCGGCGTCGATGCCACGGCGTATTGCGTCCTGGCTTGTGGGTCGGTCTCGGTGGCCGCGTTCTTCATGTCGGTCATCGGCCGATCGTTTCTCTACCTCGCCATTCCCGAGCTTGGTGGTGTCGTGCTGGCCAGCGTGTTCGGTGAGACCACCCGCTCGTGGCCGTTGGCGGTTTTGGTCAGCTTGTTCGGGGTCACGATGTATTTGGCCGCGCGCGAATTTACCGCGACGGCGGTGCGCGCGATTCGCCACTCGCTCGAGGCCGATGCGGCCAATGTGTCGCTACAGATCGCCAAAGAGGTCGCCGAGTCGGCCAACCTCGCCAAGTCGCAATTTCTAGCGACCATGAGCCACGAAATTCGCACGCCGATGAATGGCGTCTTGGGTGCCCTCGAGTTGTTGCGCCGCTCGCCGCTCGACACCGATCAGCGGCGTCTGGTGCGCACGGCGTCGTCATCGGGCTCATCGCTGATGACCATCCTGAACGACGTGCTCGACCACTCGAAGATTGAAGCCGGCAAGCTCAGCCTCAGTTCCGCATCGTTTTCGCTCAACGCGCTGGCGTCGTCGGTCATTGCGCTGTTTCGTGGCAACGCCGAGGCCAAGGGGCTGCGTTTGGCACTCGAGGTGAAACCCGACGTCGAAGACTGGGTCGTCGGCGATGCGCAGCGGCTCAAGCAAGTGCTGCTGAATCTGGTCGGCAACGCGATCAAGTTCACCGAGCGCGGCGACATCGCGCTGCGCATCGGAGCAGAGCCCGCGGGTACGGGGCTGGCGGGCTTGAGCTTCGAGGTCCGCGACACCGGCATCGGCATCGCCGCCGACGCGGTTGCCGGCTTGTTCCAACCCTTTCATCAGGTCGACGGGTCGCGCAGCCGACGTCGGGGCGGTACCGGTCTTGGCTTGGCGATCAGCCAGCGCATCGTCGAGGCGATGGGCGGCCGCATCGAGGTGAAGAGCCGCCCCGGGCAGGGCTCTGGGTTCGGCTTTTCGATCGCGTTGCCGCACGACCGCGACGCCGTTCGCATGCCGCCGGCCGATTCGGCGCTGGGCGGCCTCGACGGCGACGCGACGCTGATGGGCAGCGTGCTGCTGGTCGAAGACAACGACGTCAACCGAATGATCGGACGCGAGGTGCTGTACTCGCTCGGGCTCGATGTGGTCGAGGCACGCGATGGCCGCGAGGCGCTCGAGTTGCTCACCCGCCACGCAGTCGATCTGGTGCTGATGGACTGCCAGATGCCGTTGATGGACGGCTACAGCGCGACCGAAGAAATCCGCCGTCGCGAGCAGCGCATGGGTTTGCCGCGGATGCCGGTGCTGGCGCTCACTGCCGATGCCTTCGACGAAGACGCCGCAAGGTCGCGCGAGGCCGGTATGGATGCCCACCTCGCCAAGCCCTACACCCGCGATCAGCTTCGTGAGTTGATCCAGGCGTGGTTGTGACGCGCGCTTGATCCGCGCGCGGCCGGCGTCGTCGCCGCTCAGCTCAAAGTGCGCTCCACTCGGTGATGCCGGTGCGCTGCTCGCCCCAAGCGGTGTCGAGCTCGATCTGGCGAATTTCGGCGACCGCGCCTTCGGCCGCTCCGCCGACCTTGCGCACCTGCGCGCGAGCCAGCCGTTCCATCAGGCGCAAGTCGCGGTCGCCGAGCAGCAGCGCTGCATCGGTCCACTGGTCGACGATGGCGGTCAGCGCCTCGTAAGTGATGGGCGCTGCATGGCGGCGCGCCTCGAGCGCCGCGAGCGTGCCGCGCAGACGCGGGTTGACGCTGCCGACGACCGACTCGATCGCCTCTTCGCCCTCACCGTCTTCGACGACGATGTCGACCAGTCGGCGTCGTTGCAACTGCTCGGCGGTGTAGAGACGGCCCGACAAGATCATCTCGTTGGCGACCGAAAAACCCGCCTTGCGAATGGTGAAGTTCCAGCCGCCCATGCCGGGGAACAGGTTGAACAACACCTCGGGGAAACCGGCCTGCGCGCTGCGCTCGAAGATCACTTTGTGAAACGGCAACACCGACTCGAGCCCACCGCCCAGCGTGTCGCCCTG
>JAYUWC010000266.1:0-35899 GCA_043753755.1 Rhizobacter sp.
TTGCCACTGGGCGACCAGCTCGGCGATTCGAGCCCCGACGCTGGCGGGTCGCGCAGAGTTTGGCGTCAGGTTGAAATTGGATTTCGCAGGGCCGACTACCTACGTGCCGCCCGAGCTCGTCGACGAAATGGCGCGCGACCCCGCGCGCTACGACATGCGCGCCGAGAACCGCGAGCTCACCGTGATGTTTTGCGACATGCGCAAATTCACCCGCGTCGCTGAGTTGCTTACCCCCGAAGACGTGCCTGGCCTCGTCAACAGCTTCTTCTCGACCATGACAGCCGCCATCCGGCAAACCCGCGGCACGCTCGACAAATACATCGGCGACGCGATCATGGCCTTCTGGGGCGCACCGCTGGCCGACCCCGGGCACGCCGCCAACGCGACTCGCGCCGCGATCGCCATGACCGAGCGCATGACCACGCTCAATGCCGAGTTGCGAAGCCGCGGCTTGTCCGAGATCGGCCTCGGTATCGGCGTCAACACCGGCACCGTCTGCGTCGGCGACATGGGCTCCAGCATGCGCCGCAGCTACACCGTGATGGGCGACGCGGTGAACCTTGCCTCGCGGATCGAAGGGCTGACCCGACACTACGGCGTTGACATTCTGGTCGGCGAAGCCACCCGCCACGAAGTCTCCGAGCCTTCAACCGGCGCAGTTGAAACCACAGGGCGCTGGGTCGAAGTCGACCGGGTTCGCGTCAAGGGCAAGCAACGGCCCGTGACGCTTTTCACACCTGCGGTCGTGCCCGTTGAAAGACTCCCGGCATTCGACGAGGAAATGCGACTTTGGCGACTTGCGCTCGCCGCCTACCGCCTTCAAGATTGGTCGCAGACGCAGACGGAACTCGAGAGTCTGCTGATAGCGTTTCCCGATTCACCTTTCGCTGTGTTGTACCGGCAGCTCGGTCAGCGCACCGCCCTCCACCGCGCCACCCCGCCGCCCGCCGCCCGCCGACTGGGACGGGGCCCACACCTTCGACAGCAAATGATCCTCAACGTGCTGGGTTGCTCCGGCTCCATTGCCGCCGGCTGCAAGACCACGGCTTTTCTGCTCGATGGCGACGTGCTGATCGACGCCGGCACGGGTGTGGGCGACCTTGCCCTCGAGGCCCTCGCGCGCATCGACCACATCCTCATCAGCCACTCGCACCTCGACCACGTGCTCTCGATCGGCCTGCTCGCCGACGGTGTGATGCGCGTGCGCCGCGCCGCCGGCCGCGCGCCAATCCAGGTGCATGCCCTGCCTGAAACCCTGGCGGCACTGCGCCAACACATTTTCAACGGCGTCATCTGGCCCGACTTCACGCGGCTGCCGAGTGCCGAGCAGCCGGTCCTGCAGCTCGTGCCCTTCGCTGTGGGCGACCTGCTCGAACTCAACGGCAAGCGCATCGAGGTGCTGAGCGCGGCCCACACCGTTCCGGCATGCGGCTTCGCGGTCGAATGTGGTGGCGGGCCCGAGGGCGACGTCGACATCGAGACCGCGAAAGCCAAGCGCAGCTGGTGGGTCTATACCGGCGACACCGGCCCGAACCCGCTTCTCTGGGAGCGCCTTCGCCGCATGAAGGTCGCGCACCTGATCGTCGAGACTGCCTTCAGCGACGAAGAGCGCCAACTCGCCCGCATCAGCCGCCACCTCTGCCCTGCCGCACTCGGCCACGAGCTCGCGCAACTCGAAGGCAGCGTCGACGTGCACATCACGCACATCAAACCCGGTGAGAGCGAAGCCGTTATGGCTCAGATCGCAAAGCTGGGCATGGCGCACCGGGTGCAGGCGTTGGCGGCGGGGCAGACGATGCGGTTGTGAGGCGCCGCTCGGCGCATTGCCGCAGCGCTAGTCGATCAATTTCAGATGCTGGGCCCCGCCCGGAACTGCGTCGACCACGAGGCGCCGATCGAAGGTAACCAGATGACCATCGTGCGCCGAGGCGAGTGCCAGCAGATAGGTGTCGGTAATTTGCGCAGAACTCAGCAGGCGCGAGGAGTCAACGTGCGCCGTGTCGCGCAAGCTGATGTCGTCGGGCCAGTAGATGTGACCGGGCAACTCACACATCGCGGACAGCAGCGGCGATACCGCCGCTGGCGTCCCCGGGGAATTGGGATACCGAGAATGCCCGACGATGCGCAACACGCCGTTTTCGGTCAGCGGGCAGGTCGCCCAAGACTTGTGACCCTGCCGAGCAAACCAAGCGTGAGCCGGCTCATGCTGAACGTGCGCAGGGTCGATCAACGCGATCAATACGTTGACGTCGAGCAAAAAGGCCGTCAAGGCAACTCGTTGCTGAGCTGGCTCACAAATTCAGCCGTCACCGGCTGGCTGTTGGCATTGGCAGCGAGCAATGGCACGCCGTTTCTGACGGACCGCGTTTCGCACGTCGGCAGTAACGCCTGGCGAGCCAACGCCGAGATGACCTCACCGAGGGTCTGGCGTCGTGTTGCCGCCAGGCCTTTGGCCGCCGCCAGAATGTCGTCGTCTAAGGAGAGGGTCGTTCGCATCGCAGTTCATTCCAAGCATCAAACATCACGCATCATATGCAGATGTGGAGCGTTGAGCAATGCAGTGGTGACCATTTGTGTCACGTGTGACCAGCGGCTAGTGAGCGAGCTGCTGAGTGCGTGACCTTTTGTGTCAGATTTAAGGGGGGAATGCACGTTTTTTCTAGGGATTGCACGTGGCACAAGCGATGCATCCTATCGATTGTCTTCACCCTCAACCCCTCAGGAGCAATCCCATGAAGCGTCAAGTTCAAGCTGGTTTTACCCTCATCGAATTGATGATCGTCGTCGCAATCATCGGCATCCTGGCAGCGGTCGCGCTGCCGGCTTATCGTGATTACACGGTTCGCGCCAAGGTTTCAGAAGTGATTTTGGCTGCCTCGTCATTGAAGCTGGCCGTGGCTGAACACGTTAATACCTATGGCTCGATGCCTTCTAGCGCCTCAGCCCCCACGTCGTCGCAAACTTCTCAATACGTCTCGGGCGTTGTGTATAGCTTCGTAAATGCCTCGCAGGGTACTGTCACCGCCACGGCGACAAGCAAGGAAACCGCGATAACCGGCGGCACCCTTACCTTGACCGGTAACGTGAGCGCGGCGGGCGGCGTCGACTGGACTTGTGCTGCCGGCAGCACCACCCCCATCGCAGCGAAATATCTGCCAGCCAGCTGTAAGTAACGCTTTACCGACAGATTGACGGCTCCAGCAATGGGGCCGTTTTGCATTGTCTCGCTTTGCTTCGATTTGCAAGACTAAACGCTCCCGCGACCAGAATGCTCCGCACCCTCTCGCAAGAAGTGAGTCTGCCGGTTCGTCCCTGGTGGTCGATGTGGGCACTGCTCCTGTCGCTCGGCGGCATGATTCCGAATCGCTCTTTGCCGTGGCTTGCGTTCGATCGCGACACTCTCGCCGTTGCGAGCATGGCGGTGCTGGCCGCAGCGCTGCTGCTGAGACGCAAGGCCGCGGTCGAGGTGCCTGCGTTCGGTTTGGTGCTGATCGCGCTGGCGCTTGTGCCCGCGGCCCAGGCCGCCGCAGGAATCATCTATTTCGCTGGCGACGCATGGATGGCCAGCCTATTTCTCGTCGGCCTCGCGCTCACGATCTGCATTGGTGCGAGCGCGCACAAGGGCTTCGCGAGCGAGCTGTCAGACGCCATCTTCGGGGCTTTTCTGATCGCGGCGATCTTGTCGGTGGGGATGGCGCTCTATCAGTGGTTGCGTCTCGACGATCTCGACTTCTGGATTATCGACCTGCCGTTCGGCGGCCGGCCCTATGCCAACATTGGCCAGCCCAACCATCTGGCGACCATGATCGGCTTGGGCTTGGTTGGTCTTTGGTCGCTCTTCGTGACCCGGCGAGCGAGCGGCACGGTGAGTCTGCTCTGTGCGACCTACTTGCTGTTTGGGCTGGCCATGACGCAGTCTCGAACGGCGTGGATTTTTGTCCCGATGCTGATTGCCGCCAGCTTCTTGTTCGGCCGCTCGCTGCAGCCCCAACGATACCGGCCGTGGCTGGTCGGGTTAGGTGCGATCTATGTGCTGTTCGTGGTCAGCTGGGTTGCGATAAACCGCGCACTCTCGTTCGATTTGCAGTTCGGGATGCAAGAGCGTCTCAGCCCCGGGACGCGACTTCACCATTGGCATGAAATGGTGTCTGCGCTTGCCGAGCGCCCCTTCTTCGGATGGGGGTGGAACCAGGTTTCCGTGGCGCAGCAAGCGGTTGCTTTGAAGTTCCCCCCGGCAACCGAGCTGATCGATCACAGCCACAACCTCATCCTCGATTTGCTGGTCTGGAACGGGCTTCTCATCGGCGTGCCGATCGTGATCTTGGGCGTGCTGTGGCTGGTGGCGATTGCCCGCCGAGTGAACACGCCTCAGGGCGTGTTGATCCTGCTGGCCTTGGTCGTGTTTTTGACCCACTCGCTGCTCGAGTTTCCACACACCTACGCCTACCTGCTGTTGCCCTGCGGGCTGCTTATCGGAATCTTGTGCAATCTGCACGCCTCGGGAAGCCGCCTTGAACTCAGCCGCCCGATCGCGGCCGCTGCCTGCGTGACGCTGATGGCCGCCTTTGTCTGGACGGCGCTTGAATACTACGAAGCCAAAAACAACCTTCAAGTGCTTCGGTTTGAATCGGCGCGCCTGGGCACCTCACGAAACAGCAAGGCGCCAGACCTCATTGTCTTGACGCAGCTCCGTGCATTTTTGACGATGAACAGGATCAAGCCCGGTGAAACGATTTCTAGCGAGCAACACGACCTGATGAGGAAAGTTGTTCAGCGATATCCCGAGCACCTGTTCATGTTGCGCTACGCGATGGCTGCAGCGTCGCTCGGAAAGGTCGACGTGGCAGAAGACACGTTGGCGCGTCTGTGCAGGATTCAGGCTGAAGGCATTTGCAAAACAGACATCGAAGCCTGGCGAGAACTGGCCAACACGACCTACCCCCGCATGCGGCCGGTGACGCTGCCAACGCCTTGAGCGGCTGTCCAAGCATTGTCAGAACCGAGCGCTGCTCGCATTGACATTGCGACGGTTCTTTTCGACTGACGGGCCAAGTTTTACGGCGGATTGACCGGCAGTCCACCGGCACAGCTTCTGCTGTGTGCAAGGCTAGAGCGCTCTCTCGAGCGCTCCCAAGGAACCGGAGTGTTCAATTAAGCGGCAAGCTGCTAAAGGTTTCACCCTTATCGAATTGATGATCGTTGTGGCGATCATCGGCATCTTTGCGGCCGTTGCGCTGCCGGCTTACCGCGACTACACGGTGCGGGCGAAGGTGTCAGAGGTCATCTTGGCTGCGACATCGATGAAGCTGGCCGTTGCCGAATACGTCAACACCTACGGGCAGATGCCGAGTGCTGCTTCGTCGCCTACGTCTTCGCAAACTTCGCAATATGTCGCGAACGTTGCCTACAACTTCACGAATGCTTCGCAGGGGTACATCCAGGCCACCTCGACGAGCAAGGAGTCGGCAATGCAGAGCGACTACATCCGCCTGACCGGCAATGTGAGCGCGGCAGGCGGTGTCGATTGGACGTGCACCGGCAGCATCCTCGCCAAGTACCTGCCGGCCAGCTGCAAATAGTCGCGTCGCTGCTCGGCTGCTTCGGCAGATGCGCGGGATAAAGAACCGGGTAGAGGCATAGGCCAGAATAGAACACCGCTTCGACGTCCCTGCGGGGACTTCTCCTTATGTTGACATCGGCATTGCCGAGACAGCCGTCCGGCATATCGACGCCGACGGGACTGCTAGCGCTCACGCTCCCGTTCCTTCTGGCCTTTAACTTACCGCCGTCGTCGACTTTCCTCAACCAGGCCGCATCTCTCTTCGGCTGGGGGATCTTCTTGGTCGCCGGCACCGCGGTGCCCCCACAGTGGGCTCGATTGCGATCCAAAGGTGGCTTGGCCATCGGCACGGCCGCACTCGCGCTCGTGATCGCTGCGTTTGCGACTGCCTTGGTCGCCGGATTGCCTTGGTCGTTGGCGCTGTCGGGAGCGGCATTTTTGCTCGCGTCGGCACTGATTGCGCAGGTCGCGATCGGCCAGTTGGGCAGCGCAGGTGCGCACGTGTTTCGCAGCTTCTGCATCGGCATCACCGTGGCCGCATTCCTCAGCAGCCTCATCGGCCTGATCCAAGTCTTTGCCCCCTCCCTCCCCGACGGCAACTTCATTGCTCGCACCTACATCGACGGCCGCGCCGTCGGCAACATGCGACAGCCGAATCACTTGAGCAGCTTGCTGCTCTGGGCGGTGATCGCTGCGGTGTGGTTGGGTGAGGCGCGGGTGCTGCGGCGCTGGGGCTCGACGCTGCTGGCACTGCTCTTCATCTTTGTCGTCGTGCTCACGGCGTCGCGCACCGGGGCGCTGAGCATGTTGCTGCTCGCGGCCTGGGGTTTGTTCGACCGCCGGCTCTCGCGCGAGGCGCGCTGGTTGCTGGCGCTTTCGCCGCTGTTGTACGCGGCCTTTTGGTACGGCACCGGCGCGTGGGCCGACTCCACCCACCATGTCTTCGGCGGCGAGACGCGCTTCAGTACCAAGGGCGATGTGTCGAGCTCGCGGCTCGGCATTTGGGCCAACACGCTCACGTTGATTCGCATGCATCCCTGGTTCGGCGTCGGTTGGGGCGAATTCAACTTCGCGTGGACGCTGACGCCGTTTCCCGGGCGGCCGGTGGCGTTCTTCGATCACACGCACAACTTGATCCTGCAGTTCGTCGTCGAGTTGGGCATCCCGCTCGCGCTGCTGGTGTTGGGCTTGTTGGGATACGCCTTGTGGGTTGCCGCGCGGGCCGCGTTGCAGCCGGCCGCGACCGACGCCGCACCGGGCGAGGCGCTGGTGAAGCCGGCCGCGTTCGCGATGGTGGTGCTGATCCTCGTCCACAGCATGCTCGAGTACCCGCTCTGGTATGCCTACTACCTGCTGCCGGCGAGCTTTGCATTTGGCCTCTGCCTCAGCGGTGACGCGCGAGCGACGCCAGCCGAGGCCGGGCTCGCGGCCGCATCGCCGCGCAGGGTGCGGCCTCTCGTCGTCGCCTCGTTGCTGCTGGCGATGGGCGGTGCGGCATCGGTGCTCGACTACATGCGCGTGGTCGCGATCTATGCGCCGTCGCCAAACTCGACCGCAACGCTCGATCAGCGTATCGCGAGCGGCCGCCGCAGCATCTTCTTCGCCCACCACGCCGACTACGCCGCCGCCACCACGGCGCCGCATCCGGGCCGCGTGTTGCCGGCATTCATCCGCGCGCCGCACTACCTGCTCGATGCGCGCTTGCTGCAAGCCTGGGCCAAGGCGCTCGACGAATCGGGCCAGACCGACAGGGCGCGTTACATCGCGCAGCGCTTGCGCGAGTTTCGCAACGAGCAATCGGCCGAGTTTTTCGCGCCGTGCGAGGCGGGTGCGGCCGAGGGCAAGGCGCTGCCGTACCAGTGTTTGGCGCCGGAGCGCGCGTACACCTATGAGGACTTCCGATAGGCGATCGACAGCACAGCGACCGGCCCAGGCGGGAATATTCTTACCCGATCGTGATCGATCGACAGAGAGCAAGAACATGAGTGCCACCGCGACGTTGTCGAAGAAGTACCAGATCTCGGTGCCGAAGGCCGTGCGCGACAAGCAGCACTGGGAGGCCGGTCAAGAATTTGTCTTCATGCCCAAGGCCTTGGGTGTGCTGCTGGTGCCGGTACCGGCACTCGACCAGCTAAAAGGTATCGCCAAAGGGGCGAAGGCGGTCGGCTACCGCGACCGTGTCGACCGGTACTGACGGCATGGCCAGGTGCGAGTGGTCGACACCTCGGCCTGGACCGAGTGGTTGCTCGGCAGCGCCCTCGGCAAGCGCCTGGCCGATGAACTGCCGGCGCGGGATTCGTGGGTCGTTTCGACCATCATGCAACTGGAGCTGTCGAAGTGGTTGCTTCGCGAGGCCGATGATGACCGCGCCGACAGCGTGATCGCGTAAACGCAGCAGTGCGTGGTCGTGCCGCTGAGCACCGAGATTGCGCTGGCCGCAGCCGAATTGCACCAGCGCCACCGACTGGCCACCGCCGACGCGATCGTCTACGCCACCGCGCAATCGCAAGGCGCCGACTTGCTGACCTGCAACGCGCACTTCCAGGGTTTGCCGGCGGCCGTCTAGGTTCGCAAGCGCGCTTGACTGCAGCTCAGCCCGCCGCCACCCAATCGCCCGACTTGCCCCCGCTTTTCTCGAGCACCCTGATCTCGCCGATCACCATGCCGCGGTCGGCGGCCTTGCACATGTCGTAGACCGTGAGCAGGCCGATCTGCACGGCGGTCAGGGCTTCCATCTCGACGCCGGTTCGGCCCAGGGTTTCGACCTGCGCGGTGCAATGCACGCTTGAAGTGGCCGCATTGCACGCGAACTCAATCGCCACACGGGTGATCGGCAACGGGTGGCACAGCGGGATCAGCTCGGCGGTGCGCTTGGCGGCTTGAATCGCCGCGATGCGTGCGACACCGAGTACATCACCCTTCTTGGCCTGACCACTCTCGATCAACGCCAGCGTGGCCGGCAACATGCGGATCACGCCGCTCGCGCGGGCGACCCGGTGGGTTTCCGCTTTGTCTGAAACATCGACCATGTGCGCCTGCCCGTGCGCATCGAAATGTGTGAGCGGCGAGGCCGCGCGAGCTGCCGAGTCGGGTGGCGCCGCAGGCGTTGAACTCATGGGGCGAAACCTTCTCGAAACGTTTGTGCGGCATGATAGCCACGCACGTTTTGGCGCCGGCCCTGCGCCTGTTGAAGAAGAGCCCACTGTGCACAACACCGGTCCGTATTCGCATTGCGCTCATCGCGCACGTTGGCCGCAACGGCTGACTGCCGGCGCTGTCTCGATGTCTCTGGCGATGTCGCTCGTCTTGTCGACCGCTTACACGCCGGCGTCGGCACAAAACCAGTTGCCCGCGCTCGGCGACCCGTCGGGCGAAGACTTCAGCATTGCGACCGAGAACCGCCTCGGCGACGAGATCATGCGAGAGATTCGCGCCGACCCCGACTACCTCGACGACCCGGTGCTGCTGGAGTATCTGCAGTCGATCTGGCAGCCGCTGGTCGCGCAGGCCCGGGTGCGCGGCAACCTGAGTGCCGACATCGACCAGCGCCTCGCCTGGGAGCCATTTCTCGTCCGCGACAAAGAGGTCAACGCGTTCGCGCTGCCGGGCGGTTATGTCGGCGTCAACCTCGGGCTGATCGCGATGACGAGCGCGCGCGATGAGCTGGCCTCGGTGATGGCGCACGAGATGTCGCACATCACGCAGCGCCACATCGCGCGCAGCATCGGCAACTCGAAGCGGCAATCGCTGCTCAGCCTCGCGGCCATGCTCGCCGGCCTGGTCGTCGCGAGCCGGGCCGGCAACAGCAGCATCGATGCGGCGCAGGCGGCTGTCGTCGGCGGGCAGGCGTTGGCGGTGCAAGGGCAACTCAACTTCTCGCGCGACATGGAGCGCGAGGCCGACCGCGTCGGCTGGCAAGTGATGACCGGCGCCGGGTTCGCGCCGGGCGGCATGGCGTCGATGTTCGAGAAGCTCGATCAGTCGTCGCGTCTCAACGACTTCGGCGGCTACCCCTACCTGCGCAGCCACCCGCTGACCAGCGAGCGCATCGGCGAGGCGCGTGCGCGCATGGGCGCGGGGCCGGCCGCTGCACCGGTGAGCGCGCTCGAGCACACCGCAGCGCAGGCCCGCGCCCGCGTGCTGATGGACTCGCGCTTCGATGCGCTGCGGCGCTGGCAGGCGCTCGATGGCGACCGGGTCGCCACCACAGTCGCCGACAAATTGTTGAACGCCTGCGCCAGCGGCCTGGCCTCGACACTTTTGCGCGACTGGCCGCGTGCCGACACGTCGATCGCCACAGCGCTGGGTTTGGTGCGCGGCAGCCCCCGCACCGATGCGCGTGCCGAGCGCGCGGTCGTGCTGCTGCAGGCGCAGTCGCTGCTCGCGCGCGGCGAGATCGGCCGTGCCGTGATGGTGCTCGAACCCTATCGAAGCGATCGCTCGCGCCCGGTGATGCTGCTCGAGACCCAGGCCGTGCTCGCCGCGTCGCCGGTACTGGCGCCCGAAAGCGCGCAGCTCAAGTCGCGCGCCGAGCAGCTGCAAACCTGGGTCGCGACCCAACCGCGCGATTCACTCGCCTGGACGGCCCTCGGCCAGGTTCAAGAGCGCCTCGGCCAGCCGCTGCGCGCGGTGCGTGCCGACGCCGAGTCGCGCGTTGCGCTGGGCGATCTGGCAGGTGCGATCGATCGCTTTCATGCCGGTCAGCGCCGCGCGCGCAGCGATGGTGCGGTCGACTTCATCGACGTCTCGGTGATCGATGCGCGGCTGCGCGATGTCGAGACGCAGCTCAAGCTGCAAAAAGCCGACGAGAAGGCGTTTCGTTGACGTTCGGTGGCGAGCACTGCTGGGCTAGCCACCGCTCGCACCGAGGCTGAACTGACCGGCTCAGGCGCGCGCGAAAACCCGTTCCATCGCCACGTCGATCACCATGCCGCAGAGGCTGTAGAGCAGCGAGCCGATCAGCGCCGCGGCGAAGCCGGCGACATGAAAGCCCTCGAGCATCGACGCTGCGAAGTAAAACATCAGCGCGTTGATGACGAAGAGAAAGAGGCCGAGCGTCACCACCGTGACCGGCAGCGTCAGCAGCACCAGCACCGGCCGCAGCAAGGTGTTGAGCAAGCCCAGCACGAAGGCCGCGATCATCGCCGAGCCGAAGCTCTGGATCGTCACGCCAGGGTAGAGGTAGGCCACCAACAGCAAGGCGGCGGCGAGCAACAACCAGCGAACTATGATTTTCATGACCGGAAGAATAACGCGAGCCCGCGCTGCACTGGCGCACCTGCGAGCGCACGCAAAGTTGACCTGCTCGGATGCCCCTCGGGCCCTGACACAAGGGCCATACCAAGAACGCGCCCGACGCCCCTGAACCCCAAACAATAATAAGAACCATTCGCGTTTGATGGTAGTCTTCATACCTGTTGGCGACAGGGCTTGACCCGGTTGCAAGCCACTGCTCCGCATGCCCGTGAACGCACCCGACAACCCAACGAAAGCGCCAGATCCAGAGCGAGCCCGCGTGCCGCAGTTGACCGCCGTCGTGCCGCTGCGCCGGGTCGACAGCGGAGCGCTGTTCCGCGGCGCGAGCGAGTTGCTGATCGAGCACCGCGATGCAACCTATCGACTTAGACAGACCGCCCTTGGAAAGCTGATCCTGACCAAGTAATCCGAACGCTCCCTCACCCTGCGCACCAGCCCGCCGTCGCCAGCCCGTGCCACACCTTCCATTCAGGAACGACACGTGCCGACTGCCGACCGACTTTCTCTTTCCCTCTTCCCGCTCGACCTGTCTGAGCGCACCGCGCCATACGTCGAGGCCCCCGCACTGCGAACATGCCGACTGCCGCTGGGTGCGCTGGCCGCCGGTTTCGGCTGTCTTGCGTTGCCGGCTTGGGCAGAGCCGGTGGTGGCGCCACCTGCCGTGTCCGCCTCGGCGCCGGTGGTGAAGTTCGAGCGCGTTACCGTCATGGGGCAGATCGAGACCGATGCCGACTCGCTCCGTGCCAAGACGACGACGATCGGCAAGGGCAATCAGGCGTTGCGTGACATCCCGCAGTCGGTCACGGTGGTCACCGAAAAGTTGATCGAAGACCGCCGCATCGACACGTTGAAAGAGGCGCTGCACCAGACTGCCGGTGTCACGTTCTAGGCGGCGGAGGGCGGCGAAGAAGATATTCGCCTGCGCGGCTTTTCGCTGGCTGCCAGTGGCGACATCTACGTCGACAGCCTGCGCGACCCGGCCTTCTACGACCGCGACACTTTTGTATATGAGCGCGTCGAATTGCTGCGCGGTTCGGCCTCGATGCTATTCGGCCGCGGCTCGACCGGCGGTGTCGTCAACCAGGTCAGCAAGCAGGCGTTTCTCGGCAACGCGACCCAGGTCGACTTCACCGTCGGAAGCGCGGGTTTTCTGCGCTTCGTCGGCGACTTCAACGTGAAGACCAGCGAGACCGCGGCCGCGCGCATCAACGTAATGACGACCAGCGCCATCGGTCACGGCGGCAATGACAAGCCTGACAAGCAGGGCCTCGCGGCGACGCTGCGCTGGGGCATCGGCACGCCCGACACTTTCCAGGCTTCGGGCTACTACCTGCGCAATGACAACGGCATCAACTAAGGACTGCCGTGGCTGCGCCGGGCCAGCAGCGCGCCGACTTCGGCCACCAACCCGGCCGGCATCATCGAAGGCCGCAACCCGCACGACTACTACGGCGCGGCGAGCGACCGCAACACCGGCGGCGCGGCGCTGGCGACACTGGTTCACACCCACCGTTTCGGCGACGGGGGCGAATTGAAGAGTGCCATCCGGCGAGGCCGATACGACCGCGATCAGCGCGCCAGCGCGATCCGCTTTACCAACCCGACCGGCAGCAACAATTTGGCCGACTCGACCTTGCTTACACGCGGCACCCAGAACAAAGTGCAGAACCTCTCGACGACTTATGCGCAAAGCGACTACAGCACCACGCTCGAGGGCATCGGCGGCCGGCACGCGCTTCTGGCCGGCGTCGACCTGGCCCACGAAGTTGTCAACGGTTACAACACCGCCGGCTTGCCGTCTTCGGTCGTGCTCGATAAAAACACGCCGCGCACCACGATCGGAACGCCTAACGACGGCGGCGGCTTTGTCGACGAGGGCCTGCGCATCAAGCGGCGGCAGTCTGCGTTCGACGCGAAGTCGCTCGGCGTCTACGTCCAAGACCTGCTGCAAATCGCGCCGCACTGGACGCTGCTCGGCGGCTTGCGTTTCGATCACTTCAAGGGCCGCTACGCCGTCTACCAAACTTCTACCACCGCCGCCACCGGAACGCCGCCGGCCATCGGAACCCAGCTCGCCGATTTCGGCCGTACCGACAGCCTCTTGAGCCATCGGCTCGGCGCGCTCTACCAGCCGAGCGAGGCGCTCTCATTTCATTTGTCGTACGGCACCTCGTTCAACACCTCGGGCGACACCTACCAATACGACTTGCCCGGCTCGAACACTGCAGCGGAAGGCAGCCGCAACTTTGAACTCGGTGCCAAGATGGACCTGCTCGACGGCAAACTCAGCAGCCGGGTGGCACTGTTTCACTCGACCAAGTTCAACGAGCGCAATCGCGACTCACCCGCCGGCACGCCGCTCACTGACTATTTGCTCTCGGGCCGCCGCCACACGGCCGGTGTCGAGCTCGACCTTGCCGGTCGGCTGGCTTCGGGGTGGGAAGTGTTCGGCTCGTACGCGTGGATTCCGGTTGCGAAAATCGACGCCGGCAACCCGGACGGCACGACACTGAGTGCCGAGCGTGTCGGCCGGCGACCCTCGATGACGCCGCGCCACAGCGGCACGGTCTGGACAACTTACCAGATCACTCCGCGCGTGCGTCTCGGTGCCGGCCTCAACGCTCGCAGCTCGCAGACGCCCAATCGCAACCCTGCCGGCATCACAGCGCCGCGCTTCGTGACCGGCGACCTGCTTGCCGAGTTCGCATTGAACGAAAGCGTCGCGTTCAAGTTCAATGTCAACAACGTCACCGACAAGCTCTACGCCGATTCGCTCTATACCGGCCACTACATTCCCGGAGCGGCGCGCACGGTGCAGCTGACGATGAGCGCGCGGTTTTAGAAAGACTGGCTTTGCTGCTCCACGTTCAAGGCGTTCTGGGAGTCGACGAGCTGCGAGAAGTGCGCGTGCTGCTCGCGCGTGGGACCTGGGCCGACGGCCGCATGACGGCTGGCGTGCAGTCGGCAAGAGCCAAGAACAACGAGCAGCTGCGGCACGACTCGCCGGAGACCAAAGCACTGCAGCGCATCGTGCTTGCCGGGCTCAACCGTCACGCCACGCTGTTTTCGGCGGCGCTGCCGCGGCGAGTGTTCCCTCCGCTCTTCAACCGTTACAGCGGTGCGACCAATGCGTTCGGCAACCACGTCGACAACGCCGTGCGCTTCGTGCAGGGCGAATCAACGCGCGTGCGCACCGACCTGAGCTGCACACTCTTTCTCGCCCAACCCGATGAATACGAGGGCGGCGAACTCGTCATCGAAGAGCCCTTCGGTGAGCAGCGCGTCAAGCTCCCGGCCGGCGACTTGCTGCTCTATCCCGGCACCCACGTGCACCGCGTCGAGCCGGTGACATATGGCCACCGGCTCGCGAGCTTTTTCTGGATCGAAAGCATGGTCCGCAGTGCCGAGGCGCGTAGGCTGCTGTTCGAGATGGACAAGCATCTGATGAGCCTGCGCGCCAGCCTCGGCTAGACCGACCCGGCGGTGATCGGGTTGACCGGTACGCATCACAACCTGCTGCGCATGTGGGCCGAGGCCTGAGCGTGGCGCGGCGACTCCTCTTTCTTCAACCCCAAAAGAACTTGCGATGAACAAAACTTGTTTCATGACCCGTGCTGCCTCCATTGCGCTGTTGGTCGGCATGGCGGGCAGCGCCACCGCACAGCATGCCGAAAAGTGCGAGCCGATTCCAAAGGCCGAGTGGCGGCCTCGGGTCGACCTCGAACGGCAACTTACCGACCGCGGCTGGAAGGTTTCGCGCGTCAAAGTCACGAACGGCTGCTACGAGGTCTACGGCAAGAACGAGACTGGCCGCAATGTCGAAGTCTTCTTTCATCCCAAGACCTTCGCGCTCGTAACCGCACCGAAGTGAGGGCATGAAGCGCGACAGCGGCACGCGATCGCGCACCCGCAACGGCAACGTGGCCTGAGCGTTATGCATGGAGTGTTCGCACACAGTGACGCCTCGCCACGACAAAGCGTCGTTTTCCTCGAAGAAATGCGCGCTTCTCCTATGAAATCTTCTTCTCATTGCCCGGGGCAGGCATTACTATTCGCCCCGCACGGTGCTATGGAGAAATGAGAGTCCACGCGGCTCTCGCCCATCCCGGGCACATCAACAACTTTTGATGGAGAGAATCAACATGGCAACTGCGAAGAAAGCGGCACCCGCGAAAAAAGCGGCACCCGCAAAGAAAGCTGCACCGGCGGCAAAGAAAGCGGCTCCGGAAAAGAAGGCCGCTGTAGCGAAGAAGGCGGCGCCTGCGAAGAAAGCGGTTCCTGCAAAGAAGCGCACGCCGAACGCAGCCTTCATGAAGGCAATGACTCCCAGCGCGCACCTCGCCGCGATCATCGGCTCCAAGCCGGTGCCGCGTACCGAAGTGACGAAGAAAGTCTGGGAGTACATCAAGGCCAACAAGCTGCAAGACCCGGCCAAGAAAACGATGATCAACGCTGACGCCAAGCTGAAGGAAATCTTCAAAAAGGCGCAGGTCTCGATGTTTGAGATGACCAAGTTGATCAACGGCCACTTGAGCTAAGGCACCAGCCCTATCGGCACCTCATGCAAGCGAGTGCCATACGAGAAAGCCGGCTTCGCGCCGGCTTTTTTGTGGGCGCCTCGCGCGTCAATTAGTCGCGCGCGGGACTGTGCTCCGCCTCAACGCTTCACGTAGCGAATGTCGGCACGGCGGTTGTCGGACCAGGCCGACTCGTCGTGACCCTCGGATTTCGGGCGCTCCTCGCCGTAGCTCACGGCTTCGATCTGTGCCGGCTTCGCGCCCATCAGCTCGAGCTGCTTGGCCACGACCTGCGCACGCTTGTCGCCGAGCGCCAGGTTGTATTCCCGCGAGCCGCGCTCGTCGGTGTTTCCCTCGACCCTGATTTGCACCTGCGCGTGGGTCTGCAGATACTGACCGTGCGATTGCACGACGGGCTGGTACTTGCTGTCGACTGCGAAGTTGTCGTAGGCGAAATAGACGCTACGCGCGGCGAGCTGACTCTTCGGATCGTCGAGCGGGTCGAGAGTCACCGTGGCGACCGTGCTTTCGGCATTACGCGGCGCGGCGTCGGGCATCGGCGGTGCAATATCGTTGCTCGCGACCGGCGCTTTGGTTTCGAGCGGCGTGCTGGTGCAGGCAGCCAGTGCAGTAGCGGCCAACAGGGTGGTGACGAATGATCGTTTCATAAAAACTCCTCAAGAAAACTCGATTTAAGACGGAGGGGGACCACAAGCGATGTCGGTCGACACGCTTATTTGGTGAAGGGCAACGGCTTGCGCGCAAGCGCAGCATCGAGGCCGCCCATGCATTCGATCAGAACGGCCAACCCGTCGCACACCTTGCGCAGCTGCGCAGGTGTCATCGCGTCGAGCACATTCGGCAACAGACCGCGCGCCGGCGCCGCAACGCCCTTGAGCGCCTTGCGGCCCGCCGCGCTCAAGTACACGTGAACGATGCGTTGATCGTCGGCTGAGCGCTCTTTGCGGACCAAACCCGAGGCGTCGAGCCGGTTCAGCAGATTGCTGACGGTGGTCTGATGCACGCGCATTCGCATGGCCAGTTCGCCAACGCTCAGCCCGTCGGCCTGCGCCACTTCATGCAGGGTCCACAGTTGCGCACCCGGGATGCCCGTGCTGCGCTCGAGACGCGCCGCGTTGTTGCCGGCCAGTCGCACGACCACACGCAACTGCTGCAGCACATCGAGCCCTACAGGCGGCTGCCTTCGCGGGCGACGCGCAGCGACAGGGGTTGGCGTCACGCGGGCGTTCATTCAGCCAAATTATATTGATGCAAATGGAATTTTCTTTGTTTCGAGGCGTTTCACTTAAACCCGAGTTGCGAGCGTTGAGAAGCCGTTGCCGTCACTGGCGCGCGTTAGGCTGCGCGCCCCTGACGCTTTAACACCAACTTGCCCATGAACCTGGATTTGCTCGGCCCGTTGGTGGCTTGGCCGCTGATGCTGCTTGCGGCATGGCTGGCCGGCGAGTGGGTGTTTCGCCACTGGAATTTGCCGCGGGTTTGCGCATACAGCGTCGTCGGCCTGTTACTCGGTGGGTTGGGCTTGACGCAAAACATGGTCTCGCAAACCGCCCAGGGCTTCATGGCCAACGTCGCGCTCGCGCTGACATTGTTCGAGCTCGGCTACCGAATCAACCCGCGCTGGTTCAGACACAACCCGTGGGTGCTCGCTGCCGGGCTCGCGCAGGCCGTGGTGACCTTCGGCGCTGTGTTTTGGGCGGCGGGCTTTTTTACCGAATCGACCGACCAGCGCCTGGTGCTGGCCGCACTGTGCGTGGCGAGCTCGCCAGCGGCCATCATGCGCGTGACTCACGAGCTGCGCAGCGCCGGCCAGGTCACCGAGCGGCTGCTGCACCTGTGCGCGATGAACTGCTTGATCGCGGTGCTGTTGCTGAAGCTGGTGGTCGGCTACTGGCACCTCGAGACCAGCGGCGATCTAAGCCAGGCTGCCTTCAACAGCGTCTATGTGATCGGCCTTTCACTGGTCGCCGGTGCGATCTTCGGGGTCGTAGCACCGCTCCTCAATCGGCTTGCAAGCGGTAGCCAGAGCACCACCGTGACCTTCGGTTTCATGGTGCTGCTGCTGACCGGACTCGCACAAACGCTGCACCTCTCGCCGCTCTTGGCTGCGCTCGCGTTCGGCGTGCTTGCGCGCGAGCGCCGCCTCATGCTCAGCCACGCGCAGCGCAACTTCGGCGCGTTGGGCGATGTCCTGTCGGTGTTCTTGTTCGTGTTTGTCGGCAGCTTGCTGTCCTGGCGTGGCCTGCTCGGCAGCCTGGTGCTTGGGGCCGCCGTGCTCACAGTGCGCACGGCGGCGCACGTCGTTGTCAATGCCAGCATCGCGCGCGCCAGTGGCACCACGTTTCGCAAGGGCGTGTTGACTGGCTTCGCGTTGATGCCGATGTCGGCCTTCGCGCTGCTGCTGCTCGAAGAAAGCCGGCTCTACGGCTTCGATCTCGCGCGTGACAGCCTGCCGGTGATCGTCGGCCTGCTGGTGCTGCTCGACGTTCTCGGCCCGCTCGTCTCGCAACGCGCTTTGATGAGCGCCGGCGAGGCCTACCCGGAGGAACACTAGGATGAAACTGCCCCCGACTCGCTTCGTTCGCGGCCCCCGGGGCGCGCGCCAGCGCCTGCCGGCAACCGGGCGCCACTGACATGCCCCTCGGCCCCTTCGGCAAATCAAACGCCCTTTCGCTCGGCGTCGAGCTCGAGTTGCAGCTTGTCAACACGGTCGACTTCGACCTCACCTCGAGCGCCACCGACCTGCTGGAGCTGCTCTCGCGCAAGCCGTTTCCCGGCACCGTCACGCCCGAGATGACCCAGAGCATGATCGAGATCGCCACCGGCATCCAGACCGAACACGCGCCGCTCCTTGCTGAACTGAAAGGCATGCGCGACACGCTCACCACGGCCTGCGACCGCCTCAACATCGACATCGCGGGCGGCGGCACCCACCCGTTCCAGCGCTGGAGCGAGCAGCGCGTGTTCGAGAAGCCGCGCTTTCAGCAGCTCTCGCAGCTCTACGGTTACCTGGCCAAGCAGTTCACCGTGTTCGGCCAGCATGTGCACGTGGGTTGCGCCTCGGGCGACGACGCGCTCTTCCTGCTGCACTCGCTCAACCGCTATGTGCCGCACTTTATTGCGCTCTCGGCCTCGTCGCCGTTCTTCCAAGGGGTCGACACCCTTTTCGATTCGGCGCGGCTCAACTCGGTCTTCGCGTTTCCGCTCAGCGGCCGCGCGCCGTTCACGCTGAGCTGGGACGACTTCGCCCACGGCTACTTCACCAAGATGGAGGCGACCGGCGTTGTCCAGTCGATGAAAGACTTTTACTGGGACATCCGCCCCAAGCCCGAGTACGGCACGATCGAGCTGCGCGTTTGCGACACGCCGCTCACCGTCGAGCGCGCCGCCGCGCTCGCTTGTTACTTGCAGGCAATCTGCCGGCGCCTGCTCGAGCGCGCCGAGCCCGAGCCGGCCGAAGACGACTACCTTGTCTACACCTTCAACCGCTTCCAGGCCTGCCGCTTCGGCCTCGACGGCGTGATGGTCAACCCCAAGACGCGCGAGAGCCGCACGATTCGTGAAGACATCCTGGCCACACTGCGGCATGTCGAGCCGCACGCCGCCGCGTTGAACAGCCTGACCGGGCTCGAAGAAGTCGAACGCTGCGCGGCAAATGCCGGCAACCACGCGAGTCACCTGCGCGAGGTCTACCGCGAGACCCGCAATGTGCAGAGCATGGTGCAAGAGAGCACCCGGGCGTTGCGGGCCGGGCCGCGGCTGTGGTGAGGCGGGTGCTGTGTTGAAATCCTTCGGCCTCGCCAACGTCGGAAAGATTCAGCTTGCAGCCAATGATCCGCGGCGCCCTTACTCCCCCGGGTAGCGTAAGCCGATCTGTGCCCTGATCGTGTCCAGTGTCTGCATGATCGCGACGCTTTCCTCCGGGGGCAGGATATCTCCGGCCAACATTCCTGCGGCGACCAGCCTTTCGATTTCGTCGGCCTGAAATTGCATGCCACGCCCCGGCAGCTCGGACACGTAGCTCTCGATCACTCTGTCTTCGCTGTCGAGGAGGCGAAACGAGGTCGGTGCATACCATTTGGCATCGATTTCGATGCGGGCTTCCGTGCCGAGAATCGAGGCCACGTTGCGCCCGACGTTGTCGCTGGAGGAGATCGTCGTCGAGATGGCATCGCCGGTATGGCGAAACATGGTCGCGACCTCAGCGTCGGCGCCTGTGGCCTTGAAGCGCGCCATCGATTGGATCTCCTCCGGCCGGCCCAGAATGTCCCAGGCGAAGGAGACCGGATAGATGCCCAGATCGAGCAGCGCCCCGCCGCCCAGCGCGAGTGCATTAAGGCGGTGCGCGGGGTCATCGGGTGCATCGAACGTGTGATCGGCGACGACCGAGTAAACGGTGCCAAGCGCACCCGAGGCGATGATTTCGCGAATGCGCAGCATATGAGGCAGAAAGCGGGTCCACATTGCCTCGAGTACGACGAGCGTTTTGGCGTTCGCAAGGTCCACGATGGCGCGCGCCTCGGCGGCGTTCACCGTGAACGGCTTTTCGATCAGCACGTGTTTGCCGGCGTTCAACGCAGCCATCGCATTGCTCGCGTGCATCGGGTGCGGTGTCGCCACGTAAACGATGTCGACTTTCGGATCGGCCAGCAGAGTTTCGTAGCTGCCGTGCGCATTGGCGATGCCGAGACGTGTAGCGAAACGCTGCGCGCTTTCTAGCGTGCGCGAACCGACGCTGCAAACTTGGTGCCCTGTGAGCTGCAGGTCCTTGACAAACCTATCAGCGATCAAACCGGTCCCCAGAATTCCCCAGCGCAAATGGTTCGTCACGACAAGCCCTTCTTTTCATGCACCGCCCCATCCTACCGGCGACAAGGCCGACTTACGGCTGGCGCGCCAAAAACTGCAATCAAAGGTGGCCTCGTGCTGAAGCGCGTCTTCGCAGGTGTCTGACGCCAAATAGACCCGAAGTTCGACAGTCCTCTCGCGATGCAGCTACGGCTTATCTCTGAGTAACGGCCGCAGATACCGCCCCGTAAAACTCCCCTCGCAAGCCGCCACCTCCTCCGGCGTGCCGGCCACGAGCACGGTGCCGCCGCCGGCGCCGCCTTCGGGACCCATGTCGATCAGCCAATCGGCGGTTTTGATGACGTCGAGGTTGTGCTCGATCACCACGATGGTGTTGCCGGCGTTGCGCAGCGTGTGCAGCACGCGCAGCAGCAGGTCGATGTCGGCGAAATGCAGGCCGGTGGTGGGCTCGTCGAGGATGTAGAGCGTGCGGCCGGTGTCGCGCTTGCTCAGCTCGAGCGCGAGCTTGACGCGCTGGGCTTCACCGCCGCTCAACGTGGTGGCGCTCTGGCCGAGGCGGATGTAGCCCAGGCCGACATCGAGCAGGGTCTGCAGCTTGCGCGCGATGTTGGGCACGGCGCCGAAGTAGCCGTGCGCGTCTTCGACCGTGAGGTTGAGCACTTCGGTGATGTTCTTGCCTTTGTAGAGCACCTCGAGCGTTTCGCGGTTGTAGCGTTTACCGAAGCACACGTCGCAGGGCACGTACACGTCGGGCAAGAAGTGCATCTCGACCTTCAACACGCCGTCGCCCTGGCAGGCCTCGCAGCGGCCACCGGCCACGTTGAAGCTGAAGCGGCCGGCGCCGTAGCCGCGCTCTTTCGCGGTGTTCATTTCGGCGAAGAGTTCGCGGATCGGCGTGAACATGCCGGTGTAGGTGGCCGGGTTGCTGCGCGGGGTGCGGCCGATCGGGCTCTGGTCGACGTTGATGACCTTGTCGAAGGCGTCGATGCCGGTGATCTCGTCGACCGGCTCGGCCTCGGTGTGGCTGTTGTAGAGCTTGCGCGCGACGCTGGCATACAGCGTGTCGTTGACCAGCGTGCTTTTTCCCGAGCCCGAGACGCCGGTCACGCAGGTCAAGAGGCCGACCGGGATCTCGACCGTCACGCCTTTAAGGTTGTTGCCGCGCGCGTTGACGATGCGCAGCTCGGTCGGGCCGTCGCCGTGCGCGCCCCAGGCCTGGCCACGGCGCGGTACGCGGCGCTTCGGCACCTCGATGCGCAAGGCGCGCGACAGGTAGCGGCCGGTCAGCGAGTCGGGGTTGGCTGCCACTTGCGCGGCGGTGCCCTGCGCCATCACGCGGCCGCCGTGCACGCCGGCGCCGGGTCCCATGTCGATGACGTGGTCGGCGGCCATGATTGCGTCTTCGTCGTGCTCGACCACCAGCACGCTGTTGCCGATGTCGCGCAGGTGGCGCAGCGTGCCGATGAGCCGCTCGTTGTCGCGCTGGTGCAGGCCGATGCTGGGCTCGTCGAGCACGTACATCACGCCGGTCAGGCCCGAGCCGATCTGCGATGCGAGGCGGATGCGCTGCGACTCGCCGCCCGAGAGCGAATCGGCGTTGCGGTCCAGGCTCAGATAGTTGAGGCCGACGTCGTTCAAGAACTTTAAGCGCGACCTGATTTCGCGCACCACCTTGTCGGCAATCTCGGCCTTGGCGCCCTGCAGCGACAGCGTCTCGAAATACGCGAGGCAGTCGCGCAGCGTGAAATGCTCGACGCGGTAGATCGGCTCGCGCTCGCTCGTCTTCGCATCGACGAGAAACACGTTACGCGCCTCGCGCCGCAGCCGCGAGCCCTCGCACTCGGGGCAGGGTTTGACGCTTTGGTAGCGCATCAGGTCTTCGCGCACCGCGACTGAGTCGGTCTCGCGAAAGCGCCGCGTGAGGATGGGCAGGATGCCCTCGAACGGGTGCGAGCGCTTGACGATGCGTGACTTGCCGCGACCGGTTTTCGAGCCCGGCTTGGCGTCGGCTTCGGCCTCGTAGATGAACTCGATCTCGGTCGCGCCCGAGCCGTGCAGCAGCACCTTTTGCGCGCTCGGCGGCAACTCTTCGAACGGCTTGTCGATGTCAAAAGCGTAGTGCCGCGCCACGCTCTCGAGCAGCGAGAAGGTGTAGCCGTTGCGCCGGTCCCAGCCCTTCACCGCGCCGCTCGCGAGGCTCAGCGACGGGAAGGCGACGACCCGGTCGGCATCGAACACGGTGGTGTGGCCGAGGCCGTCGCAACTCGGGCAGGCGCCGACGGGCGAGTTGAACGAGAACAGGCGCGGCTCGAGTTCGCTGAGCGAGTAGCTGCAGACCGGGCAGGCGAACTTGCTCGAGAAGAGGTGTTCTTTGCCGCCGTCCATCTCGAGCCCGACAGCGCGGCCTTCGGCGATGCGCAACGCGGCCTCGAAGCTCTCTGCAAGGCGTTGCTCGAGTCCCGGTTGCACCTTGATGCGGTCGATCACCACATCGATGTCGTGCTTCTCGGTCTTTTTGAGTTTCGGCACGTCGGCAGCTTCATAGGCGACGCCGTCGATACGAAAACGCACATAGCCCTTGGCCTGCATCTCGGTGAACAGCTCGACGAACTCGCCCTTGCGGTCGCGCGCCACCGGCGCGAGCACCATCAGCCGCGTGCCTTCTGGCAGCGCGAGCACCGCGTCGACCATCTGGCTCACGCTCTGCGCCCGCAGCGGCAGATGGTGGTCGGGGCAGAACGGCGTGCCGGCGCGGGCATAGAGCAAGCGCAGGTAGTCGTGGATCTCGGTCACGGTGCCGACGGTGGAGCGCGGGTTGTGCGAGGTCGCCTTCTGCTCGATGCTGATCGCCGGTGAGAGGCCTTCGATCACGTCGACGTCGGGCTTGTCCATCAACTGCAAAAACTGCCGCGCATAGGCCGAAAGGCTCTCGACATAGCGGCGCTGGCCCTCGGCATACAGCGTGTCGAACGCGAGGCTCGACTTACCCGAACCGCTCAACCCGGTGATCACCACGAGTTGGTTGCGCGGGATGTCGAGGTCGATGTTCTTCAGGTTGTGGGTGCGGGCCCCGCGAACGCGAATCGCGTTCGCGACTTCTATGGTCTTAACGCGAATCGCGTTCGCAACTTCTATGGTTCCAACGCGAGTCGCGTTCGCGACTTCTGCGGTCTTGGCGCGAATCACGTTCGCCACTTCGGTGGTCTCGGCCTGGGTCGTGTTCGCCTCAACAGAAGCAGCGGGTTCGGACATTGGGGTGGGCGCGCAAAACCGAACATGATACGGCGCGGGTGCGGCGCAGTGGCGCCCGCATCAACCGCCGAACTCAGCGGCTCGCTGCTTCGAGTGCCTGGCGCAACGCAGCGAGTGAGTCGGCAGTCAAAGTGGCCTGCCAGCCGCCGTCGAGGCGCACGCCGGTGTCGCCCAGGTGCAGGGTCGCGGTGAGCGTGCCGTCGCGGTAAAGCCGCAGCACCGTCGCCTCGTCGAACGCTGCAGGCGCGGGCTCGTGACGCCAGCGCAACGCCGTGGCGGCCGCCAGCTGCGCCAGCCAGCTGCGCAGTGCAGGGGTCATCGGCTGCAGGGTGTCGCCGCGCTGCCAGAGCCAGCGTGTGGGGTCGGCGTCGATCGCGGCACGCAGGGCCTCGAGGTCGTTCGATCGGGTCGGCGTGGCTTTGGCCAGCCCTTGTGGTGCGGCCCCTGCGCTGGCCGAGCGGCGATCTGCGGCGCTGTCGGCGGCTGCGGCCGGCAAGGGTTCGCGCAGGCGCAGGGCCATGGGCGGTGCGGGCGCGGGAGCGAACGCCGACGCCGAGGGTGCGGACGGTTCCGACACCGGGTCGGCCGATGCCTCATCGCGCACCGGCCGGTTCGGCGGCACGGCAGCTCGCGAAGGCCGGGGCGCCTCGCGCTTTGCCTGCGCTCCAGGTTGTCGGCCGGGCGATGGCATGCGCGCAGCTTCGGCGTGGGCAGTGGGCGCTGCGCTCTGCGCGGTCGATGCGTCGCCCGCGATCGCCGCTTCTTTGCGCGGCATAACCTCCGGCACAGGCACCGACCCAGGCCCAGGCCCAGGCCCAGGCACCGACCCAGGCCCAGGCCCAGGCCCAGGCCCAGGCCCAGGCACCGGCACCGACGCAATTGATGTCGAAGCCACTGGTGCAGCCGTTGACGGCGACGCGTCGGCGGCGGGCGCGCGGTTCTGCGTTTCCTCGGGCGTGCGGCCCTGCCACATCACGCCGACCAACACCGCGACCAGCGCTGTAGCAAAGCCGCTGGCCACCGGCGGGCGCAGCAGCCAGGCCCAGGCCGATGACCACATCGAAGGTGGAGTCGGTGATGTCGACCGCCCGCGCGCGTGATGGGTCGATCGCGCCTCATCGGCGACACCCGCAGCACCCGCCGCCGCGCGCGCCTCGCGCAAGATCGCGTCGCTCAGCGCGGCCGGCGGTGCGGCGTCGGCGTCGGGCGCATGGCGCAGTGCCTCGGCGAGCCAGGGGTCGCGCTCGGTCTCACCGGGCGGGTGTGGCGTGCTCATCGGCGTACCTTCATGCTACGCACCGCGGTGTTCGCCGCTTGCAGCGGCCCGCGTCTTCATTGCGCATCGCCCTGCGCTGCCAACGGCGCGAGATAGGCGCCCATGCAGGTGCGCAGCTTGCTCATCGCGTAGCGTAGACGGGTCTTCGCGGTCTCGAAGCCGACCTCGAGTGCGCTGGCGACTTCATCGAGCGCGAGGCCGTCGTCGTGGTGCAGCAAAAAGGCGCTGCGCTGCGGCAGCGGCAATTGCTCCAGGCAGCCGAGCAGCTTTTCGCCGGCTCGGCGCCAGAACGCTATTTCTTCAATCTGCGTGCCGGCGCTGCCACTCGCGCTCGCCGGCGCCGGCCAGTGCTGCCAGGCAGCGCCGGCAGAGTCGGCAGCCGGTGCCCACGGTTCGCCGCCTTCGCCCTCGAACGCATCGACCGACACCTCGCGCCCGCTGCGCCTGAGCATGTCGACCACGCGGTGGTGCGCCAGTGTGAACAGCCAGGTGCGAAAGCTGGCGCCCTGCGGCGCCCAGCGGGCACGCTGCTGCACCACCCGCAGCCAGGTGTCTTGGAACACCTCGTCGGTCTGCGCATTGAGTGCGCTGCCGAGCAGCCGCCGGATGAAGCGGTAGAGCCCCGCCTGGTGCCGCGCATACAGCCGCTCGAACGCGCGCACGTCGCCCGCCGCGTAGGCGGCCATCAGGGCGTCGTCGGTGGGGTTGTCGGCAGCGGAGTGCAAGGGAATAAGTTTGCTTGATGCCAACGCAAGAGGAGCGCCTAGTTTGCGGAATCGAGTCCTGATACGCGGCTGCCTTGCTGGCAGGGTGATCTGAAAGTGCAAGCAGCAGAAATCTTCAACCCACCATAAGACGTCTAGACGTCTATACTCTACTTTTCGACTTAGAAGGTACCAATGCGCCGCCGCCCGGGAGAGGTCAGAGACGCGATTGTCCACGTGTTGGAAGGACGGCCATCCGCAGCCAGCGTTCAGCAAATTACCGATGAGGTTGAGGCATTGATAGGCGCGGTGCCGGCTTCCTCTGTCCGGTCCTACTTGAGACTCAACACCCCTGAACTGTTTGTACGCATGGATCGAGCGCAGTACGTCCTAAACGGGTTCGACCCTGGATGCTCGGTCGCTCCACCCCGCAATTTTCCGGTAGCTGCCGAGTTCTCGTTCGGCCGTGCTCGACTGATCCAGCAGGATTGCATTCCCTGGCTTGAGAGCCAGGCCGCAAATTCGATTCACGCGGTTGTCACCGATCCTCCCTATGGACTGGTCGAGTACTCCGAATCGGAACAGGACAAATTGCGACTTGGACGCGGCGGCGTCTGGCGCATTCCGCCGAGCTTCGATGGCTCGCAACGTTCGCCACTTCCCCGCTTTACGGTCCTCAAGCGCGAAGACCTAGACGCGCTCGAACGTTTTTTCCTTACTTGGGGCCGGAGTGTTCTGCGCGTATTGGTACCCGGTGCAAACATCGTCGTGGCGAGCAACCCGTTGCTGTCATATATCGTCTCAGGTGCGCTGGCGCGCGCTGGGCTGGAGCGACGCGGCGAACTGGCCCGATTGACGATGACGATGCGTGGCGGCGATCGACCCAAAGCGGCTCACGTTGAGTTCAGCGACGTGAGCGTGATGCCACGTTCAATGTGGGAGCCTTGGTTGCTCTTCCGCAAACCGATTGATGGTCGCGTTCAAGACAATCTCCGCAAATGGGGAACTGGGGGTTTCAGGCGCATCTCTGCTGATAAGCCGTTCGGCGACGTGATCGAGTCCGCGCCAACGCGCGCTACCGAACGCAAGCTCGCTAATCATCCAAGCCTTAAACCTCAAGCATTTCTTCGCAAACTGGTGCGCGGAGTGCTGCCGCTGGGGGAGGGAGTCATTCTGGATCCGTTTGCGGGGTCGGCATCGACGCTGGCAGCCTCGGAAGCAGTGGGATACCGGAGCATCGGAGTGGAACGAGACTTGGCTTACTTCAATCTTGGCTGCCAGTCGTTGCCGCGCTTGGCGGCCTTAAAACTTGAACAATGATTCGGCTTGTTTTCTAGGCGTGCTTGTCGCTGTATACCCAACTGCCGCGCAACTTGGCGATACCTGCGGCATGCAGAGTTGCTGTTCGAGTGCCGAGTTCACCCCGTGCATTTTTGCGAAAGTCATCCGTACTTACCAAGCCGAGGTACACCTCCGTGAAGCGCATCGGCATGCGATCTACAGATGGTTCTGTGCGGTTGTCGACTTCATAGACAAACACGCACATCCACTGATTTCGAGCGCCGTGGGTGTCCACCGCGCCACCTGCTTTTCTCGTTGTTTTGATTTCGACGCCGTGTTCGCCGGCTTTGACTGAATTGTTGGCGTAGCGCCCCTTGATGACGAGGTCCGGGTGACCGTTGAAGTAGCAGTTCACAACAAGCGTGCGCGAGTGCTTCGCTAAGCTGGCCGTCAGCATGTCCGACAAGACCCCGGACATGATGGCCGGCCTCAACGTGTCGTCAAGCCGGTCGAGTCCTTTGGCTACCAAGTTCACATTCACATCAAAGAAGAAGTCGTAGACATCCTGCATCGCCAGCTGGAAGTCCTCAAGCCGCAACTGATAGGGCAATGTGACGCTGGGGTTAAGTTTCGACGGGACTACCGTATTTTTTGTGACTGGCATAGACCCCATTTTGAGTCTGTGAACGCAACGTCAGCTTGCGAGCACCCGAAGGATCTCATCCCCATACGCTTCGAGCTTCTTTGCACCCACGCCGCTGATCTGCGCGAGCGCATCGAGCGAGTCGGGCTGCGCCTGCGCCATCTCGGCCAGCGTGGCATCGTGAAAGACGACGTAAGCCGGCAGGTTGTGCTCGCGCGCCACTTCGGCACGCCAGGCCTTCAGTGCATCGAAGCGCGCCAGGCCGTCGGCCTCGAGCGGGATCGGCGGGGCCTTGTCTTTGCCGCGCCCGCTGCGCACGGTTTTGCCCGCAGCGCCGCGGCTGCTGCTCGCGCTGCCAGCGCCGCGCTTGGTGACCTCGCTCGGCACGCGCAGCATCAGGTGCACGTCGCCGCGCAGCACCTCGCGCGCGTTCGGCGTCAGCTCGAGCGTGTTGTATTCACCCTCGGTGCGCAGGTGGCCGAGCGCGATCAGCTGGCGCAGCACGACCCGCCACTGCGCCTCGCTCACGTCGGCGCCAATGCCGAAGGTGCTGAGGCTTTCGTGGCCGTATTGCGCCACCTTCTCGGTCGCCTTGCCGCGCAGCACGTCGATCAGGTGGCCGGCGCCGAAGCGCTGGCCGCGGTTTTGATGAAAGCGGTAGATGCAGCTCAGCGCCTTGCGTGCGGCCTCGGTCGCGTCCCAGGTGGCCGGCGGCAGGAGGCAGTTGTCGCAGGCGTTCTGGTGCGCGCCGCAGGGCGTGCTCGGCTCGCCGAAATAGGCGAGCAGCCGCAAGCGACGGCAGTCGTGGGCTTCGGCGAGCGAGAGCAGCGCGTCGAGCTTGCCGCGCTGGTTGCGCTTGAACTCTTCGTTCGCCGGGCTCTCGTCGATCATGCGGCGCTGGTTGACCACGTCGGCCAGGCCGTAGGCCATCCAGGCATCGGCGGGCTGGCCGTCGCGGCCGCCGCGGCCGGTTTCCTGGTAGTAAGCCTCGATGTTTTTTGGCAGATCGAGGTGGGCGACGAAACGCACGTCCGGCTTGTCGATGCCCATGCCGAAGGCGATGGTCGCAACCATCACGATCGCCTCTTCACGCAAGAAGCGGTCTTGGTGTTTGCGCCGCACATTGGCATCGAGCCCGGCGTGATAGGCCAGCGCGGTGATGCCTTCACCACTCAACCACGCGGCGGTCTCGTCGACCTTTTTACGCGACTGGCAGTAGACGATGCCGGCCTCGCCCTCGTGCTCGTCCGATATGAAGCGCAGCAGCTGCTTGCGCGCGTCGTCTTTCTCGACCACGGCGTAGCGGATGTTCGGCCGGTCGAAGCTGCTGATGAAGATGCGCGCGTTTTCGAGCTGCAGCCGCTGGATGATGTCGGCGCGGGTCAGGTCGTCGGCCGTGGCGGTCAGCGCGATGCGCGGCACGCCCGGGTAGCGTTCGTGCAGCACGTTGAGTGCCAGATAGTCTTCGCGGAAGTCGTGGCCCCACTGGCTCACGCAATGCGCCTCGTCGATCGCGAACAGGCTCAACAGGCCGCGCTCTTCGAGCGAATCGAGCTGCGCCAGCATGCGCGGCGTGGTCAGCCGCTCGGGTGCCACATAAAGCAGCACCAGCCGCCCACCCATCATTTCGCGTTCGATCTTCTGGGTTTCGTCGAGCGTCAGCGACGAGTTGAGAAACGCAGCGTGCACGCCGGCCTCTTCGAGTGCGCCGACCTGGTCGTGCATCAACGCGATCAACGGCGAGACGACGATCGCCACGCCCTGATCGCGCCGGTGCCGCGCGATCGCCGGCACCTGAAAGCACAGGCTCTTGCCGCCGCCGGTCGGCATCAGCACCAGCGCATCGCCACCGGCGGTCACGTGGTCGACGATTTCGGCCTGCGCGCCGCGAAAGGCGCTGTAGCCGAACACGTCGTGCAGGATCGCGTCGGGCGCGGCAGAAAGGGGAGCGTTCACGAGGGCAAGCCGGCGACAAAGCCGCGATGGTACGGGAGGCCCGCGTCACGTCTGCGCCACTTCTGCGCTACCGGCTCGCCCGTTCGGGGGCGCCCGCCGAGCCCGCTTCGGTGGGAGTGCGCGCCGAAGGCGCAGAGCGATAATCGCGGCAGCCTATTTAAGCGCGGAGTTCACTCATGGCATCGATCAACAAAGTCATCATCATCGGCAACCTCGGCAAAGACCCCGAGGTGCGTTACATGCCGAGCGGCAGCGCGATTTGCAACATCACGGTCGCAACCACGCGGCAGTGGAAGAACAAAGACTCCGGCGAAAAAATGGAAGAGACCGAGTGGCACCGCGTCTCGTTTTTCGACCGTCAGGCCGAGATTGCCGGTGAGTACTTGAAGAAAGGCAGCTCGGTGTATGTCGAAGGCCGACTCAAGACCCGCAAGTGGACCGACAAAGAAGGCGTGGAGCGCTACACGACCGAGATCGTCTCCGACGTGATGCAGTTGCTCGGCAGTCGTCAGGGCGGCGGTGCACCGAGTGGCGGCGATGACGACGGCGGCTACACCGAGCGCAGCGCCCCGGCACCGCGCGCGCCTGCTGCGCGCCCCGCCGGTGCGGCACCGGCATCAAAGCCCGCGCCCAAGACCAGCTCGACCGGGTTCGACAACATGGACGACGACATTCCGTTCTAACCAGACACGCGTATAGAAAAAGAGCCCGCAGCCTCTCGGCTGCGGGCTCTTTTGCTTTCTAGCGGCCGGTCAGGGCAGCGTCGGGATCAGCACCTTGCTGACGACGTGAATCACGCCGTTGCTGGCGCGCACGTCGGTCGCGATGATCGGCGCCTTGGTGGTCGACTTGTCGGTGATCGTCGGCGGCGTGCCGGCGTTGATCGTCAGCGTTTCGCCTTCGACCGTGGTGACCGGTGTGCCGAACGGGATGTTGGCGGCCAGCACTTGTGCGGGCAACACGTGGTACGTCAACACCTTGCTCAGCTGCGGGGTGGTCAGCGAGGCCACGGTCGACGCGATCGCGGCAAACGCGTCGTTGGTCGGCGCGAACACCGTGAACGGCCCGGCGCCGCTCAGCGTGCCTTGCAGGTTGGCCTTGACGACCGCGCCCACCAGCGTGGTGAACAGCGGGTTTACTTGCGCCATCTGCACGATGTTGAGCACGCCCGGTGGCACCTGCACCTTGTCGATCGCATGGATCACGCCGTTGCTGGCGGCCACGTCGGCGGTCACGACCTTGGCGGTGGTGAGGGCCGCATCGGTGATGGAAACACCGCTGGTGAACGCCAAGTTGAGCTTCGTCGCCGTGCCGCCGAAGCTGTAAAGCGTGGCCTGGGTCGCACCGCCGGCGGTCAGGTCGGCGGCGGTCTTCCTGGTCGGCAGCACGTGGTGGGTGAGGATGTTGGCGAGCGCGCTGGCGGGCAGGGCGGTGACCATCGCGGTGGCGTCGGTGAAGCCGAGCTGCTTGGCGAGTGCGGTGAAGGCCGCATCGGTCGGCGCGAACACCGTGAGGTTGGCCGCGGGGTCGCTCAGGGCAGTGACGAGATTGGCCTTGGTGGCCGCAGCAGCGAGCGCGGTGAAGCCGTTGGCTTGCGCCACGACAACGATGTTGCCCGGCGGTGGAGTCGGCGTCGGGTGGTCGTCATCGCCGCCACCACAAGCGGTGAGCGAAGCAGCGGCACCGAGCACGGCCAGCCATCTGAACAGTCTGTTCATGGAATATCTCCTCGAGAGTTTGGTGAAGAAAGGGGTGTCGAACGCCGCAGGCCGATCGATCGGTGCAGCGCCCGTCCTCCTTCGCAAAACTGGTGAGTTCGGATGCAAAACTTGAGGGTCGGGCCGTGACTCAATAGTTTCAAGATGTGAGGCGTAGCATCGCGCCCCATGAATCCTGCCCCGCCGCTGCCGACCTCGAAACCCAGTTTTCACGAGCAGGTGTTTCAGGTGCGCGAGGCCGCGATCGTGACGGCGGTGAACCGCATCCTGTCCGAAAAAGGCTTCGAGTCGATGTCGGTCGATGCGGTTGCCGCCGAGGTCGGCATCGGCAAGGCGAGCCTCTACAAACACTTCGATTCGAAAGAAGCGCTGGCCGCCGCGGCGATGGCCTTCGTGCTGGAGAGCGCACTGGCGCAAGCCGCGCGGCTCGATGCCGATGCCGCGCTGCGGGCCATCGACCGGATTCGAGCGATGGCACGTTGGGCTGTCGAGCGCCAACTCAGCGGCGAGATGCCGGCGCTGCCGATGCAGAACTCCGGCTTGCGCGCGGCAATGGCAGCCAACCGCACTTACCTCGACCGGCTGACACGGCTCGGCGACCAGATGGGTGCATGGATAACAGCAGCGCGCGCCGACGGGCAACTCGACGCGGGCTTGCCGGCCGAAATGACGCTCTATGCCTTGTTCACCAAAGGCTGCGACCCGGTCGTTTTCATCATGAAAGAGTCGGGCCAGTACACCGACACGCAAATTGCCGACTGGGCGGTGCGCGCCTGTTTCAGCGGCCTTGCAGGCAGCGATTTGCCGGCGGCGAGCGCGTAGCGCAGCGGCCCTCGCAGCAGGTCAGCCGGCTTCGACGCTGGCTTCGCGGCCGGCCGCCGTCGCGTCGTGCAGGCTCAAGTCGGGCAACCGCATGACGAAGCCGACCGAGACCATCGCCACCGCCGCGCCCAGCCACAACACCTGCCGAAACGCGGTATCGCCGATGCCGCCGCCCGCGCCGCCGCGCGCCGCGTCGATCAAGCCGCCGAGGCCCTCGGCATCCAGCCCGCTCACACCGGCCGGCAAGTGACCGCGCAACAACAGCAGCACCACCGAGCTGAGGACTGCAATCCCGACGGCACCGCCGAGCAGACGAAAGAACGCAGTAAGCGCGGTCACGGTGCCGACCTGCCCCTGCGGCACCGACTGCTGCACCGTGATCAGCGTGGTCGGCATCTGCAAGCCCATGCCGACGCCGAGCACGACCATCGCCAGCGGTGCCGCCGGGCTGGTCGGTGCAAAGAGGCCCAACGCCAGCAAACCGATCGGCACCAACGCCACGCCGAGGCGCTGTGCCGGCAACACGCGCCCGGTGCGTGCGAGCCAGCGGCCACTCGCGAACGCTGCAGCCGGGATCGCCAGCGTCAGCGGCAGCAGGTGCAGCGCGGCATCGGCGGCGCTCAGGCCAGCAACGAGCTGCAGCCGCAGTGGCACCAGCACCGACATCGCGATGAAGTTGAAAAAGCAGATGAACAGCAACCCACAACACGCGACCACCGTGCGGTTCGCGAACAAACCCAGCGGCACGATCGGCTCGGGGTGGCGGCGTTGTTGCCGTATGAACAGGGCCAGCAGCAGCGCGCCCAGCGCCCAGCCGATCAGGTTCAGCGGGTCCCCCCAGGCGGTGCCCTGGCCGACGCGGGTGATCGGGATCAGCACCGCCGCCAGCCCGAGCAGCAACAGCAGCGCGCCGAGAACGTCGAGCCGCGCGCGGCGGCGCAGCACAGGCAACGCCTTGAGTGACCGGTGCACCAGCACCAGTGCCACCGCGCCCACCGGCAGGTTGACCCAGAAGATCCACGGCCACGACAGGTACTCGGTCAGCACCCCGCCGACCACCGGGCCGAGCATGCTGGCCACCGCCCAGACGATGCTGATGTAGCTCTGGTAGCGGCCGCGGTCGCGCAGCGGCACCACGTCGGCCACCACCGATTGCGCAGTGGCGATCAACCCGCCGCCGCCTGCACCCTGCAGCACACGCGCAAGCACCAGCTGCGGCAGGCTCTGCGCCAACGCGCAGCCGACCGAGGCGATCAAAAACACCACGATCGCGATCGTCATCACGCGGCGCCGGCCGACCAGATCGCTGAGGCGGCCGTAGAGCGGCGTCACGACGGTCGAGGCGATCAGGTAGCCCGAGATCACCCAGGCCATCCAGCCGAAGCCGCCGAGCTGGCGCGCGATGGTCGGCACCGCGACGCTGACGATGGTCTGGTCGAGCGCGGCCAGCAGGATGGTCATCATCACCGCGGCAGTCGCGGCGCGAAACTGGCTCGGCGTGAGGGCCGGGAGCGCTGGAGAAACGTCGGTCGTCGTCGAGGTCGCGGCAGCGGGTGCGGTCACTTGGGGTCGGTGGCAGGCGGGAGGGTTGTAAAGCTTGCCTCAAATTCAATGCCCGCGTCGGCCATCCCGCGGGCCACGCCTTCACGATCGGCGGCCGAGCGGTTCTGGCTGACCTTCCATTTGCCGACCCATGAGGTCAGCACGATCTCGATGCCGACGATCGCACGCAGCATCGCCCTGATGTAGTCGTCGGGCGCATCGCTCACGGCCCAGGGCTGCGCTCGCGAAGCCTCGTGGCGCTCGGTCAGGCGCGTGACCAGCGCGTGTAACCAGGGCGCTTCTTCGACCGCCCTGAGCCGGCCGCGGCCTTGCGCCATTACGTAATTCCAGGTCGGCACGACCTTGCCGTGCTCGGCCTTGCTCGGATAAAAGCCCGGCGACACGTAGGCCTGCGGGCCCTGAAACACCACCAGCGATTCGGCATCACCGCGGGCTTCGTGCCACAGCGGGTTGGCACGCGCAACGTGGGCGCGCAAGATGCCCGGCCCGCCGGCCGGGTCGGCCTCGAGCATGAAGGGCACGCTGTTGGCCGACAACGTGCCGGCCGCATCGGCGGTGATCAAAAGCCCGAGCGGATGTGTGCGCACCAGCGCCTGCAAAACAGCGGGGCGCTTTTCTTCGAAGTGAGCGGGCAGGTACATGGCAGTGGTCTCGCAGGCGGCGTTCAGCCGCATTGTTGCGGGGCGTTCGAGGCGCGCTCAGGCAGCGTTCATGCATCGCTCACACGGTGGTCACGCCGCACGCATGCCGCAGGCATGCCGCCCGCCGATGGAGCGCAGGACTCGCCTCGCATTCAGGGCGCACGCCAGCCACCACCCAGCGCCTGAATCAACCCGATCGCGGTGGCTTGCCGGTTGGCGGCGAGCTGCGCCATCGTGCGGCGCGCGGTGAGCGCCGAAGTCTGCGCGCTGACCACCTCGGTGTAGCTGACCTGGCCCGACTGGTAGCGGTTGAGCAACTGCTGTTCGGTGAGGTCGGCCGCCTCCGATGCGGCGCGGCGCAGGCCGGCTTGTTCGGCCTGCGCGCGCGCTGCTGAGAGCTGGTTTTCGACTGACTGAAAAGCGCTGAGAACAGTCTGCCGATAGCGGGCCACGGCCGCGTCGTACGCGGCCTCGGCGCCGGTCACGCGGGCCTTCGTGGCGCCGGCATCGAACACGGTCTGCGCGACCGAGACGCCGAGCGACCAGAGGCTGGTCGACGCCTTGAACAAATCGCCCAGCCGGCTCGCCGCGTTGCCGTAAGACGCACTCAGGCCGATGCTCGGAAAGTAGCCCGCGCGCTGCACGCCGATCTGCGCATTGGCCGATGCCACCGCGCGCTCGGCCGCGGCGATGTCGGGCCGGCGCTGCAGCAGATCCGACGGCAGCACCAGCGGTATTGCCGGCACCGCCATATTCCATTCGGCCGGCGCGAGGCTGAACTCGGCCGGCGCTTTGCCGATCAACACCGCGATCGCATGCTCGAGCTGCGCCCGCGTGTTGGTGAGGCCGGCCGCGTCGGCTTGCGCGTTGGCGAGCTGGGTCTGTGCCTGCAGCAGATCGGTGCGCGGCGCGATGCCGGCGTCGTAGCGGTTTTGGGTGATGGACGCGGCGCGTTGGTAGGCGGTGACGGTGGCGCGCAGCAGGCCGAGTTCGGCGTCGGCGTCGCGCAGCGAAAAGTAGTTGGTCGCGAGCTCGCCCTGTGCCGAGAGCCGGGCCGCGGCGAGGTCGGCCGCGCTCGCCTCGACGTTCGCTCGCGTACCCTCGACGCTGCGCCGCAAGCGGCCCCACACATCAGCCTCCCAGCTCGCGCCCAACGACGCCTGCAAGTCGTTGCCGCTCGCGACGGCTCTCTGCCCGCCGCTGCGCCGGGCGCCGCCGTCGAGTGTGAGCTGTGGGAACAGCGACGCGCGCTGCTGCGAGACCAGTGCGCGAGCCTGCGCGTAGTTCGCGACCGCCGCCGCCACGTTTTGGTTCGAGATCTCGACCTGCGCGGCCAGGCGGTTCAGCTCGGCGTCGCCGAAGAGTTGCCACCACGGGCCGCGGTCCAGCGTGTCGGCCGGCGCCGCCGGCAACCAGCCGGCCTCGACTTGCGGCGCTTCTTTGAACATGGATGGCGAGGCCGCATCGGGGCGCGAGTAGTCGGGTCCGACAGCACAGGACACGAGTGCCGCGGCGCTGGTCATCAGCAATGCGGTGCGTACTGCGCAGGTGTGGCGCGGCATCCAAGGTCGTGGCGTGTTCATGGCGTTGCGGCAAGTGAGGGCGTTGCGACGATGCCGCGGCTCAGGTGATGTTCGTCGGCACTGCGGCGGCGCAGCTTGTCGAGCAGCAGGTAGACGACCGGCGTGGTCAGCAGCGTCAACAACTGGCTCGCGATCAGCCCGCCGATGATGGCCACGCCGAGCGGCTGGCGCAGCTCGGAGCCTTCGCCGAAACCGATCGCGAGCGGCAGCGCGCCGAGTGCGGCAGCCAGCGTCGTCATCAAGATCGGCCGAAAGCGAAGCAGGCAGGCCTCGCGCACCGCCTCGAGCGCGCTCAGG
>JAYUWC010000267.1:0-4138 GCA_043753755.1 Rhizobacter sp.
GCCTACGTGCACATCTGTTCCAACGAGACCATCGGCGGGCTCGAGTACCACTGGCTGCCCGAGACCGGCGGCGTGCCGCTGGTGGCGGACATGTCGTCGAACATCCTGTCGCGGCCGATCGACGTGGCTCGATACGGCCTGATCTATGCCGGCGCGCAGAAGAACATCGGCCCGGCCGGGCTCACGATCGTCATCGTCGACGAGAAGCTGCTGGGTGGCGCCATGCCCACCACGCCGTCGGCCTTCGACTACACCGTGCAGGCCGCCAACAACTCGATGATCAACACGCCCCCCACGTTCGCGATCTATCTCGCCGGGCTGGTGTTTCGCTGGATCAAAGCCGAAGGCGGGCTGGCCGCAATGGGTGAGCGCAACCACGCCAAGGCGGCGCTGTTGTACGGGTATATCGACGCCAGCGGCTTCTATCGCAACGCCATCGCCAAGCCCGACCGCTCGATCATGAACGTGCCATTCCACCTGCCCGACCCTGCGCTCGACGCGCCTTTCCTGGGAGGGGCCCAGGCGGCCGGCCTCTTGCAGCTCAAGGGCCACCGCGTGGTCGGTGGCATGCGCGCCTCGATCTACAACGCGATGCCGATCGAGGGCGTGCAGGCGCTGGTCGCCTACATGAAAGAGTTCGAGGCGAGTCATGGCTGAAGCCGGCGGGGCCGGCGCGCCGTTCGAGATTTTGGTGCTCAACGCCATCTCGGCGCGCGGCCTCGCACGGCTGCCGGCCGACCGCTACCGGACCACGAAAGACTCGGCCGCACCGCACGCGGTGCTGGTGCGCTCGGCCGACCTGCATCAGCGTGATCTGCCGACCAGCGTGATGGCGGTGGCGCGTGCCGGCGCCGGCACCAACAACATCCCGGTGGCTGCCCTTAGCGCGCGCGGCGTGCCGGTGTTCAATGCGCCGGGCGCCAACGCCAATGCCGTCAAAGAACTGGTGCTGGCCGCGATGCTGATGAGTGCCCGCCAACTCGCCCCGGCGCTGCGCTTCGTGGCCGCGCTCGATGTCGAATCGAAGCAGCTCGACAAGGTGGTCGAAGACGGCAAGAAGGCGTTTGCCGGATTCGAGATCGCCGGCCACACGCTCGGCATCGTCGGGCTCGGCAAGGTCGGCTGTCTGGTCGCCGATGCGGCCATCAAGCTCGGCATGGCGGTGCACGGGTTCGACCCGCACATCACCGTCGATGCGGCCTGGAGCCTGCCGGCGCAGGTGAAGCGCGCGGCCAGCGTCGACGACGTGCTCAGGCATGCCGACTTCGTCTCGCTGCACGTGCCGCTGATCGACGCCACCCGCCACCTCGTCGGTCGCCACAACCTCGGGTTGATGCACCCCGGCGCGGTGCTGCTTAACTTCTCGCGTGAAGGTGTGGTCGACGAGGCCGCGGTACTCGCCGCGCTCGATGGCGATCGGCTCGGCGCCTACGCCTGCGACTTTCCGAGTGCCGCGACCCACCGCCACGCCAAGGTGCTGGCGCTGCCGCACCTGGGTGCGTCCACAGCCGAGGCCGAAGAGAACTGTGCGGTGATGGTGATAGACCAGCTGCGGGATTTTCTCGAACACGGCAACGTGATCAACGCGGTCAACTTTCCGTCGGTCGCGATGGCGCGCGAGTCGGCGCACCGGGTTGCGATCGCCAACGCCAACGTGCCCAACATGCTGGGCCAGATCTCGACCGCGATGGCTGGTGCGGGGCTCAACATCCACAACATGGTCAACAAGTCGCGCGGCGGCATGGCCTACACGCTGGTCGATGTCGACAGCCCCATCACCGCCCCGGTGCTCGTGGTGTTGCGCGCGATCGAGGGCGTGTTGTCGGTGCGCGATCTGCCGGCACCGGCGGGCTGAGGCAGTGGGGCGACAACGCCTCGGGCGCACGTGCCTCTTGGTCTGCTGACACAATGATTTTTTGTGTCCGCCAGCCACTCGCCGAGGTGCCCGCCATGCCTATTAAAACTGCCGTCAAGACTCGCCCGCACGCCTTCGCCAAAACCCGCAAAACCTTCAAGACCGCCTCGGGCCGCGAAGGCAGCTTCTTTTCGCTGCCGGCATTGGCCAGGCAGTACCCCAACATCGCACGGCTGCCGGTTTCGATCCGCATCGTGCTCGAATCGGTGCTGCGCAATTGCGACGGTCAGAAGGTGACGACCGAGCATGTCGCCGAGCTGGCCCACTGGCAACCCACGGCGCCGCGCACTCGTGAGATCCCGTTCGTCGTGGCGCGTATCGTTCTTCAAGACTTCACCGGCGTGCCGCTGCTCGCCGACCTGGCCGCGATGCGCAACGTGGCTGCCGCGATGGGCAAGAACCCGAAGACGATCGAGCCGCTGGTGCCAGTCGATCTGGTGGTCGATCACTCGATCATGATCGACCACTACGGCAAGAACGTCGGCGGCAAGAGCCCACTCGACCTCAACATGAAGCTCGAGTTCAAGCGCAACCAGGAGCGCTACCAATTCATGAAGTGGGGCATGCAGGCGTTCGACACTTTCGGTGTCGTGCCGCCGGGCTTCGGCATCGTGCACCAGGTCAACCTCGAATACCTCGCACGCGGCGTGCACAAGACCAAAGACAAGGCCGCCGGCGAGACCCTGTACTACCCCGACTCGCTGGTCGGCACCGACAGCCACACCACCATGATCAACGGCATCGGTGTGGTCGGTTGGGGCGTGGGCGGCATCGAGGCCGAAGCCGGCATGCTCGGGCAGCCGGTCTACTTCTTGACGCCCGATGTGGTGGGTTTCGAGTTCACCGGCCAGCTGCGCGAAGGCGTCACGGCGACTGACCTGGTGTTGACCGTGACCGAAATCTTGCGGCGCGAAAAAGTCGTCGGCCAGTTCGTCGAGTTCTTCGGCGAAGGCACCAGCGGCTTGGCGCTGCCTGACCGCGCGACCATCGCCAACATGGCGCCCGAATACGGCGCGACGATGGGCTTCTTCACTGTCGACGAGAAGACGATCGAGTACTTCAGGGGCACCGGCCGCAGCGCGCATGAGATCGAAGCCTTCGAGGCCTATTTCAAAGCGCAAGGCTGGTTCGGCGCGCCGCGTGCGGGCGAGGTCGACTACAGCCGCGTGGTCTCGCTCGATCTGGGCGCGGTCACCCCCAGCCTTGCCGGCCCAAAGCGGCCGCAAGACCGGATCGAACTCGGCCAGGTCAAGGCGCAGTTCACCTCGCTGTTCAGCAAGCCGCCGACCGAGAACGGCTTCAACCAACCCGCCGCGCACCTGCACACACGGCATGTGGCGCGCGCACGAGACGTCAACCCCGACGAGGTGGCCACCGCCCATGTCGCGCCGCCACCGGGCGCGCCGCGCCAGGTGGTCGAGATGAGCGGCAACCGGCCGACGCTTGCCGCTGCGCAGTCCGAAGCCGCTTCGACGCAACCGCGAGTCGGCGACACCTCGCTCGGCAACGGTGATGTGCTGATCGCTGCCATTACGTCTTGCACCAACACCTCGAACCCCAGCGTGATGATCGCTGCGGGCCTGCTCGCGAAGAAGGCGGTCGAGACCGGGCTCAAGGTGGCGCCGCACATCAAGACCTCGCTCGCGCCCGGCTCGCGCATCGTGACCGAGTACCTCGAGAAAGCCGGCCTGCTGCCCTACCTCGAAAAGCTCGGCTTCGGCGTCGCGGCTTACGGCTGCACCACCTGCATCGGCAACTCGGGCGACCTGCGGCCCGAGTTCAACGAGGCGATCACGCGCAACGATCTGGTCTGCGCCGCGGTGCTTTCGGGCAACCGCAATTTCGAGGCGCGCATTCACCCCAACCTCAAGGCCAATTTCCTGGCCAGCCCGCCGCTGGTGGTGGCCTATGCGATCGCGGGCACCGTGCTGAAAGACGTGATGACCGAGCCGCTCGGCAAGGGAAAGGGCGGCCGCGACGTCTACCTCGGCGACATCTGGCCGAACAGCGACGAAGTGCATGCGCTGATGAAGTTTGCGATGAACGGCAAAGCCTTCAAGGCCAACTACGAGAAGGTCGCGACCGATCCAGGCCCGCTGTGGGAAAAAATCAAGGGCGCGGTGGGCCAGGTGTACGACTGGCCGACTTCGACCTACATCGCCAAGCCGCCGTTCTTCGACGGCTTCACGATGGCGCCTCCAAAGGTTGTTGCCGGCGTTCGAG
>JAYUWC010000268.1:0-4131 GCA_043753755.1 Rhizobacter sp.
GCAAGTGGTCTTGCAGGCTCGGGACTGCGGTGTCGCGGTCGGCGCCGTCGAAGTCGTCACCCTCGGGGCTGGCGTTGCTCTTGCCCGGCGTCTCGCGGATGCCGTCGAAGTCTTCGCGCTCGGTGCCGTTCTCCCAGTCGTCGCGCTCGGTGCCGCCGAACTCGGCCGCGTCGAGCGGCGCCGCGGCTTCGTCGCCTGTGCCCACGCCGTCGCTGCCGGCCTCGGCCGCACGTTCGGTCTCGCGCTCGCCGACCCGCTCGGCCGGCGTGCTGCGCTCGGCCAGCGGCTCGAACGCCGGGCCTTCGTCGCCATCGGTCTCGAGGAACGGGTTGCTCTCGAGCATTTGCTCGACTTCTTGGTGAAGCTCGAGCGTGGAGAGTTGCAGCAGCCGGATCGATTGCTGCAACTGCGGCGTCAGCGCGAGGTGCTGCGAAAGTCGGAACTGAAGGGTCGGTTTCATGGGACCCCCCGGCCGAGTACGGCCGACCCCCCGCGGGGGTGCGCGTCCGCCTTGGGGCGGCCGGGCGTCGGCCGGCTTGCGTGGTGGTAGTGGGCCCGGTTGCTCATCACATCCGGAAGTGTTCGCCGAGGTAGACCTTGCGGACATCCGCGTTGTCGACAATTTCGGTCGGGGTGCCTTCGGCCAGAACACGCCCTTCGCTGATGATGTAGGCGCGGTCGCAGATGCCCAGCGTCTCACGAACGTTGTGGTCGGTGATCAGCACGCCGATGCCGCGGTTCTTCAGAAAACTGATGATGCGTTGGATCTCGATCACCGCGATCGGGTCGACGCCGGCAAAAGGCTCGTCGAGCAAGATGAACCGCGGCTGCGTTGCCAAAGCCCGCGCGATTTCGACCCGCCGCCTCTCACCGCCCGAAAGCGAGGGCGCGGGTGATGCGCGCAGCTTGTCGATCGAGAGGTCTCGCAGCAGCCCGTTCAGCAGTTCATCGATCACCGCAGGCTTGAGCGGCCGGCCCTCGGCATCGATCTGCAATTCGAGCACTGCGCGAACGTTCTCTTCGACGGTCAACTTGCGAAAGATCGAGGCCTCTTGCGGCAGGTACGACAGGCCCAGGCGTGAACGCTGATGAATCGGCAAGCGCTCGACCCGCTTGCCTTCGATCGTGATCTCACCGGCATCGGCGCGCACCAGGCCGACGATCATGTAGAAGCTGGTGGTTTTGCCTGCGCCGTTGGGCCCGAGCAGGCCGACGACCTCGCCGCTGTGGACCGCGAGGCGCACATCTTTGACAACGGTGCGTGAGCCGTAGGCTTTGCGCAGACCGATGGCCTCGAGGCGATGCTCAGGGCCCGCAGCGTCAACGCTTGCGAGCTCGGTCAACGCTTGTCCTTCGGCAGCGGTGCCGAAGCCGGGGCCGAGCTGCCCAGCGCGGGGCTCAGCCTCAGCGGTGCCGAGGCAGCCTGCGACGCTGCTGCAGCCATCTCGGCGGCGGCTTCGCTGCCCTCACGCGGCGTGAGCACCGCAGTGACCCGACCGTTCGGGTTGGTCGCGGTCGGCTTGGCGCCGCCAGCGACCGTGGTCTTCTCGGTCGTCGCGTCGTAGGTAATCAGGTTGCCGGTGATTTCGTCGGCCGCCACCGCACCGCGCAACCGTCGCCAGACCGCGTTGTTGATGAACTTCACCGTGTCGGCACGGCCGTCGTACTCGATCCGCTCGGCCTCACCCTCGATGAACTCGTCGACCCCGTCGCGCTTTTGTCTAAACGTGGCCGGCTTGCCGCTGCTGCCGAACGCCACCGCGGTGTAGTAGCCGCTCGGCAACTGCCGAACCTCGACCTTGGCCGCGCGAATCACCATAGTGCCGCGGGTGATGACGACGTTGCCGCTGTACGTGACCACCTGTTTCTGCAGGTCGATCTGGCCGCTTTCATCGGCCGCCACGTTGATCTTTTGCAGCCGGTCGCTGCGCTCGGCGTGGGCCGAGAAGGTGAATGCGGCTGCGGCCGCCAAGCCGATGCCAATGCGGCGGCAGGCGGCGATTCGGTGGGGGGCGAAACGTGGGTGCATAAGGGCATGAATCTTGCAGCAAATTCTATCTTGGCAATTGCCGGCGACGACGGCTCGATCGCGTTCAGCGCCTGGCACTGCGGCCCCGAGCACGGCGGAAGCCAGATGGCCCACACTTGGCACGCCGCATCAAGGCGACGGCCGCGCAAGGCAACCCCAGCCGATGATGGCTTCGGCGACCCACCAAATGCGACGCTCCGCCGCGTGGGCTCAACGCGCCTTGTTGCGCAGCGTTTGCAGCAGGTAGTCGGCGACAGCCAACGCGCGTGTGTTGTCGCCGGCGAGCAGGCCCGAGGTATAGAAGCGGCCCTGCAGGCCGATGGCCGGCACGCCGTCGATCTTGTAGCCGTCGACCAGCTGGTTTGCCTGCCTGAGTTTGGTTTGCATGCCGAAGGAGTTGTAGGTCTCCATCACCTTGGCGGCATCGGCGCCGTTCTTGGTCAGAAAGGCCGAGATCTCGGCGGGCTTGTCGAGCCGTTGGCGTTCGTTGTGAATCGCGTAGAACACCTTGCGATGCAGTGTCGGGATCAGGCCGGCAGCCTCGAGCGCATAGAAAAGCCGTTGATGGGCCACGAAGGCCTCGCCGCCGAAGGACGCCGGCACGACCTTGAAGCTCACGTCGGCAGGCAGGCGCCGCACCCATGATTCAAGTTCTGGCTCGAACGCCGCGCAGTGCGGGCACCCGTACCAGAAAAACTCGATCACTTCGATCTTGTCTGATCCGGCCGCGGTCGGCAGCGGTTGGCTCAAACGAACGTAGTGCTTGCCTTCGACCGGCCCGCCCTGCGCCTGCGTCAAGCGAGGCACGGCGAGCGCCGCAGCGCCAGCGCCGAGCAGGGTGGACGTGAATGCGCGTCGTTTCATGGTCGGCGGGGCCGGGCAAGGCCGTTCGTGGAGGAAGGGCAGGGCAGAGTCACAGGCGAGCAGCAAAGTTCAAACAGACAAGCCGTTTTCACCGCTGCACCCTGACCAGCGCCGATTCGACACCGGCATCGCCGAGTTTTTCTTTCGCGGCTTCGGCATCGCTCTTCTTGTCGAACGGGCCCACGCGGACGCGAAAGACGGTGCGGCCGGCCTGCTCGCGTTCGGTCAGCTTGCCCTCGAGTCCGAGCATCGCGAGCTTGGCGCGTTGCTGCTCGGCGTCTTCGGTGCGGCCATAGGCACCGGCTTGCACGAAGTAGCTGAACGGATCTGCACCACCGCCGCCGCCGCTGCCGGAGGCGGCCGCTGCCATGCGCGGCGAGGGTGCGGCACCCGAGGCCGGCCGGTCGGCCAAAATCGCCGCCGGGTCGCGCTTGGCCGGCGGCGCCGATGCACGCGAGGCCGCCGGAGACGGCGGCGTCACGCTGCCGGTGACCGCAGAGGCGGGCAAGGCGGTGCTGTTGGTGGCCGCGCCGCTGGTGTCGGCATTCGGCTTGGCCGGGTTCTTGCCTGAAAGTGGGCCGTTGGGGTTCCAGTTCTTGTTTTTCTCGCTTTCGGCGGCGTCTTGGTCGGCGGTGCGTTGCGGCACCTTGTTGACGAACGGGATCGGCACCTTGGTGACGTACAGCGCGACGCCGAGCGCCAGCGCCAAACCGATCAAGAGGCCGACGATCAGGCCGATGGCGAAGCCGCCGCGTTGCTGCGTGGTGGAGTTCATGGTGTTTCCAGGGAGGCTTTCGAAGCCAGGGGTTCGCGCTCCATGCGCTCGGGCGCGCTGACGCCGAGCACCGCCAGCGCATTGCGAATGACCTGACGGGTGGCGACCAGCAAGGCGATGCGCGCATGGGTCAACGCGGGGTCGTCGCCGAGCACCCGCTCGGCCGCGTAGAAGCTGTGAAATGCGCCGGCCAGCTCGCGCAGGTAGAAGGCGATGTCGTGCGGTGCGAGGCCTTCTGCGGCGTTGGCCAACACGGCGGGATAGTCGGCCAGCTTGCGCATCAACGTGGCCTCGGCCGGCGCAACCAGCAGCGCCAGGTCGGCTTCGCCACCCGCCCGGCCACCTTGGTCGGTGAAGTTGCGAACGATCGACTGGACCAGCCGCGACGCGGTGCGCTTTTTTCTGCTCAGCCGCAAGGCCGACACCGAGTTCACTTTCGACGTCGACCTGGCGTTACAGCAGA
>JAYUWC010000269.1:0-12383 GCA_043753755.1 Rhizobacter sp.
TGACCCTGGCGGCGATGCAGTCCAACCGCTTCCCGCACTCGGCCACGCTGCTGGTGGCGCTGGGGCTGTCCTGCTTCGTCTATGAGGTGGTGAGCACGCTGCGCAGCACCGAGCGCCGGCATTTTGCCGCGCGCAGCATCATGCTGGCGGCGGCGAAGTTCGTGCTGTTCCCGGTCGCGCTGTTCGTCGCCGCCCGCGCCACGACAGGCATGGCGCTGCCGCTGGTGGCGCAGGTGGCGCTGACGCTGGCGATCGTCATTCCCATGGGCCCCATGGTCTACCGGCTGGCCTTCCAGCCGCTGGCCGAAGCCAGCACGCTGGTGTTGCTGATCGTCTCGGTCGGCACGCATTTCGCGCTGACGGGTTTGGGGCTGGTGTTCTTCGGTGCCGAGGGCTTTCGCAACCCGAGTTTCTGGGACGCGCGCTTCTCGGCCGGTGCACTCACCCTGTCGGGTCAGGCCGCGATCATCTTCATGGTGTCGATCGCGTTGATCCTGTCGCTGTACCTTTTCTTCGAGCGCACGTTGCGCGGCAAAGCGTTGCGCGCGACCGCGGTGAACCGCCTCGGCGCGCGCCTGATGGGCATCTCGACCATCGGCGCCGGGCGGCTCAGCTTCGGCCTCGCCGCGTTCATGGGCGCGCTCTCGGGTTTGCTGATCGGGCCGACGACCACGCTGTTCTACGACTCGGGTTTCCTGATCGGCTTGAAAGGCTTCGTCGCCGCGATCTTCGGCGGCCTCGCGAGCTACCCGGCCGCCGCGATCGGCGCGCTGTTCGTCGGTCTGCTAGAGAGCTTCGGCTCGTTCTACGCGAGCGCGTTCAAAGAGGTGATCGTCTTCACCGTGATCATCCCGGTGCTGCTGTGGCGCTCGTTCCAGCATGGTCACGATGACGAGGAAGAAGGATGACCTCGCGCCGCCTCTCCCTCATCGCTTTCATCCTGCTGCTGGCCGCGCTGCCGCAGTTGCCTGTGCCCGAGTTCTGGATCACGCAGGCGAATTACATCGGTCTGTATGCGCTGGTCGTGATCGGCCTGGTGCTGCTGACCGGTGTGGCCGGGCTGACGTCGTTCGGGCAGGCGGCGTTCGTGGGGCTCGGTGCCTACACGGCCGCCTACCTCACGCTCACGCACGGTGTCTCACCGTGGCTCACGGTCTGGATCGGCCTCGCGTTCACGGCGGTCGCGGCGCTGGTGCTCGGCTGGATCACGTTGCGCATGTCGGGCCACTACCTGCCGCTCGCGACGATCGCGTGGGGCCTGTCGCTCTACTACCTGCTCGGCAACATCGACGCGCTCGGCAAATACGACGGCCTGCTCGGCGTGCCGGCGCTGAAGTTTTTCGGCACCGAGCTCAACACCGGTCGCAGTTTTTTCTACTTGCTCTGGGCGATCGTCGTGGCGGCCGCACTCGCGGCGAATAACCTGCTCGATTCGCGCACCGGCCGCGCGCTGCGTGCCGTCAAGGGCGGGCGGGCGATGGCCGAGGCGATGGGCGTCGACACCTTCCGCACCAAGGTGATGGCCTTCGTGCTCGCGGCCATGCTCGCGAGCATCTCGGGCTGGTTGTTCGCGCACTTCCAGCGCACCGTGAACCCGTCGCCCTTCGGGTTGAAGATGGGCATCGAGTATTTGTTCATGGCGGTGATCGGCGGGGTCGGCCACGTGTGGGGCGCGCTGATGGGCGCGGCCGTGGTGAAGGTGCTCGAAGACCAACTGCAGGTCTGGCTGCCCCGGTTGATCGGTGGCAGCGGCAACTACGAAATCATCGTGTTCGGAATTTTGCTGGTGCTCGTGCTGCAGTTCGCGCGCGACGGCATCTGGGCCTTCATCGAAGCGCGATTGCCGAGGCTGGGACGCAAGGTCGACTGGGCCGATGCGCCCGCGCTGCCCGAGCGCGCGCGGCCACCGCACGGCGAGGTCGTGCTCGACGTCAAAGATGCGCGCAAGGAGTTCGGCGGGCTGGTGGCCGTCAACGACGTGAGCTTTCAGGTGCGTGCCGGCGAAATCCTCGGCCTGATCGGGCCGAACGGCGCCGGCAAGTCGACCACCTTCAACCTCGTGACCGGCGTGCTGCCCATCACGCGCGGCTCGGTCACCTTGCTCGGCCTGCGCATCGATTCGCTGCCATCGCGGCGGATCGCCGAGCGCGGTGTTTCGCGCACCTTCCAGCACGTCAAGATGATCGCCGGCATGACGGTGCTCGAGAACGTGGCCCTCGGCGCGCACCTGCGGGGCTCGTGCGGCGTGGGCGCGGCGATGCTGCGGCTCGATCGGGCCGAGGAACGCCAGCTGTTCAAGGAGGCCGAGAAACAGTTGCGCCGCATCGGCATGGCGAGCGCCATGCACGAGCTCGCCGGCAACCTCGCGCTCGGGCCGCAGCGCCTGATGGAAATCGCCCGCGCACTGTGCGCCGACCCCACGCTGCTGCTGCTCGACGAGCCCGCCGCCGGCTTGCGCTTCAAGGAGAAACAAGCGCTCGCCGATGTGCTGCGCCAGTTGCGCCGCGAGGGCTTGAGCATCCTGCTCGTCGAGCACGACATGGACCTGGTGATGGGCCTCGTCGACCGCATCGTCGTGATGGAGTTCGGCACCAAGCTGATCGAAGGCACGCCCGAAGAAGTGCAAGCCAGCCCCGCGGTGCGCGCGGCCTACCTCGGCACCGAGCATTGACGTCATGATCCAAGACGCGCTTCTCGAAGTCACCGAGCTGCACGCGGGCTACGGCCGTGCCGAGGTCTTGCACGGCATCGATCTCGAGGCCCGCGCTGGCAGCGTCGTCACCGTGATCGGGCCCAATGGTGCCGGCAAGTCGACGCTGCTCAACGCGCTGATGGGCGTGTTGCCGGCGCGCGGCGGTCTGGCCTACCAGGGCCGGTCGATCACCTTCGACACGCTCGAAGAGCGCGTGATGCAGGGCATCGCTTTGGTGCCCGAAACGCGCGCGCTGTTCGGCAGCATGCCGGTCGAAGACAACCTGCTGCTGGGTGCTTATCGGCTGAGAGCGCGGCAGGTGGGCCTCGACAAGCACGAGAGTGCCGCGGCGATGGAGGAGGTGTATGCGCTGTTCCCGCGGTTGAAGGAGCGGCGCACCCAACTCGCCGGCACGCTCTCGGGCGGCGAGCGTCAGATGCTCGCGATCGGCCGTGCGCTGATGAGCAAGCCGCAACTGCTGATGCTCGACGAGCCCAGCCTCGGCCTCGCGCCGCTGGTCGTCAAAGAAATCTTTCGCATCATCGCAGGGCTGCGCGCGACCGGCGTGACCATCTTGTTGGTCGAGCAAAACTCGCGCGCTGCACTCGAGGTCGCCGACCACGGCTACGTGCTCGAGATGGGCGAGATCGCGCTCCAGGGCCCGGCCGCCGAACTGGCCTGCGACCCGCGCGTGATCGACACCTATCTCGGCGCGGCGCGCAAGAGCGCGGTCTAAAGCCCGGCGGTTTGACGCCCGCTGATGCGGGGCGGCACCGCGTTCACCGCGAGCCTCAACCGGCCACGGTCGCCGCCAGGCCGACGATGCCGAGGCCGAGCGCGGCGAGTGCATCGACGGCGATCAGCCCGCCGCCGAGCAGCGAGGTGGTGCTCATGTCGTCGCCGAGTGCGGCGCCGTTCGGGCCGTTTTCGGCGCGGCGGGTGCCGCGCTCGCCGAGCCAGGTCGACACGCCCGCGATGACGCCGCCGGCCGCGAACCAGACGGAGGTCGCGAGGCTGAGAAATGTGCCGAACGAGTAAGCGTAGGGCGAGGGCAGCAGCACCGCGTCGATCAAAAAATCGCTGATCGCGCCGGTGCGCCCGTGGACCTTGAAGCGCCGATACGCGGCGTTCGCGAACAGCAGCTTGCGCGCCACTTGCACCCCGAGGCCGATCAAGATGCCGAGGCCGATCGCGAGGCGTTGGTACGGCTTGTCGTCGGTCAGGCTGCGCAGCACGCCGACGAATTTATACGTCATCGTCGACTGCCATTGCGACGATTGCTCGGCCGCTTTCAGCACCGTCTGGTCGAGCGCCAGCACTGGGTAGGCGCTCATGAAGAGCTTGGCGAACCCGACCGACAAGATCGCGCCCACCACCAGCCCCATCACCTGAAACCTGAACTGAATCACCCGCGGCGTGCCCAGGCGCCAGCCGGTCGAGCGGTCTTGCTGCATGTCGCCGGCCACAGAACACGCGACCAGCAAGATGCCGCCGGCCATCAGGCCGACGACCGGGTCTTTCAAGCCGAGGGCCGCCATCAACACCACCGCCGTGACGAAGGCCGACGAGATCGGGTTCGAATCGCTGATGCCGAGCGAGATGCCGTTGACCATCGCGAACACGAACACCAGCAGCATCGCGATCGCCATGAAATAAACCGGCTGGTGCAGCAGGCTCGCGCCGACCCACACCACGAGCGCACCCCAGAACACCACCCAGGCGATCAGGCGGCCGGTGTGGGTTCGTTTCCAGTCGTCGCCGGGCTCGACCACAGCCGCAGGCCGCGGGCCGCGCAAGCGTTGCGCCGCCTCGACCAGGATCAAGCCGATGTCGAGAATCGCCGCGCCCATGATCAGGCCCAGGCCGATCAGGAACGTGATCTTGCGGAACGGCTCGCCGCTCTGCAGCCAGCCGATCGAGATGAAGTAGGGGATCAACAACGTGCCCGTCAGCCCGGCCACGAGTGCTGCGATGCCGATGCGTGCGCCGACCAGCATGCCCGCGCCCAGGGTCGAGGTCGAGAGGTCGATCGCGCCAAGAAAAGCGAGCTTGGCCGCACCCAGGCCGCCGACCACACCGAGGCCCATGCCGGTGCCCAGGCGCGCGATCGACATCCGCAGTAGCACCGGGTCGGTCAGCGCGCGCAGGATGTTGGCAACCGCCAGGCCCGACGGAAAGGTGAGCTGCAGGCGGTCGACCAGCACCGGCGTGTAGAGCATGCCGACGCCGGCGCCGAACATGCCGATCGCGCCCATGAACAGCACCAGCTGCCAGAGCGGCGGCTGCGGCAGGCCCATCCAGACCATCGCCTGAATCAGCACACCCATGCCGGCCATGCCGGCGACCGAAGCCGCCGCGGTCTGCATGTAGTTGGCGCCGTGTTTGCCCTCGGGGCCGTAGCCCAGGGTCACGGTCGAACCGAGGATGCCGGCGAGCACCTGCCCGCCGACAAAAAAGCCGAGCGAGAAGTTCATGTACGAAGCGGTCACTCCGCCGAGCGGCCCCAGCACGAAAGCGCCGAGCAGGCCCAGCATCAGGTAGTAGCGCTTGCTACCGATCGGCGGCAGCCAGGCCCAGCGCGGGGCGGTGGCCGGTGGGGCGAAGGTGGCTTGTGCGGCAGTCATGGGGCTGGGTCGAAAGGGGGGCCGCGCGTGGGCGGCAAGCGCCGAATTTGAACACCGAAGGCCGTGCCGCGCGGGCAGGCGGGACCGCTACAGTTCGGGCCTCGGGCGGCCCGCGCTGCCCTCAAGAACGGAGCCTATTCCCGATGAAAAATCTGCTGACCACGCTGGCCCTGACCTTCGTCATGACGTTCGCTTCGGCAGCCGATGCGCCCAAGCTGCGCATCGGTGTCGAGGGCGCTTACCCACCGTTCAGCTCGGTCGGCGCCGACGGCAAAATCGTCGGCTTCGACATCGACATCGCCAATGCCCTCTGCGCGCAGATGAAGGCCCAGTGCACGCTGGTGCAACAAGACTTCGACGCGATGATCCCGGCGCTGCAGGCGCGCAAGATCGATGCGGTGGTGGCTTCGATGTCGGCCACGCCCGAGCGGCTGAAAGTGGTCGACTTTTCCGACAAGTACTACAACACCCCGAACCGTCTGATTGCGAAGGTCGGGGCCGTGATCGACGGCTCGGCCGCCAGCTTCAAGGGCAAGAAGATCGGCGTGCAGCGCAGCACCATCAACGACCGTTTCGCGACCGACAAGTTCAGCGGCGCGACCATCGTGCGCTACACCAAACAAGACGAGGTGTTTCTCGATCTCGCCTCCGGCCGCATCGACGCCACGCTGGTCGACGCGGTCGCCGGCGACGTCGGCTTCTTGAAGTTGCCGGCCGGCAAAGGCTATGCGTTCACCGGGCCGGTGTACGACGACCCGGCGTATTTCGGCACCGGCGTGGGCGTGGCGATCCGCAAGGGAGAAGCGACGCTGCGCGACCAGTTCAACGCGGCGATCAAAGCGGTACGCGCGGGCGGCGTCTACAAAAAGTTGCAGTCCAAGTACTTCGACTTCGACGTTTACGGAAAATGACCGCGCTGATTTAAGCCGGCGGCAGTTTGGGCGCCGACGGCATCACGGCTGCATTCAGCGCGGCCCACTCGGCGCTCGATAGTTGAAGCTCGCTCACTTCGGGTCTGCGGGCCTCGATCCCACGGCGGCGTTCGCGTCGACCGGGGGGCGGGCCTTCGGTAGCCCGGCGGTCGGGGCCGGCGCGGCGCTCGGCCAAAAGCTTCTTGGGTTGCAGGGCGGTCTGACTCATCGGCAAAAAACACGCACCCACGGTGCGGATCACAGGGACTGAACGAGGGTCGAATTCTAGGCAGGCAGACACCATCGACCGCTCTCGAAAGCGTGCCCGAATGTGTTTTCGCTCGCCTCAAATCGGCCGTGCCGGCGCCGCCGCGGCGCCGCTGAAGTTGGGCCCGGCCAACGCACTGGCCGGGTAGCCGCGGTTGACGTCGATCCCGACGATGCGCCAGTCGTGTGCGGGCAAGGCGATCGGGTGCACCACGCGCTCGAACGAGCGCATCGGCCACATCACACCGAAGCGACTCTCGTGCTCGAAGGTGTCGACCTCGGCGACCGCGCCTTTGGTGCCGGCCGCACCCTCGAGCGTGAAGCGCACGCGCCGGGTCAGTTGGGTGTCACGGGCGATGCACAGCGCCGCACGGTCGCCCGCGATTTGGCCCAGGCCGGGCACCAGCCAGACCTCGACCACGTCGCACAGTTGCCCATCGACCCGCTCGGTGCCGGCCAGGCGCGTGCTCAGCGAGCGGTCGGTGAGCCACAGCGGGCCGAGCAAGAAAAGACCGTAGCCCTCGGCGACCAACGCCGCGGCCTGCAATTGCGCCGGGTTGCTGCTGCGCGTGCCGTTGAACCAGACGCCGACCGCGCCCAGATCGCTGCCGCCCGCCCCACGCCGCCACGCCACGAACTTGTCGCCTTTGGGCCCGCGGTAGGCCTGTGCATTGATGCCGAGCCGCGGCATCAAGCGCTCCTGCGAGCTGCCGCGAAAACCGGCGTCGACGACCTCGGGTTGAATCCCGTCGATCAGCGGCCGCCACTCGCCGGTGTAGGCGATGTTGATGTCGGTGAGCTGCCGATACGCGGCCAGGCCATGGGCCTCGGCGCTCTCGCGCAGGCGGGCCGCGGCGGCGGCATCGGTTGGCGGGGCAGGCAGCAGCGGCAGCGGCGTCGCGCAGCCGGCGAGCCACGGCAGCGCGAGCGCCCCGAGACCACCCAACATGCTGCGGCGCGACAGACCGTGTGTCGCGACGAAGTTGCCGGCGCGCATCAGGCAACGCCTTTGCGTTGCTTCGGCCAGTGGCCGGAGTGGGTCGCTGTAGCAGTCGATGTCGATGGTCATGCGGGTGCTCCTGGGTGGTTTGCAGAACTTGTGATCGAAGCCAACTCGACGTTGGCGCCGCAGACGATCAAAGCGATGCGCTCGCCGGCGCGCGGCCGCACTGCGCCGGTCTGCAGCGCGGCCAGCGGCAATGCCGCAGCAGGCTCGACGGCGAGCTTGAACTCGTCCCAAAGAAAGCGCTGCGCGGCGCGGATCGCGTCGTCGGTGAGCAGCAGCGCCTCGTGCACGTGCTGCTGCGTCACGGCCCAGGCGATCCGGCCGATGCGGCGCGCGCCCAGCGAGTCGGCGGCGATGCCACTGACGGCCACATCGACCGGCGCGCCGTGTTCGCGCGCGCGGCGCAAGGTCGGCGCCAGTTCGGGCTCGAGTGCGATCACGCGCGTGCGGTCGGTGAACCACGACGCGATGCCCGCGATCAGCCCGCCGCCACCGACGCTGACCAGCACCGCATCGGGTGCGGCGCCGGCCTGCGCCTCGAGCTCGCGGGCGAGCGTGCCGCCGCCGGCCACGACCTCGAGTTGGTCGTAGGCATGCGTCATCAACGCACCCGATTCACGTTGGCGCGCCGCGCAGGCCTCGAGCGCTTCGGCATAGACGCTGCCGGCGACCACCACCTCGGCGCCCAGCGCCACGAGCCGCGCGCGCTTGGCCGCCGAGCAGATGCTGGGCACGAACACTTCGGCCCGCACCCCGAGTGCACGCGCGGCCACGGCGGTGGCGATGCCGGCGTTGCCGCCCGACGCCACGATCACGCCCGTTTCCGGGATCGGATTGGCGAGCAGCCGGTTGAACATGCCGCGAGCCTTGAAGCTGCCCGAGACCTGCAAGTGTTCCAGCTTCAGCCAGACTTCGAAATCGTCGGTTGCCGCCGGCACGCCGAGCGCCGCGCCGGGCAGGCGCCAGAGCGGCGTTTCGCGTACGTGGGGGGCGATGCGGCGGGCGGCTGCTTCGATCGTGTCGCGGGTGGGATTCATCGGATGGCGTGAGGCTTGAATGCGATTGCAGCGAGTATCGGGCCGGCGACTACGATGCCACGATTCGCGCTTTGCGCACAGACAGGAGCCTGCAATGCAACTCGGAATGATCGGCCTCGGCCGGATGGGCGCGAACATGGTCAGGCGCCTGATGAACGGCGGGCACGACTGCGTCGCTTTCGACCGCGCGCCGGCGGCTGTGCAAGCGCTCGTGAAAGACGGTGCGACCGGCGCCGACTCGCTTGCCGCGCAGGTCGCCCAACTCGCGCCGCCGCGCGTGCTGTGGCTGATGGTGCCGGCCGCTTTCGTCGACGATACGATCACCGAGTTGCTGCCGCTGCTGGACGAGGGCGACACGTTGATCGACGGCGGCAACTCGCACTACGTCGACGACATTCGCCGCGCCAAGGCGCTGGCTGAAAAAAACGTTCATTACGTCGATGTCGGCACCAGCGGCGGCGTGTGGGGTCTGGAGCGGGGCTACTGCATGATGATCGGCGGCGAGGCGCCGGTGGTAGAGCGGCTGGACCCGATCTTCGCGACCCTCGCGCCCGGCATCGGCGAGATCGCCCTCACCAAGGGCCGGGATGGTCAGAGCACCGCCGAGCACGGCTACCTGCACTGCGGCGCCAGCGGTGCGGGCCACTTCGTCAAGATGGTTCACAACGGCATCGAGTACGGAATGATGGCGGCCTATGCCGAGGGCCTGTCGATCTTGCGCGGCGCCAACATCGGCAGTGGCGTGCACGAGATCGATGCCGAGACCACGCCGATGCGCAACCCCGAACACTACCGCTACGACATGCCGCTCCACGACGTGGCCGAGGTCTGGCGCCGCGGCAGCGTGATCGCCTCCTGGCTGCTCGACTTAACCGCGCAGGCGCTCAACGAAGACCCGCAACTCACGAAGTTCGGCGGCCGGGTCTCCGATTCGGGCGAAGGCCGCTGGACCATTCAAGCCGCGATCGACGAAGCCGTGCCGGCGCCGGTGCTCACGGCCGCGCTCTACTCGCGCTTCAGCTCACGCGGCGAGGCCGAGTTCGAAAACCGCATCCTGAGTGCGATGCGGTTTCAGTTCGGCGGTCACGTCGAAAAGAAGGCCGGCTGAGCGCTCAGGCGCGCGTCAAGGGCGCCGCGCAGTTAGGGCAAAACTTGGCGCCCCTCGGCGCCTCGGCGCCGCAATCGACGCAGAAGCGCGCGCCGCTCGCGGTTGCTGCGGTGGCCGCCACTGCCGAGACCCCACCCGCTGACGCGATCGCCGCTGCAGCCTGCAGATGCTGCTGCACCTGCGCAGCGGCACCGGCGCCCTCGCCCGGCGGCAGCAGCGCGCGCTCGCCCGCACCGAGCGCGGCGATGCGGGCCTGATCTTCGCGGCTGCCGGGTGCGACCAGCACGCTTTGGCTGCGTGCGAAAGCGGTCAGCTCGTCGGCCAGCGCACGGGCGTCTTGCTCGGTCGAAAACATCGCGGTGACCTGCCGCACATCGTCTTTGCCGAACACCACCGATTCGATGCGCGCGCGCCAGACCCGCAGCGTCATTGCCTCGGTGCGGATCAGATCGTTCTCGGTGTTCATGCGGCTCGCGAAGTTGTTGCCGGTGCCGATTCGCGAGGTTTGATAAGTGCCGACCATCTCGACCCAGACCAGCACCGACTCGAAGTCGAAACGGCCCCAGAGTCTCGATGCCGCCTGAAAGCAAAACGCCGCCACGACCGCGAGGATGGCCGAGGTGCCGATCAGCGAGAAGCGGTTGTCGCGCCAGGGCGCGCTGACGTCGAATTCGCGCACGAAGGTCAGCGACATCGCTACCGCCACGATCACCAGCACGGTCGCGAACAAGTCGAGCATCAGCAGCGCGCGGTGCCGCGGCTCGGCCAGCGCTGCGCCGAACGACGGCGCCTTGGTGCCCGGCGTGGGCAGCGGCTGGCTCTCTTCGAACAACTCGCCGGCGAAGCTGCCGCTGGCGGTCGCGGCGTTCGTTACCGGCTCGATGCGGGCGTAGCGGCGGTTCGGGATGGTCTCGGTCCAGGCGCTTTGCATCAGGCGGTCGAGTTCGTCCATCAGGCTGGCCGGCGGCGCGTTCATCGAGACGCGGCTTTGCAGCACGCTGGCGCGTGTCTGCGGGCTGCTTTCGACCTGCGCGAGCACGGCCACCACGGCCAAGCTGCAAGCGACCAGCGAGCCGATCAGCATCACGAAGGTCTGCACGCTGGGCTCGAACCCGTGCAACGACGGCAGCCGAGTGCCGAGCAGCCCGATCGCGACCGGCGCCAGGATAGCCGCAGCGATCAGCCCGACCAAGGTCACGCGTGAAAGCCGCGCGCGGTCGCCCGAAACGATCGGCTTGAGCAGCACGAAAAGGCCGAACGCGAAGTAAAGCAAGCCGATCCACGGCCGGCTGGTCTCGGTGCCGAAGGCCAACCACGAGACCACAAAGCTCGCCAGCGTGGCAACGATGGCCGTGAGGTTGAACACATAGCGCTGCGCTTGGAACTGCACCTCGCGCGGCGCGGTGATCAGCTTGGGCGCCCAGTGGTACAGCATGCTTTCGATGGCGCCCTGCGGTTCGGGGTAGGTGATGCCGCCCTGGCGCAGAATTTCCTTCACCGCATCGGCGGCCTTCGAGCCGCCGTTGGCGCCCACCGGCAGGTCGGGCGCGAGCGACTTGGGCCGGCCGCGGCCGAAGAAGAAGCGCATGCGGCGCGCCGAGGTGGCGGCGCAGACGAGCCCGGCGGCGATCATCGCGAGCCCGGCGATCAACGGGCCGGCGACGAGCCGCAGCGCGTTCTCCTGCATCGCGGCGCGGGCCCAGAAGAGGGCGGTCACACCGCCGATCATCAGTACCGCCGCGCACAACCAAAGCAGGCGGTTCTGCAGCTGATACGGGTTGGGCAACTCGAGGAGCTTGGACTCCGAGCTGTAGTCATAGGACATCGATTCTCCCTGCGCGTCTGTTCGATTCTGCCGCGCAGTCTACGGCGGAGCCATCGCGATGTCAGGCATCACCCCGTCAGAATCGACCGCAGCGTCTCGATCTCCTCGACGGCGAAGTCGAAGAACGCCGAGACCCGTGGCGTCTTGCGCAGCGCCTGCGTGGTGAGCAGCCGCCAGGCGCGCGTCAGCTCGGGCACGACGTCGATGACGCGGACGAGGTCGGGCTCGGCATCGCCGAGCGCCACCGGCAGCGGCGCGATGCCGACGCCGGCTTTCACCGAATCGACCAGCCCGAGCACGCTGTGGCAGCGCCCAGCGAGTTCGACGCCGGGCGCCACCGCGGCGAGCCACTGCGCGACGCGGTGCTTCGCGTGCGTGTCGTCGAAGCCAACCAGCGCATGCTGTCGCAGGTCGCAGGTGCCGGCCGGCCGCCCGAAGCGCTCGAGGTACCCCCGGCTCGCGTACACCGCCCACAGCGAATCGGCGATCTTGCGGCCGAGCAGCTCGTCGTCTTCGGTGTCGCCGGAGCGCAGCGCCACATCGGCATCGCCCTGCTTGAGATCGAGGTAGCGGTCGCTCATCACGAACTGCACCCGCAAGCCCGGGTGGCGCGCGTGGAAGCGGTCGAGCAAGCCGGCCTGGGTGATGCGCAGCACGATCGGCTCGGGGCAGGTCATGCGGATCACGCCGGTGACATCGGCCTTCAGCGCCGCGAGCTGCTGCTCGAAAGCGAGCACCGCCTGCTCGATGCGTTCCGCGAACGGCAGCAGCGCTTCGCCGAACTCGGTCAGGCGGTAGCCGCTGGGTTGCCGCTGCACCAGCGACTGGCCGAGGCGCCGCTCCAGCTCCACCAGCCGGCGCTGCACGGTCGACTGATCGACCTGCAAAGCGCGCCCCGCCGCCAGCGTGCTGC
>JAYUWC010000270.1:0-4125 GCA_043753755.1 Rhizobacter sp.
GCCGGTGCCCATCGCCACACCCACGTCGGCCCGCGCCAGAGCCGGCGCATCGTTGATGCCGTCGCCGGCCATCGCGACGACGCGGCCCTCGCGCTGCAACTTCTCGACCAGCGCAAGCTTGTCCGCCGGCCTCACTTCACCGTGCACCTCGTCGATGCCGAGCCGGGCTGCAATCGCCTTGGCGGTTGTCAGGCCGTCGCCGGTGGCCATGATCACGCGCATGCCGGTGGACCGCAGCGTTGCCAGCGCTTCGGCGGTGCTGGCCTTGACCGGGTCGGACACGGCCAGCAGGCCCGCCAGCGTGCCGTCGACAGCCAAAAACATCACGCTGGCACCTTCAGTGCGCAGCGCCTCGGCCTGCGTCGTCAGCGCCTCGACCGGAATGCCGAGTTGCTGCATCAGCACCGTGTTGCCGAGCGCCAGCGCCTTGCCGCCCACCCGACCGCGCACGCCGATGCCGCTGCTCGACTCGAAACCCTCGGGTTTGTCGAACACGAGCCCTCGCTCGCGGGCGGCGTTGACGATGGCGTCGGCCAGCGGGTGCTCGCTGCCTCGATCGAGGCTGGCCGCCAGGCGCAGCACCTCGATCTCCGTGAAGCCGGGCGCGGGCACGGCGCGGTCGAACCTCGGCTTGCCCTCGGTCAGCGTGCCGGTCTTGTCCACGATCAACGTGTCGACCTTGCGGAAGTTCTCGATCGCCGCCGCATCGCGGAACAGCACGCCCTGCGTTGCGGCTTTGCCGGTAGCGACCATGATCGACATCGGCGTGGCCAGACCGAGCGCGCAGGGGCAGGCAATGATGAGCACCGCCACGGCGTTAATGAGGCCGTAGACCCAGCTCGGCTCGGGCCCGAACACGCCCCACACCACGAAGGTCAGCAGCGCGATGCCGACCACCGTGACCACGAAGTAGCCGGCCACCTGGTCTGCCATGCGTTGCATCGGCGCCTTGGAACGCTGCGCTTGCACGACCATCTGCACGATGCTGGCGAGCACGGTTTGCGAACCGACCTTTTCCGAGCGCATCACCAGCGCGCCGTTGGTGTTCATGGTCGCGCCGATCAGCTTGTCGCCGATGCGTTTGGTCACCGGAACCGGCTCGCCGGTCAGCATCGATTCGTCCACCGCGCTGCTGCCTTCGAGCACCACACCGTCGACGGGAACCTTCTCGCCAGGGCGCACACGCAGCGCGTCGCCGACATGAACGTGGGTCAGCGGGACATCTTCTTCGCTGCCGTCGGCCTTGATCCGGCGGGCCGTCTTGGGCGCCAGGCCGAGCAACGACTTGATTGCCGCCGAAGTTTGCGAACGCGCCTTCAGCTCCAGCAGCTGACCGAGCAAGGTCAACGAGATGATCACGGCCGCCGCCTCGAAATACACCGACACCCGGCCCATCGACACGAACGACGCCGGAAACACACCCGGCGCGACCGTTGCAACCACGCTGTAGACGAAAGCCGCCGACGTGCCCAGACCGATCAAGGTCCACATATTCGGGCTGCGGTTCGCGACCGACTGCACCGCACGCTCGAAGAACGGCCAGCCCGCCCACAGCACGATCGGCAGCGTCAGTACGAGCTCGATCCAGCTCTGCATTGCCCGCCCCGTCGCCATGCCGAACCACGGCAGACGGTGGCCCGCCATCGCGAGCACGGTGACGATGATGGTGAGCGGCAGGGTCCAGACGAATCGCCGCCGAAAGTCGGTCAACTCCGGGCTCTCGCCCTCGTCGAGCGTCGGCATCTCGGGCTCGAGCGCCATGCCACATTTGGGGCACGCCCCCGGGTGGTCCTGACGCACCTCGGGGTGCATCGGGCAGGTGTAGATCGCGCCTTCTACCGCCGCTTCGGCGATATCAGGCAGAGCAGGCGCCTCCGCCGCGACTGGCGGCGCCTCACGCAACTTCGCCAGATATTTTTTGGGGTCGGACGCGAACTTGCTCAGGCAGCCGGCGGAGCAGAAATAAAAGGTGGCGCCGTCGTGCTGCAGCGTGTGTTCGGACTGCGCGGTGACGCTCATGCCGCACACCGGGTCTTTCAACTGACTCGGCGCTGCTCCGTTTGCAGGCTTTGTTTCGGCGCTCGCAGCAGCGCAACAACATGACTTTGCAGCCACGCCGTCGAGCTGCACTGCGGGAGGTGCGAGTGCGGGCACGGACCCGCCGCTCTTGGTATCGGTCATCGAGTTCTCCTAGCGCGCACTGACTGTGCGCATCCACTTCGTCATGTGAGCCCAGGAGCTCGATTCCTTGTCGGACGCTTACTTCTGCGACGCCAGCCAGCGATCGAATTGAGCAATCTCTTTCTTCTGCGCCGCAATGATCTTGGTGGCCATGGCTTTCATGGCGGGCGACTTGCCGTGCGCCAGCTCCATCTGCGCCATGTCAACGGCGCCCTGATGGTGGACCTTCATCATCATCGCGAAGTCCTTGTCGGTATCGCCCGACATTTGCATGCCCTTCATGCTGTCCATGCCGGACATCATCGACTGCTTCATGTCGCCCGACCCGGTGGCCCCCTGATGCATGCGGTCCATCGGCATGCTGGCCGAAGGTGCCATGGGCATGGCAGTTTGTGCTTGTGAAACGGCGATAAGGCACAGCGCCGCCGCAGGGGCCAGCAGCGCGGCACGGATGGTTTGGACAAGTTTGGCGTTCATGGTGACTTTCTGGGGTGAATCGAGCCTTTGAGCGTAAGAAGCGCTGCATACCCAGCCTGTAGGTCAGCGTCGGCATCCGCCGTAGTCGTTCCGGCAAGCGAAATCGCAAGTGCCTGCCTTTGTGATCTCAGCCATCGCTGCCCAAGCCATTCGATGATGGTTCGCGCCGCAATGGATCATGGTCGCCGCCGCGGAGCTTTGAGGGGTAACACGAGCTGCAGCACCCACATCAGCATGGCACTGGAACGAGATCGCATGACATGAGTCCAGAGCCTTGCTGAGCGCAGCGTGCTCGTGGGCTCACCAGGCATGTCGGGCACAGACGCAGTGCATCATCGCTACCATGTGGATTGACAGCCATTGCCACCTCGACGCGCCCGAATTCGACGCCGACCGCGACGCCGTGGTCGCGCGTGCCCGCGCCGCGGGGGTCGCGCAGATCGTGCTGCCGGCTGTGGCGCGCGACAACTTCGCGCGTGTTCGCGAACTCGCACACCGGCATGCGCTGGTCTATGCGTTGGGCATCCACCCGCTCTGTACGGCGCAAGCGGTCGACGATGACCTGTGTGCGCTTCATGACGCGCTCGAAGCGGCATGTGACCCAACCCGGCGCGATTTGCGACTGGTGGCGATCGGCGAAATCGGCATCGACCATTTTGTCGAAGGCCTGGACCGTGAACAACAGGTTCACTTCTATGCCGAGCAGCTCAAACTGGCTCGCCGTTTCGACTTGCCGGTGATCGTGCACGTGCGGCGCTCGGCCGACACCTTGCTGAAGCACCTGCGTCGCACGCCGGTGCGCGGCGGCATCGCTCACGCGTTCAACGGCAGCGAGCAACAGGCGCGCGCGTTCGTCGAGATGGGTTTCAAGCTCGGCTTCGGCGGGGCGATGACCTTCGACCGTGCGCTGCAGATTCGTCGCCTGGCGCAGTCGTTGCCGGCAGATGCGATCGTGCTCGAGACCGACGCGCCCGACATCCCGCCGCACTGGCTCTACCGCACCGCCGCCGAGCGAGTCGACAACCCCCAGGCGCGCAACGAGCCGGCCCAGCTGCCGCGCATTGCCGAAGTGTTGGCCGCGCTGCGCAGCGTCTCGCTCGCTGCTTTGGCCGAGCAGACATCGGCCAACGTGTGCGCAGTGTTGCCTGGGCTGACGTACTCGTCGGTCGAGGGGCTGACATGAGCGCGGGCCGAGCGCCGGGCCGCCCCAAGCCGGCCCGCATCCCCCCGGGGGATCGACTGACGTATCCGTCGGTCGAGGAGCTGACATGACCGTACTTGATGGTTTGGCGCCGGTGATCGACGCGCGCACCCGGCTTGTGGTGCTCGGCAGTTTTCCCGGCATTGCCTCGCTCGCGGCGCAGCAGTATTACGGGCACCCGCGCAATCACTTCTGGTCGATTCTTTCGGCGCTGTGGGGCTGCGATCTGGTCACTGCCAGCTACCCCGATCGGCTCGCCAGCGCGT
>JAYUWC010000271.1:0-4119 GCA_043753755.1 Rhizobacter sp.
CGCGGGCCGAGCACGATGTCGCCGTCGCTAACCCGCTCGTGGCCGGCGATCATGCGCAGGGTGGTCGTCTTGCCGCAGCCCGACGGGCCGAGCAGGCAACAGTAGCTGCCGGCATCGATCTTCAAGTCGATGCGATCGACCGCACACGTCTTGCCGTACCGCTTGGTGACGTGGACGAGTTCGAGTTCGGATGTCGTCATGCTCGGCGGGTGTGCCGGGTCGAAAGAGCGAGGTGGTGATGCACCGCGGCTTCTAGGTGCAGCTCAGGTGCGAGACGAGGGGCCGTAGAACGGCTGACGCGGTGGCTCGCCGTGCAGGTAGTCGGCATAGAAACTTTTAACGTGCGGAAACACTGCCCGCGCCAGCTGACGGCGCTTTTCTTCTTCGGGTGTGCGCGGCCGAGAAAGCTGCTCGGCCAGCTGACCCAGCACCTTGTCACGGTCGATGTACTTGAAGCGACCCTGGGCATAGATCGGGTCGCCGCCCACGTAGACGGTGTCGACATGGCGCTGATGGGCGCGCTGGATGAGCGCGTCGAGCACCGGGATGTCTTCGTCCTGGTAAGGGTAGGTGGCAGCCTGGTAGTCGATGGCCACGGCATCGAACTGCATGCCGGGGTCGAGCCGCCCGATCTGGCCGCGAAACGCCGTGGTCTTGGCGCCGTGTTCGCTGGCCATGCGCAACACCTGCGGGCAGCTGGGCACGTCATCGTCGTCCATGCCGGGCACGCGGTGAGCGCGCAGGGTGAGCTTCATCTCCTGCAGCATGTCGCGGTCTTCGTTGATGCCCGCTTCGTCAAGGCCCATGCCGATGGTCACGCCGCGCTTGGCCAGATCGTTGATCGGCGCCACACCGCTGCGCAGGCGGAAGTTGCTGCTGCAGTTGTGGCACACGCAGGTCATGCTGTGGGCCACCAGCTCGACGTCTTCTTCGGTCAGCCACACCGCGTGCCCGAGCGTCATCCACGGCCCGAGCGCGCCCAGCTTGTTCAGGTGCTTGACGGCGGTGGTGCCGGTGCGCCGGCGGGCGTACTCTTTCTGGTAGACCGTTTCCAGCAGGTGCATGTGCAGCGGCACGTCGTCGGCCCGAGCCTGCTCGACCAGCGCCATCAGGCCTTCGTCGGTGATCCAGTGCAGGTTGGCTGGGGCCAGCTGAATGCGGGTGAGCGACTGACCCTTGTTTTCGTCGCGCAGCATCGTGTAGAGCTTCATATGATCCGAAAAGCTGAGCGTCGCCTGCTTCAGGTGCTCGGCCAGCGGCACGCCCACGTCGCGAGGCAGGCTGGCGCAAAACTTGGCATCGTCTTCATAGACCAAACGGTTCTGCTCGCGTACGGCGTAGCAATAAGAGGCGCGCATGCCGATGCTTTGGTAGGCCTTGAGCACCGCGCTCGACGCGCCATGCACCTGCTCGAGGCTGCCGCGCATCCAGCCGTGGATGTGCTGCACGGTCGTGATGCCCGAGGCGATCATCTCGAAAGCCGAGAAAAGCGTGTCGAGGTAGATGTCGACGTCGCGGGCCGACATGCGGGTTGCGAACCACAGCTCCAGGGCACAGTCGGGCGAACCGAGCTGTAGCGGCGTGAGCCCGACGTGATGGTGACTGTTGACAAAGCCGGGCAGCAGCACGTGGTGCGGGTGCTGCGTCACGGGGGCGTCGGGAAAGCGCGCTCGCATTTCGTCGAATGCGCCCACTGCAACCACTTTGCCGTGCTCGTGCGCGAGTGCGGCGTCGCTCACGATGTGGGCGTTGTGGCGGTCTTGTACGCCGGTGACGATCCACTTGGCGCGTACCAGGGCTGCTGTCATTCAGTCTCCAATCAGGGTGCGGATTTATGTTGGGCGCGGCCTGCCTTGACCCATTACAAGCATTCCGCAGCTCGTGCGAACGGGGTCCTCGCTTTCGCAAGGCAGGCGGGTTCAAATCGCGGCTTCTTGTTCGGCGAAAGCGCGGTCCACTTCATCGGCCAGCAGGTCGGCCAGCCGTTGATGCAGCGCGATGCTGCGCGGGTCGCGTGTTGAGCGCGGCCGCGGCAGATCCACGGGCACGATCTCTTTGATGCGCCCGGGCCGCGCGGTGAACACCACGATTCGGTCGGCCAATGCCAGCGCCTCCTCGATCGAGTGCGTGACCAGCAGCACGCTGGCACCACTGGCACGCCACACTTCGAGCAGATGGCCCTGCATCTTGGCGCGCGTCTGGATGTCGAGCGCGGCAAAAGGCTCGTCCATCAAAAGCACTTTGGGCCGCATCGCCAGCGCACGGGCAAGCGCCGCACGTTGGCGCATGCCGCCGGAGAGTTCATCGGGCCGCTTGTTGGCAGCGTCGGCCAAACCCACTTTGAGCAGCAGATCCTGTGCGATGCGGCGCCGCTTCTCGGGCAGCACGCCCTCCAACCGAAGGCCGAAGCTCACGTTGTCGGCGATCGTCAGCCAGGGGTAGAGCGAGGCTTCCTGAAAGATCATCCCGCGGTCGGTGCCGGGGCCGGTGATCGGCAGGCCGTCGCATTGGAGCTCGCCTTGGGTTGGTGTCTCCAGGCCCGCCACCATGTAGAGCAAACTGCTTTTGCCGCAGCCCGAGGGGCCCAGCAGCACGACGAATTCGCCGGGCGCCACGTCGAACGACAAGTTCTCGATGGCAGTGAGTGTCTTGGGCGTATTCGGGTTCCACACCTTGCTGATGTTGCGCAGGCTGATCATTGGAATCATGACTTGCTCCCTGCCATGGCAGACGGGCCGACCCACCACAGAACGCGTTGCTGAATCCACAGCAAGCCTCGGTCGAACGAGAAGCCGAGCAGACCGATCAGCGTCATCGTGAAAAACACCAGGCTCGCGTTGAAGGTGTTGCGCGCCATCATCACGATCTGCCCCAAGCCGGAGCCCACGCCGACCGCCTCGGCAATCAGCACGACCATCCACGCCGCGAAAAGATTCAGCCGCAACGTGACGAACAGGCTGGGCAGGATGGTCGGCAGGATCACGTGGCGAAACTGCTGGTGCCGGGTCGCACCCATGATGCGGGCCACGTGCAGGTAGGCGGCAGGCACCGCGTCGATCTGAGACAGCGTCGACAGCACGATGATGAAGAAGACCGAGATGAACACGAGAAAGATCGCCGGCACGTTGCCGATGCCGAAGATGAAGATCGCCACAGGCAACCACGCCACTGGCGAAATCGGCGTGAGTAGGGTCAGCATCGGCAGCGTGAGCTTGCCGAAGACCGAGAAGAACCGGATTGCCAAACCCACCCCCACGGCGCCCGTGAAGCCGAGCGCCAAGCCGAGCGTCACGCGCAGTGAGGTCCAGCCCATCACCGCCAGCACCGACAAGAAACCGCCACCGTCTTCTTCGAGGCTGCGTGCGCCGGCCGGATCAAAGAACTTGAACTGCTCAGGCAGGTTGGCCAGGAACATGTGGGGTGGCGGCAGCATCAGCGGGTCGGCAAAGCCTTGCCACCAGCAGAACTCCCAGATCGCGATGAAGGTGCCCACCGACGCAATCCACCATAACGCGCGCTGCACGAAGGCGAGCACCTTGGCGCGGGTGGCGAAGGGTGGCGGGACGAAAGTCGGTTTGGCGACGGCCATTGGCAAAGCTGACATTGCAGGCTCCTGTGCGTGCGCCAACTCCATTCAGGCCGTGGTCTTGAGCTTGAGGCCGGCGTAGAGCGCCTTGTTTTCGGCAATCACCTGTTCGAGCAGCGTCCAGTCGATCGCCGCGGCCGGGGCCAGCTTTTTCACGTAGCCCAGCTCCTTCATCGACTGACCGCGATCGAGGATGAACTGCCCGTTCTTGCGCTGGTCGATCATGATCGGCTGCTTGCTCGCCGCGAGCTTGGCGGCTTCCATCGAGGTCTTGTAGTAGGTGCCCACCGTGTCGCGCAGCGCGGCATCGATGTCGGCCTCGGCCTGGCTTTGTGCCACGAACATGGCCTTGATCACGGCCTTCACCGCTTGCGGGTTTTTCTCGATCAGCGGTGTGCGCACAGCCAGCACGCAGTCGGAGTAGTTTTTGCCGTAGACGTCGCTGCCATCAGAGAGCACGGTAGAACCCTTTCGCGCCGAGAGACACTGCGTGGCGTAGGGCTCGATGTGGCAGATGGCGTCCACCCCACCGA
>JAYUWC010000272.1:0-4090 GCA_043753755.1 Rhizobacter sp.
CCTTCATGATGAAGCCGACGATGGTGAACAGCACATGGGACACTTTTTCGATCATGTCGAACACCAGCGTGCCGCGCCCGCCGAACTTGTGTAGTGCGAAGCCGAACAACACCGCGAAAAGCAGTACTTGCAAAATCTCGCCCTTGGCGAACGCATCGACCACGGTGCTCGGAATCACATTAAGCAAAAAGTCGGTGGTCGAGGTTATCTTGCCCGGGCCGGTGTAGGCCGCGATGCTCTTGGTGTCGAGGGAGGCCGGGTCGATGTTCATGCCGCGGCCGGGCTGCACCACATTGATCACGACCAGGCCGACGACCAGCGCAATGCTGCTGACGATCTCGAAGTAGAGCAGCGCAAGCCCGCCGGTCTTGCCGACCTTTTTCATGTCTTCCATGCCGGCAATGCCGATGACGACAGTGCAGAAGATGATCGGCGCAATGATCATCTTGATGAGCTTGATGAAGCCGTCGCCAAGCGGCTTCATCGCTTCGCCGGCGCTGGGGGAGAAGTGACCGAGCAGCACGCCGACGACGATCGCGGTGATGACCTGTGCGTAAAGCGATTTGTAGAGCGGGCGGCGGGAGGGGCGGGCGTTCATGTGGGGTCAATCCAGGCGCTATTCTGGCTTCGAGTGTTACCGCGGCAGATCGCTGCACGCAAGAGAGCTTGCGCCGCCATGGAGCCGAGCGTCGGCCCGCGTCGCTCGACGAGTGTGATGCGGTGAAGGTGGGCAAACGAATCGATCATCGACCGACGATCGATTAGTGTTTTGCCTCGTCGATGCCATCAGCCGGGTGGTTTGCGCGGCGCGTCGGAGAGCTTCTCAAGACAGGCGGCGCGGGCCTGCGAATCGGTTTCTGCCGAGCAACGGGCGGCAGCATCGTCGACACCACCGCGCGGCGGTGGGTTGACGGGCCGAGGTGCGTTCGTGCCGGGTTTGGCTCGCGGCTCGGTCTTGCCGAACGGAATGCTCAACTGGGGCGCAACGGCTCGCTCGGGCCGGTATTTGCCAGGTGCTGCGGCGCGGTCGGCGGCTTCTTCGGGTGAGCGCAGACGCTCCGGCGGCTTGGTGATGCGGCGGCCCACCGAAGACGCGGCAGGCGCGGCGCTGGCCGCGGTCGATGGGCTCACCTGCGCACGGCTCTCGAGTGGCAATCCCACGCCCAACGCGGTGGACGCGATCACGATCACGAACGCAAGAGGCGAGCGTGAAAACCGACGGCGTTGCCCCGGCAAGTGCGGCCATTTGGCTCTGCTCATGACGTGTCTCCTGGGCGCCGCGCCGGTCGGCTCCCGGCAGCGCCTATCGAGCATGCGCGGCCCGAGCCGCTGCGACTGTAGGACGACCCGCCGAGCTTGATGTCGGCGCCCGACCGATCAGCGCTGGCGCGCGTCGGCGGGCAGTGCGACGCCGTGGCTCTCGAGCGCTCGCGCCACGTCGCCACGAGCGACGGGTTTGGTCAAGGGCTTGGGCACGCCGGCCAGCGCCGCGCGCACCGAATCCATCGGGTCGAGCGGGGCGCTCACCATCAGCAACGCCGGGCCGGCATGGGGCCACGGGGCGGGCAAGGCGCGGATGTGCTGCAGCAGGGAAACACCCTCGTCGTCTAGCGCTACGTCGACGAAGACCGCCGCATACGGCCGTACCGCGAGCTGCGCTTCGGCTGCGTCGATCTGCGCTACGGCGTGGGTCGAAAAACCGAATCGCTCGAGCAGCTCGCAAAGTAGCGCGGCCGCATCCTTATCGGCATCGAGCACCAGCACGTCTCGAAGCGGTTCGGCATCGGCCGGCTCGAAAGGGTGGTTCGCCAAGCGCGCGCGTCGCGCCGCTGCGCGTGCCGCGGCCTTGGCCTGCACGCGAGGCAGGCTGCCGAGCGGGTCGGGTGCCGGCGGTGCATAGGCAGCCGCTTCGATGGCGGCTTGCGGTTGCGCAACCACGTCTTCCAGCGTCGGCAGCTCGCGGTCGGCGGGTGCCTGCGAACGCGAGCGCGCAGGCCGGCGCCGGCGGATGATGAGTTCGTCGAGTGAACGAAGGATGCGCTTGGTGTCGATCGGCCGCGGCAGGTGCGAGGCCGCGCCATCGGGAGCCGCATGACCGACGAACACCGATTGCCCGACCCGGCCCGACATCACCACGCCTTTGACAGCCGGGCTCGAGTCGGCGTCGACCACGGCGAAGTCGGCTTCCGAGAGCGCATCCACCACGTCGTACTCCGACTCGCCGAATCCGTTCGGCAGATGTTCGAACGAGAAGTGCATCGCCCGGTACTCGAACTCACTGAACCCGCAAAGGGCGATTCGGTAACGCATGAGTTTGAAAATGCTTCTTTTGATAAATGACCGGGCAGGGTGCCCGACACGATCTACAGGATACGCAAGTCGACGGCTCGGGGGCATCCCCAACTCGCACAACCATCTTTCGGCTAGTACCCTGAAGGGCGCAGCAGTCGCCCACCACCGACTCACTCGACCCGAACGGCACCCGATGGCACTCATCTACTACCTCACCCATGTTCACCTCGAGTTCGGCGCCAGGGCGCTGCTCGCTGCCGAGTGCGAGCGGGTCGGCATCGAGAAGCCCTTGATCGTCACCGATGCCGGGGTGCGAATGGCTGGCGTGCTGCAGAAGGTGCTCGACGCGTTGCCTGCGTCGCTGCGCGGCCCTGTTTACGACCGCACGCCATCGAACCCGACCGAGGCAGCGGTGCGCGAGGCCGCAGCAATGTTCCGAGCCCGAGGTTGTGACGGCTTGATCGCCGTGGGCGGCGGCTCGTCGCTCGACTGTGCCAAGGGCGTGGCGATCGCGGCCACGCACCCCGGCTCGCTGGTCACTTACGCAACCATCGAAGGCGGCAGCGCCAGGATCACCGAAGCCGCGGCGCCGCTCATTGCGGTGCCGACGACTGCCGGCACCGGCAGCGAGGTTGCCCGCGGCGCCATCGTCATCACCGACGATCACCGCAAGCTCGGGTTTCACTCCTGGCACTTGCTGCCCCGCTCGGCGATCTGCGACCCTGAACTCACCCTCGGCCTGCCGCCCGGTCTCACGGCTGCAACGGGTATGGACGCGATCGCGCATTGCATGGAAACCTTCATGGCTCCCGCCTTTAACCCGCCCGCCGACGGCATCGCGCTCGACGGCCTCGAGCGCGGTTGGACCCACATCGAGCGCGCCACGCGCGACGGCGGCGACCGCGACGCCCGGCTCAACATGATGAGCGCGTCGATACAGGGCGCGATGGCCTTTCAGAAGGGGCTGGGCGCGGTGCACTCGCTCTCGCACAGCCTCGGCGGCGCCAACCCGAAACTCCACCACGGCACGCTCAACGCGATGTTTTTGCCGGCCGTGGTCGCCTTCAACGCCAGTGCCGAGAGCGTCGTCAAAGACAAGCGCCTCGCGCGCATGGCCCGCGCGATGGGCCTGACGAGCGGCGATGACGTTGCCGAGGCGATTCGTGACCTCAACGCGCGACTGGGCCTGCCCTCGGGCCTGGCGGCGATGGGCGTTGAGCCCGCAATGTTCGAGCGCATCGTCAGCGGCGCGCTCGCCGACCACTGTCACAAGACCAATCCGCGGATCGCCACGGGCGACGAATACCGCGGTTTGATCGAGGCCTCGCTCTGAGCGTTGGCTCGGACGGCGGGCGGGCGCTTTTGCGGGGTGCAACGGTTCTCGAATGAACTATTCGGGGTCTGTGCGCTAGCGAACATAGAACCACTCGAGGCGGTGGAAGGCTCGGCGGCTGCTTTTGATCGAGTGACGGCGGCCAGAGAGTGGCCGGAGCTGCGTCGTCGCGTGCGTAGCACCCCGCTATGTGCGTTGGCAGACGGTGTGACGCATCCGCTGGGCGCAGAGTCGCGCACAGGCCACGTTTTGCGCCCAACGCTTCCTTTGTTCGCCGCTCGTTTTGGCGGTGGCAAGGCGCTGCGTGGGTTCGTTCCGCCAGCCGTCACCATCCCACCGGGAGTCACTTTGGCCGACGTTCAGAACCACTTGATCCAACGCCTGCCCCGCAAAGACCGGGTCAGCTTCTTAGCGGTGTGCGAACCCGTTGAACTTGTTCTGGCCGAGGTGCTTTGCGAGCCCAAC
>JAYUWC010000273.1:0-12258 GCA_043753755.1 Rhizobacter sp.
CCGTTGCTGCCGATCCTGATCGCCACGGCCCTTACGCAGCACCGCCTCGGCCCGCTTGCACTCGCCGTGGGCCTGACTGTCTCGTTCACGGCGGTCGGCCTTTTCATCGCGACGGTGGGGGCTTCGATCGAGCTCGACACGCAAGCGCTGCGGACCGGTGCGGCGATCTTGTTGATTGCTTTCGGCGTCATTCTTCTCGTGCCCACGTTGCAAATGCGCTTCGCTGCTGCAACCTCGGGCCTCGCGTTGTCCGGTGACAACTTTCTCGCGCGCATCTCGGGCACCGGTTGGCAGGGCCAGTTCGCGGTCGGCCTTGTGCTCGGCGTCGTCTGGAGCCCCTGCGTCGGGCCGACGCTGGGTGCTGCATCGACACTGGCTTCGCAGGGGAGCCACCTCGGTCAGATCGCTCTGTTGATGCTGGTGTTCGGCCTGGGCGCCGGCACCCCATTGGTGGTGGTGGGCAGCCTGTCGCGCGAGGCCATGCAGCGCAGTCGCGGTCGCTTGATGCGTCTCGGCGAGCGCGGCAAATTGGCGTTGGGTGCGGCGCTCTTGGTCATCGGCGTGGCGATCTTGAGCGGCGTCGACAAACACTTCGAGGCCTGGGTGGTCGATCACTCGCCGGCGTGGTTGACGGAGTTGACGACACGTTTCTGAAGAGTTCGGTGGAGCAAGGCCAACTTCAGTTCACCTTTCGTGCAGAAGTTGCAACTCCATATTTCTTGTCTCGCTCAAAGCTTGCAGACCACGTTAAATTGAAACTCCGAACCAGCGCGAAGCGGAGTGGTCATGCAAGATCGATTCAGGGCCCGTCGAGTCGAACTTTCCAGTCGCCGCAATGCGTTGGTGTGCCTGGCGGGCGGCGTCGCATCGATCGCCTCGGTGCATATCGCTAAAGCGGCCGGCAAGACCCTGAAGGTGGGGTGCACGCTGGATTCCAGCAGCGTCGAGAAAGCCAACGGGGCCGGCTTGCATGCCGGTGCATCGGCCTACTTCGAAGCGCTGAACAAGAGTGGTGGCGTGGGCGGGGCGCGGGTCGAACTTTTACAGCTCGACGACAAGTTCAACCCTGAACTGGCCAAGACGAATGCACTCACGCTCGTGGCCGACCCGGCCGTCGTCGCGGTTTTGCATCCGCTGGGCACGCGGCAAACGGCGGCGGTCATCGAAGCCGCGCAAGGCCTGGCGATCGTCGGGCCGCTGACCGGCACAGTCGGGCTGCGCGGCAAATCGGGGCCGAACGTCTTTTGGGTCCGTGCCAACTACGCGCAAGAAATCGAAAAATTGGTGGCCACGGCGACCGTGTTGGGCATGACCCGAATCGGCATCGTTCACCCGAACGACCCCTTCGGGCTGCCTTTGCTGGCGGCCTTCAAGGCGGCCATTGCCCGGCACCAGTTGACGCCGGCGGTGATCGCCACCACGCCCAACACGATCAGCCCCGAGGTCGAGCCCGCCGCCCTCGAGATCGCACGCAGCGCGCCGCAGGTGGTCATCATGGCGCTCTCTGGAACGGCGCCTTCGTTCGTCAAAGCGCTGCGCTCCGCGGGCGCGGCGAGTTCGATCTACGGCCTGTCGATAGGCGCCAGCGCGGCCAATCTCGGCTTGCTGGCTTCGTTCTCGCGCGGCATGGGTTTTTCGATCGTCGTGCCTTCACCGTTATCGACCAAGTTCGAAGTGGTGCGGCCTTACCAAGTCGATATGGCCGCCAGCGGCCAGACCGAGTTTTCGCTGCCCAGTCTCGAGGGCTACCTCAATGCGAAGGTTCTGGGAGAAGGCCTGCGCCGTGCCGGGCCGACGGCCAATCGCGACAGCGTGTTGAAGGCACTCGCCGGTCTCGACAGCTTCGACCTGGGTGGCGTGCGGGTCAGCTACGCGGGGGGTCGGCGTGAAGGCGGCGCCTTCGTCGACGTGGCAGCCGTAGGCACTGGCGGGCGCCTGTTGGTCTGACCGCCGTCGACTTGTTCAGGCCGATCGGTCCCCGCGCGGTTCACGGCCATCCCGATCGCTGCAACGGCAGAGGCGGCGGCGCCGAAGAGCGTAGGTCGCGAGCGGGTTTGCGAAGTCGATCGGAAGACGAGCCGCTTCACCGCCGCCGGCCACCGCCGAGGATGCTGCCGAGCACGCCGCGAATGATCTCGCGCCCCACGCTCGAGCCGATTGTGCGCACCGCTGACCGCGCTGCCGCCTCTGCCAGACCTTCGTGCTTGCCACCGCGTGGGCCGGTGCTGCCAAAAAGCACCTCTTTCAAGCCACCGAGCAGGCCGCCGCCTTCGTTGCCGGCCGCAGAAGGGCCGCCAGGCAAGCTCGCCGTGCCGGTCGGCGGCAAGACCGTCGACGCGACCTCGCCGAGTGGGGTCGGGCTCGCAACGACCCGACCCTTGAGTGTCTCGTAGGCCGACTCGCGGTCGACCGTTTTCTCGTAGACCTCCGCGACCAGCGAGTCGGCGATCAGCGTGGCGCGCTGCTCGGCGGTGATCGGCCCGATCTGGCTGCCGGGCGGGATCACGAACACGCGCTCGGTCACGCTCGGTCGGCCCTTGTCGTCGAGCAGGCTGACGAGCGCCTCGCCGACTGCAAGTTCGGTGATCGCGGCTTCGATGTCGAGCGCCGGGTTCGCGCGCATCGTGCTCGCCGCCGCCTTCACGGCCTTTTGGTCGCGCGGCGTAAAGGCACGCAGCGCATGCTGAACCCGGTTGCCGAGCTGGGCCAGCACGCTGTCGGGCACATCGAGCGGGTTCTGGGTGACGAAGTAGATACCGACGCCTTTGCTGCGCACCAGCCGCACGACGAGTTCGATGCGCTCGATCAAGGCCTTCGGCGCGTCGTTGAACAGCAGGTGCGCTTCGTCGAAGAAAAACACCAGCTTCGGCTTGTCGAGGTCACCCACCTCGGGCAGTTGCTCGAAGAGTTCAGAGAGCATCCAGAGCAGAAAGGTCGCGTAGAGCTGCGGGCTGTTCATCAGCTGGTCGGCGCAGAGGATGTTGACCACGCCTCGGCCGGAAACCGTCTGCATGAAGTCGGCGATGTTGAGCATCGGCTCGCCGAAAAAGCGGTCACCGCCTTGCGCATCGATCTGCATCAGGCCGCGCTGGATCGCGCCGATGCTGGCGGCGCTGACGTTGCCGTATTCGGTGGTGAACGCTGCGGCGTTGTCGCCCACGTGCTGCAGCATCGCGCGCAGATCTTTCAGGTCGAGCAGCAACAGGCCGTTGTCGTCGGCGATCTTGAACACGAGCTGCAGCACGCCTTGCTGGATGTCGTTGAGCGCCAGCATGCGCGAGAGCAGCAGCGGCCCCATGTCGCTGACGGTGGCGCGCACCGGGTGGCCACTGGCCTTTTTGTCGGTCGCGAACACGTCCCACAAGGTCGCCGGGCAGGCGACAGACGGAGAGGGCGCGATGCCGCGCTCTTTCAAGATCGCCGCGAGTTTGTCGCCGACCTTGCCCGGTTGCGTGATGCCGGTCAGGTCGCCTTTCACGTCGGCCATGAACACCGGCACGCCGATGCGGCTGAAGTTCTCGGCCATCGTTTGCAGCGTGATCGTCTTGCCGGTGCCGGTGGCGCCGGTGATGAGGCCGTGGCGGTTGGCGAGCGCCGGCAGCAAAAAGCACTCCAGCGACTCGTTGGGCGAGACGAGTCGCTGTGCGATCAGGAGGGGCTCGGCCATGAGGTGCAGTCGTGAAGCGAAGAAGAATTTCAGTTTAGCGGCGTGGTGACCGAGGGCATCGAACGCCAGTTGCCGCCGCGCCGATCGAGATGCGCCGATCGGCCTCGCGCAGCGTCCTAAAATCGGTGCTTCATTTCCAGCGAAGGCGACCGAGCGGTTGCCCACATCCCTTCATGGCAGGTCATTCCAAATGGGCCAACATCCAGCACCGCAAGGGGCGGCAGGATGAAAAACGCGGCAAGGTCTGGACCCGGGTGATCCGCGAGATCACGGTCGCGGCGCGGCTGGGCGGCGGTGATCTGGCGATGAACCCGCGCCTGCGCCTGGCGGTCGAGAAGGCCAAGGCCGTCAACCTGCCGGCCGACACCGTCAAGAAGAACATCGACAAGGCCACCGGCAACCTCGAAGGTGTGAGTTACGAAGAGATTCGCTACGAAGGCTACGGCATCGGCGGCGTCGCACTGATCGTCGACTGCATGACCGACAACAAGGTTCGCACGGTGGCCGAGGTGCGTCATGCCTTCAGTAAGTACGGCGGCAACATGGGCACCGAAGGTTCGGTGGCGTTTCAGTTCAAGCACGTCGGGCAGTTGGTGTTCGCGCCCGGCACCGATGAAGACAAAGTGATGGAAGCCGCACTCGAAGCCGGCGCCGACGATGTGGTCACCGACCCCGATGGCGCGATCGAGGTGCTGTGCGCGCCGCCCGCATTCGAGGCGGTCAAGACCGCACTCGAAGCCGCGGGCTTCAAGCCCGAGCTGGCCGAGGTCACGATGCGGGCCGAAAACCAGATCGCGCTCGAAGGCGAAGACGGCGCTCGCATGCAAAAGCTGCTCGACATGATCGAAGACCTCGACGACGTGCAGGCGGTGTTCCATAACGCCGAAATTTCGGCATGAAAGTTCTGGTGATCGGCAACGGCGGGCGGGAGCACGCGTTGGCCTGGAAGCTCGCCGCTTCGCCCAAGGTGAAGACCGTGTTCGTGGCCCCCGGCAACGGCGGCACCGCAGCCGACCCTCGCTTGACCAACATCGCCATCACCGACCACGCCGCGCTGGCTGATTTTGCGCAGACCGAGAAGGTCGCGCTGACGGTCGTCGGGCCCGAGGGGCCGCTGGCCGGTGGCATCGTCGACACCTTCAGGGCGCGCGGTTTGCGCGTGTTCGGCCCGACCCGCGCGGCGGCGCAGCTCGAGAGTTCGAAGGCCTTCGCCAAAGCCTTCATGCAGCGCCACAAGATACCGACCGCGGCGTTCGAGACCTTCACCGACGTGGCCGCGGCGCACGCTTATGTCGAAGCCCGCGGCGCGCCCATCGTCATCAAGGCCGACGGCCTGGCTGCGGGCAAAGGTGTGGTCGTGGCGATGACCCTGCCGCAGGCCCACGAGGCAGTCGACTGGATGCTCGACGGCACCGAGGCCAACAAGCTCGGCGTGCAACACAACGCCGGTCAGGCGCGGGTCGTGATCGAGGAGTTTCTCGAAGGCGAAGAGGCGAGTTTCATCGTGCTCTGCGACGGTAAAAACGTCACGCCGCTCGCGACCAGCCAAGACCACAAGCGCCTGCGCGACGCCGACCAAGGCCCGAACACGGGCGGCATGGGCGCCTACTCACCGGCGCCGGTGGTCACGCCCGACGTGCATGCGCGAGCGATGCAAGAGATCATCCAGCCGACCCTTGCGGCACTCGCCGAAGAGGGAATCGTCTTTACCGGTTTTCTCTATGCCGGCCTGATGATCGATGCGGCCGGCCAGCCGCGCACGGTCGAGTTCAACTGCCGCCTGGGCGATCCCGAAACACAGCCCATTCTGATGCGGCTGAAGAGCGACTTGTTCGATGTGCTGATGCACGCCACCGCCGGCACGCTCGATCAGGTCGCACTCGAGTGGGACCGGCGCGTCGCGCTCGGCGTCGTGATGGCCGCAAGCGGCTACCCGCTCGCGCCGCGCAAGGGCGATCTCGTCAGCAGGTTGCCCGCAGAAGCGGCCGATGCGATGGTCTTTCATGCGGGCACGGCGCCCGGTGCCGACGGGCCGGTCACCTCGGGTGGTCGCGTCCTCTGCGTCACGGCGCTGGGCGACTCGGTCGAGCTCGCGCAACAGCGCGCCTATGAAGTGCTGCGCGGCATTCACTTCGACGGCGCGCAATACCGTCGCGACATCGGTCACCGCGCGATCGAGCGTTGAGCGACATGCATCGGCCGGTCACCCGTCGCCCGGCGCTCGCGTCACCAATTTGCTTCAGGCCATGACCCAACCCACCGACGCCGTTCGCGCCTATTTGCTCGACCTGCAATCGCGCATCGTCGACGCGATCGCGCACGAAGACGGTCGACCGTTCATCACCGATGCCTGGCAGCGCGAACCCGGCGGCAAGCTCGAAGGCGAGGGCCGCTCGAGACTGCTCGAAGGCGGCACGGTGATCGAGCGCGGTGGCTGCAGCTTCTCGCACGTCAAGGGCAAGGTGTTGCCGCCCTCGGCCACGCAACACCGGCCCGAGTTGACGGGAGCGCCGTTCGAGGCGATGGGCGTGTCGCTCGTGTTGCACCCGGTCAACCCGTTCGTGCCGACGGTGCACATGAACGTGCGCATGCTGGCCGCGTTGCCTCCAGGCGGTGAGCCGGTGACTTGGTTCGGTGGCGGCATGGACCTGACGCCCTACTACGGCTTCGAGGCCGATGCCGCGCACTTTCACCGCACCAACCGCGACGCGCTTGCCCCCTTCGGCGCGGACAAGTACCCGCGCTTCAAGCAGTGGTGCGACGAGTACTTTTATCTCAAGCACCGCGACGAGCCGCGCGGCATCGGCGGGGTGTTTTTCGACGACTTCGGCGAGCTGGGCTTCGACGGCAGCTTCGCGATGCTGCGCGCGGTGGGCGATGCCTTGCTGCCCGCCTATTTGCCGATCTTGCAGGCCCACAAGAACGATGCCTACGGCGAACGCGAACGCGACTTTCAAGCGTATCGGCGTGGCCGCTATGTCGAGTTCAACTTGGTGTTCGACCGCGGCACGCTGTTCGGTCTGCAGTCGGGCGGGCGCACCGAAAGCATCCTGATGTCCATGCCGCCGATCGTGAAGTGGCGCTACGACTGGCGGCCCGAGCCCGGCTCGCCCGAGGCCAGTCTCTACAGCGATTTCTTGCGGCCGCGCGACTGGGCCGATTGGGCCCCGGGTTGATCGCCACCGGCCCGCGCGTCGGTATTTTCGGCGGCAGTTTCGACCCGGTGCACAACGCGCACATCGCGCTCGCGCAACACGCGCTCGATCAACTCGCGCTCGATGAGGTCATCTGGGTGCCCGCAGGCCAACCGTGGCAGAAGCGCCGCGCGTTGGCACCGGTGGCGCACCGCGAGGCGATGGTGGCACTCGCGATCGACGGTGAGCCGCGCTTCACGCTCTCACGCATCGAGACCCAGCGCAGCGGGCCGAGCTATACCGTCGACACGGTGCGCGAACTCGATGTGCTGCGCCCCGGCACGCGCTGGCATCTGCTGATCGGCGCCGATCAGTACGTTGCGTTTCACACCTGGCATGGCTGGCAAGAGTTGCTCGGTCTGGTCACGCTGGCTGTCGCCGGCCGTAACGCCAATGCTGCGGCCACCTCGGCCCAGACCTTCGCCGACGCCGCTGTGCTGCGCGTGCCGCACGAAACAGTGGCACTGCCGACGATGGCGGTCTCGTCGACCGAGATCCGCGCGCGGGTGGCTCGTGGCGAGGCGATCGACGGTCTGGCCCCTGCCGCGGTGGCGCGCTATATTGCCCGCCACCACCTCTATCGAAACCCCCCTGCCCAGGAGCTGAATGGACATTCGTAAATTGCAACGCGTCATCGTCGATGGACTCGAAGACGTCAAGGCCCAGAACATCGTGGTGTTCAACACCGAGCATCTGTCGGCCCTGTTCGAGCGCGTGATCATCGCCTCGGGCACGAGCAACCGGCAGACCAAGTCGCTGGCTTCCAGCGTGCGTGAAGCGGTCAAAGGTGCGGGCTATCCGGTGCCGCGCACCGAGGGTGAGAGCAACGGCGAGTGGATCATCGTCGACTGCGGCGCAGCGGTCGTGCACGTGATGCAGCCGACGATTCGCGAGTACTACCACCTCGAAGAGATTTGGGGCGACAAGCCGATCAACATGAAGCTGGCGAGTTCGGCCATCCGGCTCGTGAAAGCCGCCGAGCCCGAGGCGCCGGTGCGCAAGGCGCCTGCGAAGAAGGTGGCGAGCAAGACCGCGACGAAGTCGCCCGCCAAAGCGCCGACTCGCGCGCCCGCTAAATCGTCCGCAAAAGTTGCTCCGTCAAAAGCGCCTGCGCGCAAGACGTTTGCGGCCAAGACCATCGCCGGCAAGACCACCGCAGCCAAGAAGGTCCCGACGAAGAAGGTTTCGCTGCCGCCCGGCAAGGTCGTCACCCGGGTCGTCGGAGTCAAGAGCACGGCGGCCAAGAAGCCGGCCGCGAAGAAGACCGTGATCCGCGCTGCGCCCGCCAAGAAGGCACCGGCCCGAACCGCGCCGGCCCGTAAAGCACCTGCGAGAAAAGCACCTGCGAGAAAAGCACCTGCGAGAAAGACCGCCGGCCGCGCATGAAACTCCGCGTCGTCGCGGTCGGCCAGAAGCCACCGGCCTGGGCGCAGACGGCGTATGCGGAGTTCGAAAAGCGCTTCCCGCCCGAGATGCGGCTGGAACTGCAGGCGGTCAAGGCCGAGACCCGCGGCCAAAAGACCGCCGAGCAGTTGATGGCCGCCGAGGCCCAGCGCCTCGAGGCTGCACTGCCGCGCGGCGTGCGCCGCGTGGTGCTCGACGAGCACGGCAGCCGCGTCACCACGTTGCAACTCGCCGAGCGCATGAAGGTGTGGCTGCACGACGGACGCGATGTCGCCTTCGTCATCGGTGGCCCCGATGGCCTGGCTCCGGCCTTGAAAGCAAGCGCCGACGAAACCCTGCGTCTCTCGGAACTCACGCTGCCGCACGCCTTCGTGCGGGTGCTGCTCGCCGAGGCGCTCTACCGCGCGTGGACCGTCTCGGTCAACCATCCCTACCACCGCGAATAACTCGCCGACTCCAACGCATGAAGCCAACGCACGACTTCATCTACCTCGCCTCGCAGAGCCCACGCCGTCGGCAGTTGCTCGAACAGATCGGCGTGCGTTACGAGCTGCTGCTGCCCGGCGACGACGAGGATGCCGAAGCGCTCGAGGCCGAGCGCTCGGGCGAGCTGCCGACCGCCTACGTGGAACGCGTGACGCTCGCAAAACTGCAGGCCGCGCGCACCCGCCTCGAACGCCGCGGCTTGGCCGCAGCGCCGATCTTGTGTTCGGACACCACCGTGGCACTCGGCCGCCGCATCCTCGGCAAGCCACGCGACGCTGCCGATGCGTGTGCCACGCTGGCTTTGTTGGCCGGTAGAACGCACCGCGTGATCACGGCCGTGGCGTTGGGCACGGCGCGGCGGGAGCGCGTGGCGCTCAGCATCTCGCACGTGCGTGTCGCCGGGTTGTCGCGCGATGCGATCGGTGCGTATGTGGCGGGCGGCGAGCCTTTCGGCAAAGCCGGTGCGTATGCGATCCAGGGCACGTTCTCGGCCTGGGTCGCGCGCATCGACGGCAGCCACTCGGGCATCATGGGCCTGCCGCTGTTCGAGACGGCTCAATTGCTGCGCGAAGCCGGCTTGCGCTTCTGAAAACAACGACCCGAGACGCCCGATGCAAGACATCCTGATCAACTGGACGCCCCAGGAAACGCGGGTCGCCGTGGTCGAGAACGGCGCGGTGCAAGAGCTGCATGTCGAGCGTGCGCTGGCGCGCGGGCGGGTCGGCAACATCTACGCCGGCAAGGTCGTGCGCGTGTTGCCGGGCATGCAGTCGGCCTTCATCGATGTCGGCCTCGAGCGCGCGGCGTTTTTGCACGTGGCCGACGTGCAGGTCAATGGCGTCGTGCCGCGCAGCGTGCTCGGGCAGGCTCGTGCCGAGAGTTCGAGCCTGCCACAGACACCGATCGAGCGGCTGGTGTTCGAGGGGCAAACGTTGACCGTGCAGGTCATCAAAGACCCGATCGGCACCAAAGGTGCGCGGCTCTCGACCCAGATCAGCATCGCTGGTCGGCTGCTGGTGTTTTTGCCGCAAGACGACCACATCGGCATCTCGCAAAAGATCGGCTCGCACGAGTTGCGCGAGCAGTTGCGCGCGCGCATGACCGCACTCGCGCAGGTGCCCGAAGGCAGCGGCCCGACAGGTGGCTTCATCTTGCGAACCAACGCCGAGGAAGCGACTGACGCCGAGCTAGCCGACGACATCCGCTACTTGCGCAAGACCTGGGCGGCAGTGCGTGACAAAAGCTTCAAGTCGGCGCCGGGCAAGCTGTTGCACCAAGACTTGAGCTTGGTCGAGCGCGTGCTGCGCGACCTCACGGACGACGGCACCCATGCCGTTCGCATCGACTCGCGCATCCAGTTCGACGCACTGCAAAAATTCGGCGAAGCGTTCACGCCGACCTCTGTTGCGAAGCTCGAGCACTACGCCGGCGAGCGGCCGATCTTCGACCTGTTCAACATCGACGACGAAATCGCGCGCGCCCTGACGCGGCGGGTCGAGCTCAAGTCGGGCGGCTACCTGGTCGTCGATCAGACCGAGGCGCTGACCACGGTCGACGTAAACACCGGCGGCTTCGTCGGCGCGCGCAACTTCGACGACACCATCTTCAAGACCAACCTCGAGGCCGGCCAGGCGATCGCCCGGCAACTGCGACTGCGCAACCTCGGCGGCATCATCATCATCGACTTCATCGACATGACCCGCGAGGAGCACCAGACCGCGGTGCTTGCCGAATTGCGCAAGCAACTCGCGCGCGACCGCACCAAGGTGACCGTGAGCGGCTTCACGCAACTCGGTTTGGTCGAGATGACCCGCAAGCGCACCCGCGAGTCGCTCGCGCACATGTTGTGCGAGGTTTGCCCCGTGTGTGAAGGCCGTGGCCAGGTCAAGACGCCGCGCAGCATCTGCTACGACATCCTGCGCGAAATCTTGCGCGAGGCGCGGCAATTCAACCCGAAAGAATTTCGCATCGTCGCCTCGGCAGCGGTGGTCGAGATGCTGCTCGACGAAGAAAGCCAGCACCTTGCGGGCCTGAGTGACTTCATCGGCAAGCCGATCTCGTTGCAGGCCGAACCGATGGGGTCGCCCGAGCGGTACGACATCGTGTTGTTGTGATTGGCACGGTCGCGCGCGAGAAAGGCTGCGTTGCGGCCGCTACCGACCCCGCCCTCCGAGACGCTTCAATCCGAACCACGGCGCAAGCAGCACCGGGCAGGCCGCATAAACGAAGAGCCGCAACCGGAGTGCGAGCGGCACCCGCGGCGCGCCACACACCGCACGCCAGCATTGCGCGGGGCCGCCAGCGCCGAACAACGCGGCGATGAAGCGCTCGCGCTCGAGCTCGCTGCCAAGCACGGTCTCGACCGCGCCGAGCTGACCGGCAAGCTCGGCATCGGCCAACATCTGCGGCAACTCGACCAGCGCGTGCCGGTTGTTCTTCAGCAGCCGCTCGATCACGTCTGGTGCATGCAAATTGCGCCGCCGCCGCGAGATGCCGCCGCGGCGGTATTTCACCAGGGGCTCGGCAAGCGTGATGGCACCGCCGGTGAGTACGGCGCGCAACACCATCAACCGGTCTTCGGCCACGGTGCCGGCAGGCAGCGGGCCGAAGCGGTCGAAGACCCGGCGGGTCCAGGCCTGGGCAGCGCCGATCACGTGCGGCGGGCGCGCGGCCCAGTCGGCAGCATTTCGGTAGCTTGCGAGGTCGGCAGCGCTGATCGTGCCGTGGGTGCGGCCCTCGGCATCGAGGTCGATCAATGCGGTCGAGACCAGATCGGGGCGTTGACCGGCGTGGGCCCAGGCCGCGACGACCCGCTCGCACCGCTCCGGCATCGAGATGTCGTCGCCGGCGGCGATGAAAAGCAGCTCGCCTTGCGACAAGGTCACCATGCGGTTGAGGTGCGCACCGATGCCGAGGTTGCTCGGGTTGCGGTTGAGAACGAGGCGGTGCGGGCCGCTGTAGCCGGCCACGGCTTGCTCGATTGCGGGCCAGGTTCCGTCGATCGACGCGTCATCAGAAATCACGATCTCGAGCGGCGAGTAGGTTTGCGCCAAAGCGCCGGCAATCGCCGCGCCGACCGTTCGTTGCTGGTCGTGCGCGAGCAAGAGCAGCGTGACCCAAGGCCGGTTCAACGATGCCCCTCGATGGAGGGCGGCGAGGCGTTAGCGCGGCCGAGCAACACCGCTGCAGCGTGGCTGAAGTTGCCCATGCAAAGCGCGCGTGCGTGGCCGGCTTCGGCAATCGCTTCACGCAAAGGCGCGTCGGCGAGATAGCGTTCGCATTGCAGCCTGAGAGTTTGCGGCGAATCGAACACGTCCATCTCGCGGCCTGGCGCAAACAGCGTGAACACCTCGGGTGCCGCATCGGTCAGCATGAAGGCACCGCTCGCCGGAATCTCGACCACGCGCTGCGTCATGCCGCTCAGCTCATTGCCCCAGCTTGCGATGTTGAGCACGATGGCGCTGCTGTTGTAGAGCGCGTTGAGGGCGGAGCCCCAAATGAATCGCC
>JAYUWC010000274.1:0-4057 GCA_043753755.1 Rhizobacter sp.
CAGACCTATCACGCCGGCCAGACCCGCACCGTCACCGCCGCCGGCTACACCGAGGCTGTGACCGGCAACTGGGGCAGCACGTTGACCGGCAACTTCGCCGGCACCGTCAGCGGCAACTGGGTCGACAGCATCACCGGCACCGGCACCTGGAACGTCACCGGTCTGACCACCGAAACGCTGATGGGCGGGCGCAACGTCAGCGTCACCGGCACCGACTCGCGCGTGGTCAACGGCCCGGTCGAAGACTCGAACACCGGCGCGCGCAACGTGGTCGTTAACGGCGCCTTGGCTCAATCGGTCACCGCGACCTGCGCGCTGCACTCCGACAGCACCATGTCGATCGACTCGGGCAGCCAGGTGGCGCTGGGCGTGGGCGGCTGTGGCATCACGATCGACGGCGCCTCGATCGTGATCAGCGCGGCCGGCTCGACGATCAAGGTCGACGCGGGCGGCGTGACCGTCAACGGCGCCAAGATCAACCTCAACTGCTGAGCCGGCCGAGACGATGCCGCCGCGCCCCAACCCGGTCGAACAACGCCTGACGGAGATGAGCGCCCTCTGGCTGGAGGCCACCGCAGACGACGCGGTGCGCGTCGTCGTCTGGCGCATCCCCGACAACGCCGATCGCATGCTGCAAGCGTTTTTCGAATCGCAACGCCATGCAGTCGACTGGCAGTTGCCCGACCTGTTCGTTCGCTTCGACACGCCGTTCGAGACCAGCTTCGGCTACAGCCGCGCCCTCAACGAGGCCTTGCTCGAGTCGTACAACGGCAGCCTCGAGAGCTTCAGAGAAAGCGGCATTTCGTTCAACTGGCCGAGCGCTGCGGCGGGGCGGGCCGATTCGGCAGCGGGCTTCGTCGCGCTCTTCAATTCGTTTGCGCGACACCACGCCGTGCACTACCGCTGCGCGGTGGCAGCGCTGATGCCGAGCACGACCAATTCGGCTGCGGTGTGGGTCGACTGGGTGCGCTCGGCATTGAGCGCGGGGTTGGCGCCGAATGTGCGGCTGGCCTTGGTCGAGTCGGCATCGGCGCCGGCGTGGCAGTTTCTGCGCGACGAACACCCTGCGATCACGCGCACGATCGAAGCGCCGATCGACATGTTCGACATCGCCCGCGAGACTGCGGCACGCTCGCCGAGCAACGGCCCGGCGGTCGCGTACCGCCAGCTGTTTGCCGACGTGTTGACGCTGGTCGAGAAAGGCACACCCGCCCAAACCGCGGCGCGTGCCGAGCACGCCTTGAAGATCGCTGCCCGTGAGCAGTGGCCCGATCAACAGGTGGCGCTGCACATGGCGGTGGCGGGTTCGCACGTCAAAGCCCAGGCCTACGAGCCTGCGCTCGCGCGCTATCGCCTCGCCCGCGAGCAGGCCGAACTGGCGGCGCGCGCGCAGCACCCGGTCGGAGACAACCTCGTGATGCAAACCTGGTTCGGCGAGGCCGGTGTGTGGCTCGCGGCGGGGCAGCCGAAACAGGCATCGCGCGCCTACCTGCAAGCCGCGGCCTGCGCGCAACGCTTCGGCAACCGCATGCTGACGCTCGAAGGGTTTCGCATGGCTGCCTTCTGCGACACGCGGGCAGGCGACCGCGAACTGGCCCGCGAGCACGGCGCGCTCGCGGTGCACGAGGGTCGGGCCATCGCGGCCGACGAGCGCGCGCAAACCACGCTCGGCATTGCACTGCACGACCTGCTGCGCCTGCAGGATGCGCCCCGCGCACAACGCATCGAGCATCTCGCGCAGGCCTACACCGCACAGCTCGCCGAGACCCACGCCGAAGGCGAACGCCAGGCCGCGCGGCTCGGCACCCGACCGGCCGATGCCGCGATCGACGCGATAGACGCCGAGATGAATCGGCGCTTCGAGGCCAGCTTTGCGCAGCTGCGCGAGCAGCGCGAGCGCTTGATTCACGGCGGCGACGAATACTTTCGCAAGGTGGTGGCCGTGGGCCGCGAGTTGCTGCAGCCGCAGTGGTGCGGCCTGCCCGAAGTAAAGCACCCGCTGGACACCGAGGTCGCGCACTGGACCCGCCTGCCGCAATCTGCACCGCTGCCGCCGCCCGGCGACTTGGCCACCGTCGCCGATGCAACCACCAGCCCGTCGAACACTGCGGCCGCTGTGGTGCAGCCATGAGCCCGCCGGGCCACCCAAGGGTGAACACAAAACACCTGCCCTGGTTGATCGCCGCCACGCTGGTCGCGGTACTGCTCGTGGCCTGGCTGGGGCACGAGTACCGCAACGAAGCCGTGGCCTTTTTGCGCAGCCTGCGCCGCGCGCTCTAGCGCGCTGGCCGCCAATCACTGAAAGATATTTGCGTGCACGCCGCTAAACACTTCGACCCGCAGCTCGGCATCGACATCCACATGACGATGCTGGGCCCGCCCGGCCCCGTCCCGCTGCCCACGCCGCACATCGGCATCGTGCTCGACCCGTTCGACTACATCCCCATCATCGGCAGCACGGTCGACGTCAACGGCGTCAAGCGCGCCACGGCCGGCACCGGCGGGCTCGATGTGCACATCCCGCTCGGCATCTGGGTGCCCACGTTGAAGATGCCCGCCGGCGTGCAGTGGGAAGACGAACTCTTCATGGGCAGCGGGACGGTCTTGGCCGATGGCGACCCGCTGTCGCGCATCGGCATGCCCGTGCTCGACTGCAATGTGGTCGGCCTCATCTACCCGTTTCGGCCGCGCAAGCCGAAGAAGCCGCAGCTCTCGCTGTCGCTGCCGACGGCGGTCAACCTCGCGATCCCGAGCAACGTGGTCGTCGGTGGGCCGCCGATGATCTCGATCGCCGCCATGCTGTTCAAGGGCGCGTTTCATGCGCTCGGCAAAGGCCTGGGTGCGCTGCGCCGCTCGAAAAAATTCATCGGCGCGATGGACAACTTTCGCAGCTGGCGCAAGGCGCGCTTCGGTGAGCTGCCGGCGGGCTTTCTCAAATGCAAGGTGCTGCGCGCCGAGCCGGTTGATATTCGGCGCGGTTCAGTGGTCGTCGAGCACGAAGACTTCAGCATTGCGGGCCGCCTGCCCCTGGTCTGGGTGCGGCGCTACACCTCGCTGAACGGGCACCCAGGCGCCTGCGGCCACGGCTGGGAGACCCCGGCCGACACGCGGCTCGAGATCGAGCCCGACGGCACGGTGGTCTTCCGCCCGCCGAGCGGGGCACTCGCGGTGTTCGAACGCCTGCCTGCGACCGGCCAGCCGACCGAGACCCTGCGTGAATGGGTCGACGGCGCGCGGCTGACGCGGGGGGTGCGCGAGCACGTCACCGAGCTCGGCGAGACCCGCACGACAAACGAGCTGCAGGTGCGAACCAAAGACGACCTGGTCTACGTGTTCACCGACCCCGGCAAAACGCTTGCGCCGCTGCATGCACCGTTGGTGCTGGAGATCGAGCGAATCGAAGACCTCTCGGGCAACCACTGGCGCTTCGAGCGGGCGCAAGGGCAACTGGTGCGCATCGTCGAGTCAGGCAGCGGCGCGCAGCCCGGCCGCTCGTTGCTGATCGAGCAATTCGGCGATTTCGCTGTTGTTGCCCCAAGCGCGCGGCGAGACGGCACGCGCCACACGACACACATCCACCACATCGCGCTGTACGACCCGGCCACCGGCGGTGTGCACCCGCTGGTGCGCTACCGGCAAGACGAGCACGGCGACCTGATCGCCGCCCACGACGCGCTCGACGCCCCGCGCCGCTTCACCTATGCCGCGCACCGCATGCTGAGCCACACCGACCGCGTCGGCCTGAGCTTTCATTACGCCTACGACGGCGGCGGGCGCGTGCTGCACGCCTGGGGCGACGGCGGCCTCTACGACTACCGCTTCGCCTACAACGACCTGCTGCACGAGACTGAAATCATCGACTCGCTGGGCGCCACTTCGATCGTCAAGTTCGACGACAACGACCTGCCGCTGTGCGAGATCGACGCCCTGGGCGGCGTGAGCTTCTTCGAATACGACGACTTCGGCCGCACCACAGCGATGACCGACCCGAACGGGCTGCGCACCGGCTTCGGCTACGACGAGCGCGGCAACCTGACCGAACTGGTACGCCCCGACG
>JAYUWC010000275.1:0-4052 GCA_043753755.1 Rhizobacter sp.
GATCAGCTGGCGGGCCTGGGCTTCGGGGGTCATGTGGCTTGAGATTGTCAGGCAGCCGGCGCCCGGGCGATCAGGCGAGCGCCGCCTCCAGCGCATCGACAAAGACCTTGGCCACATCGAACCCGCTCTGCTGCGCAATCTCTTGAAACCCGGTCGGGCTGGTGACGTTGATCTCGGTGAGGCAGTCGCCGATCACATCGAGGCCGACCAGCAGCAGCCCGCGCTTCGCGAGAACCGGGCCGATCGCCTCGGCGATTTCGCGGTCACGGTCGCTCATCGGTTGAGCCACGCCCTTGCCACCAACCGCAAGGTTGCCGCGAATTTCGCTGCCTTGTGGGATGCGCGCCAGCACGAACGGCACCGGCTCGCCGCCGATCACGAGAATGCGCTTGTCGCCCTTCACGATCTCGGTCAGATAGCGCTGCACCATCACGGTCTCGGCGCCGCCTTTGTTGAGCGTCTCGACGATGCTGCCGAGGTTGAGCCCGTCGGGGCCGACGCGAAAGATGCCCATGCCGCCCATGCCGTCGAGTGGCTTGAGGATGATGTCAAGGTGCTCGGCGTGAAAACGTTTGATGTCGGCCTCGCTGCGCGTCACCAGCGTCGGCCCGATGAACTGCGGGAACTCGAGAATCGCGAGCTTCTCGGGGTGGTCGCGCAACGCGCGCGGGCTGTTGAACACTCGCGCGCCTTCGCGCTCGGCCTGCTCGAGCAAGTGGGTCGCGTAGAAGTACTCGCTGTCGAACGGCGGGTCTTTGCGCATGAGCACCGCGTCGAGATCGGCCAGAGCGATGCTCGTGCGCTCGCCCGAGGCGCTGAACCAATCGAGCGCATCGCCGGTCAGTGTGAAGTCGCGCATCGGCGCGCTGACCCTGCCCCCCCGTTGCCACATCAGGTCTTGCGGCTCGCAGGCGAAGAGCGAGTGGCCACGGTTGGCGGCCTCTCGCATCATCGCGAAGGTCGAATCTTTGTAGGTCTTGAAGTGCTCCAGCGGGTCGGCGACGAACAGCAATTTCATGGATGGTCTTTCGTCGTGGCGGGTGCGGCGATGCGGGGCCGCCACTGTTGCACAAAGAACGCGAGCGCGCCGGCAACCACGCCCCAAAAGGCCGAGCCGATGCCCGCCAGCGTGACGCCACTGAGCGCCACCAAAAACGTGATCAGCGCGGCCTCGCGGTGCGACTCATCATGCAGCGCTGCGGCCAAGCCGCTGCCGATGCTGCCGAGCAGCGCGAGGCCGGCGATCGCGACGACCAGTTCGCGCGGAAACGCAGTGAGCACACCGGTCACCGCGGCACCGAACAGGCCGACCACGCAGTAAATCGCGCCGCACGAGACTGCGGCCACATAACGCCACGCCGGGTCGGGGTGCGCCTCGCGGCCCATGCAAATCGAGGCCGTGATCGCCGAGAGGTTGAGCGCGAAAGCGCCGAAGGGCGCGAGCACGAAGGTCGCAAGCCCGGTCAGCGTGATGACCTTCGAGATCGGCACCGGATAGCCCGCGGCGCGTATCGCCGCCACGCCGGGCAGATTCTGTGACGCCATCGTGACGACGAACAGCGGCAACGCCAGGCTCACCATGGCTCGCCAAGTCAGTTCGGGCGCAGTGAACACCGGCGTCGTCAGGCTCCACCGCACGTTGCCGAGATGCAGTTGCCCATTGATGGCTGCGTAAGCAACGCCGGCCAGCAATACACCCGGCACGGCATAACGCGGCCAGAGGCGCCGGCCGACGAGATAAGCGAGCAGCATCAGCGACACCAACCCGATCGCTGACTTGAGCACGACGAAGGCATCGAGCCCGAAGCGGGCAAGCACACCGGCGAGAAGCGCACTGGTGATCGGCATCGGGATGCGCGCCAGCATCTTCTCGAACCAGCCCGTCGCGCCGAAGAGGGCGATCAGCGCGGCGCAGGCCATGAAAGCGCCGGTCGCCTCGGCCATGCCGAAGCCGCCCGCGGCACCCGCCGTGGCGAGCACCGCCGCCCCGGGCGTGCTCCACGCGACCATCACCGGCTGGCCCCACCAGAGCGAAGGCAGCACGCTGCAAAAGCCCATTCCGAGCCCCAGCGCCCACATCCATGAGGCGCTTTGGGCAGGCGTGGCGCCCAGCGCCGTGGCGGCCGAGAACACGATCGCGACCGAACTGGTGAAGCCGACCAGCACGGCGACGAAGCCGGAGGTGGCTGCTGAGAGCGAGAAATCGGCGATGAACGAGCGCATCGCGAAAGCATAGCGGCGGGTCGTTGAACGAAGCGGCGGCCGACCTTTTTGCGGCGCAGAGCTGGTGACGCAGCGGTGCTTCGGGGTCGACCGAACACAAGGTCGAAAAGCGATTCGGGGCGGCACTGATGCTACGATGCGCTGATGCACAGACATCATGCCATCACCGCATCATGCGCACCACTCTCGACCTGAGCCCCAACGCGCTCGAAGCGGCGCGTCAACTTGCCACCCACCGCGCCCAGTCGCTGGGAACGGTGGTTTCCCAGCTGATCTTGAGAGGCTTGCGCGCCGATGCGCCGGCTCGCCAGGCAAACGGCTTCCCGGTGTTCGCCGCCAGCGCTGGCAAAACGATCACGCTCGATGATGTGAAGGCCGCAGAGGACGAGTCTTGACGCGGTCTGCGGCCGGACGAGCGCCGGGCCGCCCCAAGCCAGCCCGTGCCCCCTCGGGGAGCCGGCCGACGTACCCGTCGGACGAGGGGCTCCATTCGGTCTGGCTGCTCGACGCCAACCTGCTGATCGCGCTGACCCAAGCAGCGCACGTTCACCACGGCGAGGCGCACGGCTGGTTCGGTGCCCAGCCGCATCGCCGCTGGGCGAGCTGCGCGATCACCCAGCTCGCGTTTTTGCGCCTGACCAGCAACCCCAAAGTCACCGGCCGCGAAACAACGCCGGCCGAAGCGCTTCAAGCCCTGGTCGCGATGGTTGGCAGTGCGGCGCACGAATATTGGGGCGACGCGCCTGAACCGGCGCACCTGTCGACGCTGCAGCACCCGGCGCTGGTCGGCCACCGCCAGGTGACCGATGCCTACTTGCTCGGCCTTGCAGTAGAGCGCCGCCAGCGTCTGGCCACGCTCGACCGCGGCCTGCTGTCGTTCGCCAGCGCAGCCGGGCACAAGGCCCAGATCGAACTGGTCAGCGCCGCACCGATGGTGCAAGCGCCTGCGGCACGCAACGCCGTCAAGCGCAACACGCGCTGAACCGCGTCAAACCGCGTCAGGCGGCGTCAGATCTCGACCTTCGAGCCCAGCTCGACGACCCGGTTCGTCGGCAGGCTCAAAAAGTCGGCTGCCGCTGCGGCGTTGCGGTGCATGCTCGCAAAGAGCTTCTCGCGCCAGTCGGCCATGCCGCCGCCCATCGTCGGCATGACGATGTCGCGCGAGAGAAAGTACGACGTGTCCATCTCGTCGATTTCGCAACCGCAAGGGCCCAGCAAGGCCAGCGCTTGCGGCACGTCGGGCTCGTCCTTGAAGCCGAAGTTGAGCGTCACTTGCCAACAGTCGTGACCCAGCGTTTCGGCCTCGCAGCGCCGCTCGGCGGCGATCCACGGCACTTCGTGATGTCGCACCGTGACGAACAGGTTGGTCGCGTGCAGCACCTTGTTGTGCTTCAGGTTGTGCAGCATCGCGTTGGGCGTGAGGCCCTGATCGCTGACCAGAAAGACGGCGGTGCCCGAGACCCGCGTCGGCGGATGGATGAACACCGAGCCGAGAAAACTCTTCAAGTCGATCGCGTCTGCGCGCAGGCGGGCGGACATCAGACGGCGCCCTTGCTTCCAGGTCATCATCAATATGAACATCACCGCGCCGATGGCCACCGGGAACCAGCCGCCGTCGAACACCTTCACCACGTTGGCGCTGAAATACACGAAGTCGACAATGAAGAAGAACGCGGTCGCGGCGAACGACAACGACCACGGGTAGCGCCAGCCGTAGCGGATCACGAAGAAGGTCATCGTGGTCGTGATCGCGGTCGTCGTGTTCGGGTCGACTACCAAGCTCGCGGCGGCCTACGGCATCGCGGTGACGATCGACATGCTGATCACGA
>JAYUWC010000276.1:0-4049 GCA_043753755.1 Rhizobacter sp.
GCCGAAGAGCACAAAGACGGCTTCGGCATCGCCTTCTTCGAGGGCGCCGGTGTGCGTTTGATGGTCGATGCGCAAAGCGCGCGGCAGTCGCCGATTGCCGAGATGGTGCGGCGCTACCCGATCCGCAGCGAGAGCGTCGTTGCGCACATCCGCAAGGCGACCCAGGGGCAGGTCACGCTTGCCAACACCCACCCGTTCGTGCGCGAGCTGTGGGGCCGCTATTGGGTGTTCGCGCACAACGGTGACCTCAAGGGTTTCGAGCCGCGGCTGCACGGTGCGTTTCGGCCGGTCGGTGAGACCGACAGCGAGCGCGCCTTTTGCTGGCTGATGCAAGAGCTGGCCAAAGCGCACGCCAGCGTGCCGACGATCGACGAGCTGACCGCCACCCTGCGCGAACTCGCTGCCGTGCCGGCCGCGCACGGCAGTTTCAACTTCATCCTCAGCAACGGCGCCGCGCTCTGGGCGCACTGCTCGACCCGACTGCACCACGTGGTTCGCCAGCACCCGTTCACGCGCGCCTCGCTGCAAGACGACGACGTGACCGTCGACTTCGCCAAGCACACGGCCGCCAGCGACCGGGTCGTCGTAATCGTGACTGAGCCGCTCACAACCGATGAGGCCTGGCAAGCCTTTGCACCGGGCGAATTGCGTGCGTTCACAAGCGGCGCGTGGCGGGTCGCATAAGGGTTTTCGCGCATCGCGTCTGGCGCTCGAACTCGACTCCGGAGGAGCTGCGAATCGTGTTTTTGCCGCACACTCTGCGCGTCGCTTTTCGATCCCCCTTTTCGCTCGCGTGCACGCATGCCAACCGCCCTGATCGCCGACGATGAAGAAGCGCCGCGCACTCAGCTGCTGATGGCGCTCGCACGGGCCTGGCCCGAGCTGACCGTGGTCGCCGAATGCACCAACGGCGTCGACGCCTGGGACGCCTTTCTCGAGCACGAGCCCGAGGTCTGTTTTCTCGATGTGCGCATGCCGGGCCTGACTGGTATCGAGGTCGCGCAACGCATCGGTGCGCGGGCGCAGATCGTGTTCGCCACCACCCACGGCGACCACGCGCTGGCGGCCTTCGATGCCGGCTCGGTCGGCTATGTTTTGAAGCCGGTCGATGCAGTTCGCCTCGAGCAGGCCGCAGCGCGTGTGCAGTGTCGGCTCGCCCAGCCGGGCGACACCTCGGCCGAGCTGCAGCGGCTGCTCAACCGGTTGGTCGGCCAAGTGCGCAAGCCGGCGCCGCTCGAGGTGATCCAGGCCGGCATCGGCAAAGAGGTGCGACTGGTGCGCGTCGACGATGTCGTCTACTTCGAGGCCGACAACCGCTACACCCGCGTCGTGTTGCGTGAGCCTAAAAGCCGAGGCGACGGCGACGGCGAGGTGCTGATTCGCACGCCGCTGAAAGAGCTGATCGCCCAACTCGACCCGCAGCGCTTTTGGCAGATCGACCGCTCGGTGATCGTCAACCACCGCGAGATCGCCGGCACGGTGCGCCAGGAGGGTGGCAACATGCTGCTGACGTTGCGCAGCAGAGGCGAAAAGCTGCCGGTTGCGCGCCACTTTCACGGGCTGTTTCGCGGCCAGTGAGGCGCGCGGGCCGACCGATCGCACACCCCTTGTTCGACCACTCCACGCCCTCATGACCTTGCCCGCCACGCCCACACCGCGCTTCGATACCTTCTACCGCCATGACGCGCTGACCCGGCTGCTGTTCGACTACGCCGATGCCCACCCCGGCCTGGTGTCGGTGGACGCCATCGGCAAGAGCTTCGAGGGCCGCGACATCTGGGTCGCGACGGTCACCAACACCGCCACCGGCCCACACACCGACAAGCCCGCGTTCTGGGCCGACGGCAACATCCACGCGGCCGAGCTGACCGCCAGCACCGCGGTGCTGTACTACTTGCACGCCTTGGTCACGGGTTTCGGCATCGATGCCGAAATCACCCAACTGCTCGACACCCGCGTCGTCTACCTCTGCCCGCGCCTCAACCCCGACGGCGCCGAGCTCGCCCTGGGCGACACGCCGCGCCACATCCGCTCGAGCACGCGGCGCTACCCGTTCGATGAAGCCCCCATCGACGGCCTGACGGTCGAAGACGTCGATGGCGACGGCCGCGTGCTGTTCATGCGCATCGCCGACCCGCATGGCGGCTACAAAAAGAGTGCGCACGACCCGCGGCTGATGGTGGCGCGCGCGCCGGGTGAGTTCGGCGGCGCCTACTACCGGCTGATGCCCGAGGGCACGTTGACCCACTTCGATGGCCTCACGATCAACGTCAACAAAGACGTCGAGGGCCTTGACCTCAACCGCAACTTTCCTGCGGCGTGGCGCCAGGAGTTCGAGCAGGTCGGCGCGGGCGACTACCCGGCGAGCGAGCCCGAGGTGAAGGCGATGATCGACTTCGTGCTCGCCCACCCCAATATCGGTGCGGCCATCAGTTACCACACGCACAGCGGCGTGATCCTGCGACCGATGGGCAACATGTCCGATGACGACATGATCCCGGAAGACCTGTGGTCGATCAAACGCTTCAGCGCCCTCGGCACCGAGCTCACCGGCTACCCGGCGGTGAGCATCTGGCACGAATTCAAATACCACCCGAAAGAAACCATCGGCGGCACGCAAGACTGGCTCTACGAGCATCTCGGCGCGCTGTTCTGGGTGGTCGAACTCTGGGGCCCCAACAAGGCCGCCGGCATCACCGACTACAAATGGATCGACTGGTACCGCGAGCATCCCGAAGCCGATGACCTGAAGCTGCTCAAATGGAGCGACGAGCAGTGCGGCGGCGCCGCGCACGCGGACTGGCGGCCGTTCATGCACCCGCAGCTGGGCGCGGTCGAGATCGGCGGCTGGGACAAGATGAACTTCTGGCGCAACCCGCCGCCGCACCTGCGCGAGAAAGAGGTCGAGCGCTTTCCGGCGTGGATGAACCGCATTGCGCTGAGCCTGCCCAAACTCGAGCTGCTGCGCACCGAGGTGCGCGCGCTCGGCCCCGACACCTGGCGGGTGCGCTTCGCGGTCGGCAACAGCGGCTGGCTACCGGCCTACGTGAGCAAACGCGCGCTGGCGCGCAAGGTGGTGCGCGGCGTGATGTTCGAGATTCACCTGCCGGAAGGAGGTGCCGGTGGTGAGGCGGCCGTTTCGCTGGTCAGCGGCAAGCCGCGCATCGAAGGCCCACAGCTCGAGGGCCACGCCCCCAGGGCCTCGCTGCAGGCCTTCTTGCCGAACCGAGAAGTGACCGGCGACCGCGCTGTGGTCGAGTGGGTCGTGCGCGCGCCCAGGGGCACGCGTCTCGCGCTCACCGCCCGTGCCGAACGCGCCGGCGTCGTGCGCACCGAAGTCAGCCTCGATTGATGCTCGACTGCAGTGCGGCGCCTTGTTAAACGCCTAGGGCCTGTGGCGGCCCGGCGCGAGCCCCCCAATAGTCTTAACCGGCCCTAGCTCGTCGCTGGAGGCCGCACGCGGCAGCACCGGGGCCTCGCTCATCACCTGACGCCAGACCCGCTTCGGCAAGAAGGTGCGCAGCTGCTCGATGGCCTTGTCCATCAGGGCCGGATGCAACTCGTGGCCGATGCCGGGCAGCACATCGGCGGTGACATCGCCGCCGAGCTCGAGCAGGGTCTGCGCCGAGTCGATCGCCGCTGCTGGAGGGATCACCGCGTCGGCCATGCCGTGAAACAGGTGCACGGTGGTCTCGTGCGGCAGCTGCGTCGGCGCGCGGGCATGGCGGCCCGAGAACGCGAGCACCCGCCCGGCCAACGCCGGCTCGACCTGCACCGCCTCGAGCGCCATCACCGCACCTTGCGAGAAGCCGGCCAGCGCGGTGTGCTCCCAGCTGACGCCAAAGCGCTGCTGCATCGCCCGCACCATCGCGATGAACATCGGCAGCGCCGCAGTGACGCGAGCCGGTCGGTTTGCCTCGTCGACGCGGCGAATCGAAAACCACTGTCGCGCCTCGGTCTCACCGGCGACCGCGTCGAAACGGTCGGGTGCGTTCAGGCAGAGCACCGCGGCCTGCGGGTATTCGGCCGCCAGACGCTGCGCCAGCGGT
>JAYUWC010000277.1:0-4040 GCA_043753755.1 Rhizobacter sp.
ACCTACTACAGCGCGCAGAAGCCGGCCACGTTCGCCAAATGGCGCGATCAAACGCCAGCCGATTTCGTGTTCTCGCTGAAGGCCTCGCGCTTCGCGACCAACCGGCGTGTGCTGGCCGAGGCGGGCGGCTCGGTCACGCGTTTCGTGAACCAGGGCATTGCCGAGTTGCGTGAAAAGCTCGGCCCTGTCGTGTGGCAGTTCGCACCGACCAAGCGTTTCGAGGCGGGCGACTTCGAGGCCTTTCTCAAGCTGCTGCCGGCCGAGGTGGATGGCCTGCCGCTGCGCCATGCGCTCGATGTGCGGCACGAGAGTTTCAAATCGACCGAGTACCTCGCGATGGCGCGGCACTACGGCGCGGCGACCGTGTTCACCGACTCCGACGACTACCCTTCGTTCGCCGACATCACCGGTGGCTTCGTTTACGCGCGACTGATGCGCACCGATGCTGCGCACATCGACGGCTGCCCGGCCGAAGCGTTCGCGCCACTGGCCGCGTGCGCACGTGCTTGGCACGGTGGCGATCAGCCGGCCGGCGTGCCGCGAGTCGAGCCGGCGCCCGCCGCGGCCGCGCCGCGCGATGTGTTCGTCTACTTCATCAGCGGCGCCAAAGAAAAGGCGCCGGCCGCGGCCATGGCCTTGCTGCGCGCACTCGGCTGAGCAAACTCTTGCACTCGCGGCGCCGGCCGTGGGGCGCGATACTGCACAGCCCTTTGACAACGCCCGCCGCGCGCGACTTTCGATGCCCCAGGCCACCGACACCGTCGCTGCACCGAGCCCTTCAGCCACGCGCCCGCCGCGAGCGGCGGCCACCTTGGTCGTGGTGCGCGACGGCCACGAGGGCATCGAGGTGCTGCTTTTGCGGCGCGCCGAGCGTGGCGATCACAACAGCGGCGCGTGGGTGTTTCCAGGCGGCATCGTCGATGCCGGTGACCGCCTCGCGCACGGCGTCTGCAGCGGTCTCGACGACGCCGCTGCCAGCGCACGGCTCGGCCTCGAGGGGCACGGTCTCGACCCCTTCATCGCCGCCGTGCGCGAATGTTTCGAGGAGTCGGGCCTGCTGTTCGCAGCCGGCGCCGACGGCGAACTCGTCGCGCTCGAAGGCGAGCTCGGCGCGCGCATTGCCGCATGGCGCGGCCCCCTGCACCGCAACGAGCGAACGCTGGTCGCGCTGTGCCATGAGTTCGGCCTGCGGCTTGCGCTCGACCGGCTCGTCTACCTCAGCCACTGGCTCACGCCGCTGGCGCGCCCAAAACGCTTCGACACCCGCTTTTTCATCGCTGCGGTGCCGCCGGCGCAGACCGCCGCGTTCGACGGCACCGAGATGGTCGAACAGCTCTGGCTGCAGCCCGCCGAGGCGCTGGCGCGCGCGACCGAACTCAAGCTGATGACGCCGACTCAGAAGACGCTCGAGTTGATCGGTCGCCACGAGGATGTCGGCTCGCTGCTCGCCTGGGCCCGCACGCCGCGCGAGGTGGCGCTGGTGATGCCGCGCATCGCGAACGGCCGCCAGGGCACGAGGCCGGTCATGCCCGACGAGCCGGCCTTCGCCGAACTCGGCCGCATCGACCCGGCCGGCCACGGCAGCGGCTGCTACGACATTCAGGTCGGCGTGCCGGTGCGGCTTTCACCGCGCTTGATCCGCGTCACGGCCGGCAACGGCAGCCTGATGACGGGGCCGGGCACCAACACCTACCTCGTCGGTGGCGGCCCGCGCAACGAGTGGGCGGTGATCGATCCGGGGCCACTGATCGACTCGCATGTCGAGGCGATCCTGGCCGCAGCGCCGGGGCCGATTCGCGCCATCTTCGCGACCCACACCCACACCGATCACTCGCCCGCATGCGTGCCGCTGAAGGCACGCACCGGCGCCGTGGTGCACGGCCGCGGGCCCGACCACGCCGAGTGGCAAGACGCGAGCTTCGCCCCCGATGTGGCGCTCAGCGGCGGCGAGCGTTTCACCCTGCCCGATGGCACGACACTGCGTTCCATTCACACGCCCGGCCACGCCTCGAACCACCTTTGCTTTTTGCTCGAAGAAGAGCAGTTGCTGTTCACCGGCGACCACGTGATGCAGCTGTCGACCGTGGTCATCAACCCGCCCGATGGCGACATGGCGGCCTACCTCGGCTCGCTGCGCCATCTCGCCACGCTCGATCTCGCGTGGCTGGCGCCCGGCCACGGCTTTCTGATGACTGAGCCGCGCCGCGCGATCGAGGGCATCGTCGCGCACCGCCTCAAGCGCGAAGCCAAGGTGGTGGACGCGATGCACGCGCTCGGGCCGGCCACTGCCGAGGCGTTGCTCGCGCGTGTCTACGACGACGTCAAGCCGCAGCTACTCGGCGTTGCGATGCGCTCGCTGCGCGCCCACCTCTTCAAGCTGCGCGATGAAGGCCGGGCGACCGAGCGGGGCGCGCATTGGTCGCTGGCCGACCGCTGACCGCCGACGAGCCGGCACGCGGGCGGCACTCAGCCGCCCGAAAGGCCCTGTGGCGCATCGCGGGTGTCGACTTCGAGGTGCCGGGTGCAATCGAGCAGCAACACCGCATGCGGCGGCGCATCGTCGATCTCGGTCACGCTCGTGTTGCCGAAGTGCAAGGGCAGCGGCGTGCCGACACCGAGCCGCGCGTGCGAGGCCAGCACTTCGCGGATCACCAGTCCGTGCGTCACCACCGCCAGCGTGCCACCCAGCATCATCTGGCGACGTCGCAGCAGCGCGAACGCCTCGCTCACGCGCACGGCAAACGTGGCCGCCGACTCACCGCCGGGCGGCGCTTCGATCATCGTCAGCGGGTTGACGCTGAAGGCGTCGCGCGGCCGGCCACGCCAGTCGCCGAAGTTGCGTTCGTGCAGCAGCGGCGCGGCCTCGATTGCCAGGTCGGTGGCCGCTGCAATCGCTTCGGCGGTGCGCAGCGCGCGCGGCATGTCGCTGCTGATCAGCCCGCGCAGGCCGGCCGCGCCAGCGAGCCGCTGCGCCAGGGCCACGGCCTGCGCGAGGCCGCGCGCGCTCAGTGGCGTGTCGGCGGGCTGCAACACCCGCGCGACGTTGAGCGCGGTTTCGCCGTGACGGATCAGCAAGACAGACATGAGGGCGGCCGGGCGAGGCAAGCATCGCTACGATGCGCCTCGCAGCAAATTGCGGTTCAGGGGTCGGAGTATGTCGGAGGATGGTTCAAGGTTTGCGGTGAGCTCATGCACGGCATGAACAAGCGCGCCGCATTCGTCGTCACCGCCGTCGCGACGGTGACAGCCGTGTTGGCCGGTCAGGCCGTGTTCAACGCGACGACCTATCACCGCGGCATGGCACCGCCTTCGGTGCGCAGTGAGCCGCGTGGCCTGACGCCGATGGCGGTCGAGCCGAGTTGGGTCAAATCTGGAACACCCAACTTTCGCGCGACCGAGACCGTGCGCTCGGCTGACGGCAAAGAACTGATCGGCCAGTGGGCCTGCGATGGGCCGAGCACGTTCGAGTGGCGCTTCGGCAGTGACGAGACCGTGCATCTGCTGGAGGGCAAAGTCGAGGTCAATTACCGCGGCGAACGCTTCGTGCTGAACCCTGGCGACACCGCGACGTTTCATGCAGGCACCCGTGCCACCTGGCACGTGCCCGCCTATGCCCGCAAGGTGTTCGTGTTGCAGGAGCCGAGCCGGCTGGTGCACTGGTGGCGCCGCTTCATGGGCCAGGTCAAACCACCGATTTCGGTCTGATTGCGGCGTCGATAACCCGCTCGTCATTTGGCCGTCACCGCCCGCCGGTAGCGTGGCGAGGCCATGCATCTATCGAATCATCTCGTGGCGAGCGCCGCCTCGCCACCTGTGCCGCGTCCGTTACCCCAATTCTTGAAGGCGGTCAACGAGTTGCTGCGCGGTGGCGGCCTGCTGGCGCGCGGCCACGTGATCGCACGCGGCGTTGAGGCAATTTAAAAACTGCACGAGCTGTATCGCGACAGCGTGCCCGCGCAGCGCGAGCGCATCCCATCGCAACTCGCCAACCGACTCGACATCAATTTCGGTGTTCCGGAAGTCGAAGCGGCAAATCGTGC
>JAYUWC010000278.1:0-4031 GCA_043753755.1 Rhizobacter sp.
AGGCGCTTGATCTCTTCTTTGCGCATCAAGAGCTTCTTGGTGCGATCGGCCTCGGGGCTGACATGCGTCGAGGCGCTGCGCAGCGCGTTGATGCGGCAACCGATCAAGTACAACTCGCCGTCCCGAATGACCACGTAGCCATCGGTTAGCTGCACCTGCCCGGCGCGTATCGCCTTGATCTCCCAGCCCTGCAGCACCATGCCGGCCTCGTAACGCTCCTCGAGGTGATAGTCAAAGAAAGCGCGGCGGTTTTCGGCGATGGACATGGGCACTCGTTCAGGGCGGGAGTCGGTGATGAGTCGGCCCCTACAATTTCGGGATTGTATGAAGCAAGTCAAGAAGTCAGTCCTGCTCTGGTACTCGCCGCGCGAGATGTACGGCCTCGTGACCGATGTGCCCGACTACCCGAAATTTTTGCCGTGGTGCGAGCGCGCCGAGGTGCTCGAGACGCGCGGTGACGGCGTCACCGCGCGGCTTCACTTGTCGTACCTCGGCGTGCGTCAGTCGTTCACCACGCGCAACGTACAAGAGTCCGACCGCAGCGTGACGCTCTCTCTGGTCGATGGGCCGTTCTCGGTGCTCGAAGGCATCTGGCGTTTCGTGCCGGTGCCCGAGGCCGAAGGCGCAGAAGCCAAGGCGTGCAAGGTCGATTTCGACCTGCGCTACAGCTTTGCCAACGGCGCGCTCGACGCGTTGATCAGCCCGGCGTTCGACCGCATCGCCGACACCTTCGTCGACTCGTTCGTCAAGCGCGCAGCCCAGGTGCACGGTGAGCGTTGACGCCGGGACGGTCTTGCGAATCAGCGTGGCCTACAGCCCGCGTGCTGGTGACATCGACGTGGTCGACTTGCAGTTGGCGCTCGGCGCGACAGTGACCGAGGCCATAGGCGCCAGCGGCATGTTGCAGCGCCACCCGACCGCTGGCTTAGACGAACTGCCCGTCGGCGTCTGGGGCCGGTTGTGCGAGCGCGGCGACCTGCTGCGCGACCGTGATCGCGTCGAGCTGTATCGCCCGCTGCAAGTCGACCCGAAAGAAGCCCGTCGACTGCGCCAGCGCGCTCAAGGTCCACTCAAGAAACGCTGACCGCGTGCGCGGTCACTTGCACTCTGAGGTGATGGCTTCGCGGGTGCGTTTGGTTTCAGCGGCGCGTTGGCCGTCGTCGAGAAACTCGCGCTCCCCCTTGTCATTGGTGCGGGTTATGCGCACGCCGCTGTCAAGGGTCCTCATCTGGGCTTTGGCGCGAGTGCAGTTCTCAGCCTTGACGGCGGCAAGTTTGTCGTCCTCAGCCTTCTTTTTGTCGGCGACCTCTTGTTCGGCCTTTTTGCGCCTGGCTTCGAGTTCGGGGTCGGAGGCGCGGCTGGTGGCGAGCGGCGCTGCAGAGGCGCTCGAAGCAGGCGCAGCTACCGACGGCGCGCGACGATTGTTGGTGCTGCCATTGGGCCGCAGCAAGATGTTTTGCTCGGGCACGCCGGCGGGCGGCGGCAGGTCGCTGTACTGGGTGCGACCGTTCGCGTCACGCCATTTCCATTGAGCTGCCGCGGGCAGCGCTAGCGTCATGCCGAGCAATGCCGCAAGCGCAACCGGTTTCCAACGATTCATGGCGCTCATTCGTGAACTTGTCATGGCTAAAGAGTGTATGCGTCGGGTTGATGTGGAGCGGGCGAGCCGGCTGCCGATCGTGTCGTAATGCTCGCATCCCTATAATTTGCTTTTGTGTGAGGAGCCTTCTTTATGCGCCTTCTTGGCAAAGCGCTCACCTTCGACGACGTGCTGCTGGTGCCCGCGTTCTCTCAGGTGTTGCCTCGCGATACCGACCTGTCTACCCCGCTCTCACGCAACATCCGTTTGAATCTGCCGCTGGTCTCGGCCGCGATGGACACCGTGACCGAAGCCCGCCTCGCGATCGCATTGGCGCAAGAAGGCGGCATCGGAATCGTTCACAAAAACCTTACGCCAAAACAGCAGGCCGCCGAGGTCGCGCGCGTCAAGCGCTACGAGTCGGGCGTACTGCGCGACCCGATCACCGTGACGCCCGACACGCCGGTGCGGGCGGTGATGGAGCTGTCGCGGCAGCACGGCGTTTCGGGTTTTCCGGTGCTGCAAGGCAAGACGGTAGTCGGCATCGTCACCAACCGTGACTTGCGGTTCGAATCGCGCCTCGATGCGCCGGTCAGCGAGATCATGACGCCGCGCGAGCGCCTGGTCACCGTCAATGAGTCGGCCACGATCGAAGACGGCAAGGCGCTGATGCACCGCCACAAGCTCGAGCGGGTTTTTGTTGTCACGCCAGACTTCGAATTGCGGGGCCTGATGACGGTGAAAGACATCACCAAGCAGACCAGCTTTCCGAATGCCGCCCGCGATGCCCACGGCAAGCTGCGCGTCGGTGCGGCGGTGGGCGTGGGCGATGGCACCGAAGAACGGGTCGAGCTGCTGGTGCGTTCTGGCGTCGATGTGATCGTAGTCGACACCGCTCACGGGCACAGTGCTGGCGTGATCGAGCGGGTGCGTTGGGTCAAGAAGCATTTCCCGCAGGTCGACGTGATTGGCGGCAACATCGCCACCGGCGCCGCTGCGCGTGCGTTGGCCGATGCCGGAGCCGATGCGGTCAAGGTCGGCATCGGGCCGGGCTCGATCTGCACCACGCGCATCGTCACCGGCGTCGGCGTGCCGCAGATCATGGCGATCGACGCGGTCGCGCGCGCAATCGCCGGCAGCGGCGTCCCGCTCATCGCCGACGGCGGCGTGCGCTTCTCGGGTGACCTCGCCAAGGCGATCGCCGCGGGCGCCGACACGGTGATGATGGGCGGCGCGTTCGCAGGCACCGAAGAAGCCCCGGGCGAAGTCATCCTGTATCAGGGACGCACCTACAAGAGCTACCGTGGCATGGGCTCGATCGGCGCCATGCAGCAGGGTTCGGCCGACCGCTATTTCCAGGAAGGCGAAGCGAGCGCAGCCGGCACGGTCGGCAGTGCCAAGCTCGTGCCCGAAGGCATCGAAGGGCAGGTGCCGTACAAGGGCTCGGTGGTCGGCATCATCTTCCAGATGGGTGGCGGTTTGCGCGCCGCGATGCACTACTGCGGCTGCGCCAGCATCGAGGACATGAAGGCCAAGGCGGAGTTCGTGGAGATCACTTCGTCGGGCATGCGCGAGAGCCACGTGCACGACGTGCAGATCACGAAGGAAGCGCCGAATTACCGAATGGAATGATGCAGCGGATCGCGCAACCGGCTGGTCGCAAGGCCGCGATGCCGCTCATCAGGGCGGCGGTGCCGATCGACATGGTGTCGATCGGCCCGATCATCCCGGTGCTCGCGCCGTTGATCGGCACGTTCACCAATTCGCAGTCGGAGCAGGCGATTCGGTACGGCGCGATCACGATCGCGTTCGGCGTGGCGAACTTCTCCGGTTCGCCGATCCTCGGGCGCCTCTCGGATCGTGATGGCCGGCGCCCGGTGCTATTGATCGGCTGCAACGGCCTCGCGCTCTGCTTCTTCGTCACCGGCATCGCGACGGCGCTGTGGATGATGGTGGTGGTACGCATGTCCAGCGGCGCGATTCAGTCGAACATCGCTGTCGCGAACGCCTACGTCGCCGACATCACGCCGCCCGAGCATCGCGCCAGGGCTTTCGGCCAGCTCGGCGCGATGCCCGGCATGGGGTTGATCCTCGGGCCGGTGATCGGCGGCTTACTGGGTGGCATCAGCTTGCACCTGCCGTTCTTCGTGGCCGGCGTTCTGGCCTGCGTCAACTGGCTCTACGGTTACTTCGCGCTGCCCGAATCGTTGTCCGTCGAGCGTCGCCAGCCCTTCGTGCTGCGCGAGGCGAATCCGGTCGACTCGCTGCGCGGGCTGACTGAGCTGAAAGGCGTGGGCTCGCTGGTCGTCGTGATATCGCTGAGCGGCCTCGCGCAGTTCATGGCGCACACGACCTGGGTGCTCTACACGACCCTCAAGTTGGGCTGGGCCCCGACGCAAAACGGCTGGTCGCTGTTTGCGATCGGGGGTGATGTCGGTGCTGGTGCAGGGCG
>JAYUWC010000279.1:0-4025 GCA_043753755.1 Rhizobacter sp.
TAGGGGTTGTCCTCATCGGGCACGATGTCGAGGTTCACGGTGAGACGGCCTGAAGCAGCCGTCACTGTCACGCTCTGATGCAGATCGGCGTGCAGTTGCTGTTCGTGTCTGCGCACAAACTCCGATGCAGTCTTGACCAGCGTGTGGAACGCATTAATGTCCAGCGGCTTGGGGTTCTTTTTGTCGCGGCCCATGGTCCATGGGCCGGTCAGCGCGGGCTCGGCTTCGCCGTCGCGGGTCATCGCGACTGCCCAGCCTTCGTCGTCTTCGTTCTTGATGACGCGGGCGGTCCAGCCGTTGTCGCGCCAAAGGCCGGGTTGGTGGATCGTCTCGTTCGAGTCGCTCATGATTTCACCTCGAACACCTGTCGAAGGTAAGCGAGAAAGGTTTCGTCGTCGCACATCAGCTTGCCTGGCGAATCAGAAAGTTTGGCAACCGGCTGACGGTTGGCGTGGGTCAATTTCATTACGATTTGCAAAGTCTTCAAGCCCATGTCGTTCGTTAGGTTCGTTCCGATGCCGAAGCCGCAGGTGGTGCGGTCGGAGAAGCGGTGGTGCAACGCGATCGAGCGGTCGAAGTCGAGCCCGTCGGAAAACACCAAGCGCTTGGTGTGCGCGTCGATGCGCAGTTTCTCGTAGTGGGCCAGCGCCTTCTCGCCCCACACCACGGGGTCGCCGCTGTCGTGGCGCAGACCGTCGAAAAGCTTGGCGAAGTAGAGGTCGAAGTCGGCGAGAAAAGCGTCCATGCCGACCACGTCGGTGAGGGCCACGCCGAGGTCGCCGCGGTACTCCTGAACCCAGTCCTCGAGCGCGGCGCGTTGAAAGTCGCGCAGCCGCACGTCGAGCGTTTGATAGGTCTGCAGGTACTCATGCGCCATCGTGCCGATCGGCGCGAGGTTGAGGTCGCGCGCGTACAGCACGTTCGAACAGCCTTTGAAGTAGCGCGGCGCCTCGCGCTTGAGGGTCGTGACGACCTCGCGCTGCCAGTCGCCCGAGAAGCGGCGGCGCACGCCGAAGTCGAAGAACTCGAACGGGTGGCGGCGTGCCGGTTCGTCGTCAAGCGCGCGCAGGCGCTCGATCTTGGCGGCCAGCCGCTTGCGGCCCTCGGCGAAGGCCGGCGGCTGGTCGAAACGGCGAAAGTACAACTCGTTGACGATCGCCAGCACGTAGATCTCGAAGGCCATCACGTGCACTTGCGGGCCGCTGGCAACGATTTCGAGTTGGTCACCGACCGCGCGTGCGCTGATGAACTCGCGCTGGAAGTGAAAGATGCGCAAAAAGTCGATGAAGTCGGAGCGCATGAAGCGCAGGCCGCCGAGGTAGGCCAGGTCGTCTGCCGTGAACATCAGGCTGCACAGATGATCGAGCTGCGCGTTGACTTCGCCGATCAGATCGGCGAGCGGATACGCCGGCACATTGCGGCAGACGAAGGTGTATTCGGCTTGCGTGGCCGGGTGCCGGTGCAGCATGGTCTGCCACATCGTGAACTTGTAGAGGTCGGTGTCGAGCAGGCTGTGAATGACGGGTTGCATCGCGCAAGGGTCTCGCATCGGGCGGCGGAGACGCGGTTGCAGCGAGCCTTGAGCCGCCCACATCGCGTGGACCGCATTCTCACGTCAGATTTGTGGCGCGAGGCGCGCGATCAGCGCAGCCGGGTGCCCCAGCGCGAGCGCCAGAGCGCGATCACCTCGAACGCGCCCCAGAGCAACGCGCTTGCGAGTGCGAGCGGTCTGAAGAGCGGCGCGGTGCGTGCGGCGTGCAGCTTCGGCAAGTTCATGGCCGCAGACCGTAGCGGGTGCCGATGACAGCGCCGTGTCGGTTCGGTGACCGCGCAGGTTCACGCGCATGTCGCTCGCGGCGGGCTGCGATGCCGCCTATGCTGCGCGCCACCTCTACCCTTGCGCGCGCCCCCGCCGCGCCGATCGCGTGACACGCCACGAACTGCCCGAGCTGACCGAATTGGAGCGCATCGTCGCCGACGGGGCGGCGCACCTGCAGCAACGTGTTTTGTGCGAGGTTTCGCTCGGTGAACGGCGTTTGCCGGTGCTCGCGGTCACGCTCGGCAACCCGGCGCCCGAGGTGCCGGCGGTCGGCTTCTTCGGCGGCGTGCACGGGCTGGAGCGCATCGGTGCCGAAGTGGTCATCGCTCACCTCGCGAGCCTGGTGATGCGGCTGCGTTGGGACAGCTCGCTGCACCGCCAGCTCGAATCGGTGCGCCTGGTGTTCGTGCCCATCGTCAACCCCGGCGGCATGGCGCGGGCCACACGCGCCAACCCGAACGGCGTCGACTTGATGCGCAACGCGCCGGTGGAGGCGAGCGATGTGGTGCCGTTCATGGTCGGCGGGCAGCGCAAGAGCGCAGCGTTGCCGTGGTACCGCGGCGTGCTCGGCGCAGCGATGGAGGCCGAGAACCTGGCGGTCTGCCGCATCGTCGAAGAAGAGCTGCTGCCGCGGCCCTTCAGCATGGTGGTCGACTGCCACTCGGGCTTCGGCACGCGCGACCGGGTCTGGTTTCCGTACGCCCACACCGCGCGGCCGATTGCGCACCTGGCCGAGCTGCATGCGTTCAAGACCATCCTCGACGAGTCGTACCCACAGCACCGCTACATCGTCGAGCCGCAGAGTTGCCAATACCTGACGCATGGCGACTTGTGGGATCACCTCTACACGCGTTCGCTGGAGTCGCCCAATTCGCTCGAGCGTACGTTCTTGCCGCTGACACTCGAGATGGGTTCGTGGCTTTGGGTGAAGAAGAACCCGCGCCAACTCTTCTCGCGCCATGGCATGTTCAACCCGCTGATCGAGCACCGCCGCCAGCGCGTGTTGCGGCGCCACGTGGCCTGGCTCGACTTCGTGATGCGCGCCACGCTCGGCCACCGGCGCTGGGTGCCGCTCGAAGCCGCACGGCTCGAAGCCCACGAGCGCGCGCTCGCACTTTGGTATCGCAAAGGTGCGGCGTGAGCGGGGTCGGTAGCGCGAACGGCAGTGCGAACGCCAGCGCCAACGGCGCCGCGTTGGGGCCCGATGCAACCTGGGTGCTGCTTCGCGGCCTCACGCGCGAGCGGCGGCACTGGGGTGCGTTCACAGACACATTCGCGACGCGACTCGAAGCCGCACGCGTGATCGCGCTCGACCTGCCGGGCAACGGCGCGCTGCATGCCGAGCGCAGCCCGGCGCGGGTCGATGCGATGGCCGCGGCCGCACGCGCCGAGCTGCAGCGCCGCGGCATCGCGCCGCCCTATCGCGTGCTCGCGATGTCGCTGGGCGCGATGGTGGCGCTCGAGTGGGCAGCGCGCTGGCCCGACGAGGTGGCGGCGGCGGTGCTGATCAACACCAGCCTGCGGCCCTTCAGCCCGGCCGCTCAGCGGCTGCGGCCGCGCGCGTTCGCGACGCTGCTTCGGCTGTTGTTGACACGGCCCGGTCCACTCGAGACCGAGCGCACCGTGCTGCATCTCACCAGCGCGCGCGCCGCGCAGCACGCGGCCGATCTGTTGACCGACTGGGCCCGCTGGCGACACGAGTCACCGGTCTCGGCCGGCAATGCGCTGCGTCAACTCACCGCCGCCGCGCGTTACCGCGCCCCACGCGCGGTGCCCGCGGTGCCGTTGTTGGTGTTGCGCAGTGCCGCCGACACGCTGGTCGACCCGCGCTGCTCGGCGCGGCTTGTGGCACGCTGGCAGCTGCCGATCGCCACCCACCCGTGGGCCGGCCACGACCTGCCGCTGGACGACGGCGAATGGGTCGCCGCGGAGGTGCTGAGCTGGTTGCGGGGTCTGGACGCAACCCGCTGAACTGCCAGTTCGGTCACGGGTTTCGGTTCAACGCAGAAACACCCCCTCACACCCCGATCCTCGATTCCGCCAAACAGAGGGATGTGAGCTCACCGCAGCCTCCACGACAATCGCCGGCTCTGCAGCAAAACGACGGCCCCCCCCCATGCCCAGCCCCGCCGAACTCTGGTCGCTCTTCACCGCTGAGCGCCGGCTGTACGAGCTGCGGGGCGAGGGCCCGATCGGCGCGCTGGAG
>JAYUWC010000280.1:0-4018 GCA_043753755.1 Rhizobacter sp.
AGCCTTAAACCGCTCGGCCACGCTTCCAAAACACGACAGCGCCAATTCTATCGGCGCTGTCAGGTCATGAATGACCTCAAAAGTTTGCCGTCAACGTGAGTCGCACGGTGCGAGCCTCGACCGGGTGGAAGTGCAGGTCGTTCACGTCTTCGGCCGGCTCGCCTTTAAGGCGCGACGCGTAGTAGTAGTCGATATCGCTCGCTTTGCGGTCGAACAGGTTGAACACGTCGAGTGCGAGCTTCAGATCGCGACTGATTTTGTAGCCGACGCGGAGGTAGCCGAGCGTGGTGGCTTTCGAGCGCTGGCTGTTGTCTTCGATCAGCGGCCGCGGGCCGAAGTAGCGCAGCTGAAAGTGACCGAACCACGGGCCGTATTCGGTCACGGTGGCGCCGAGCGACACCACGCGGTCGACCGAGCCCGGGACGTAGTGACCGATGTTCGGGTCGCTCCCCTGGTCTTCGTTGAAGCGTGCGCGAGAAACCGCGATGTCGGCGTCGAGCAGCAGCCAGGGCGCGGCGATGTAGTGGTTGTTGAGTTCGACGCCGTAACGCTTGCTTGCCCCGCTGGCCTCGGTGTCACCGGCGTCACCCGAGAACACCAGCTCGGAGCCGAGCTTGAGCTGCCAGAGTGCGAGCGAAGTCTGCAAGCCGGGAACGATCTCGGTGCGCAACCCGAGTTCGGCTCCTTTGGTGCGGACCAATCCCGGTGAAGGATCGGCGGGCAAGCCCTCTCTCGGCGTGACAGTCGCATTGACGCCACGGGCATCGTTGCTGTGGTGACCGTGGCCGTAGTTGACGAAGTACTCGGTCTTCCCCCAGGGCCCAAGAATGAACGAGAGCTTCGGGCTGGTCAGGCTGGCGGTCTTCTTGCCGCTGTTATCCGGTATGGAGCTTTCGACCTCGAAGTTGACGCGGTCGTACCGAACGCCGGCAACGCTGCGAAGCCATTGCGTCCACTGCGTCGAATTTTCGCCGTAGATGCCGACGCTGGTTTCGCGCACGCGCGCTTCCTGCGTGGTCGAGACGCGTTCTCGCGCCACGCTTTCGTAGAGGCCGACCGGGTCGAGCCGGTCGTGTCGAAGCTGCAAGCCGATCGTGTTCTTGGTGTCCACGCCGGCCCATTTCGTCTCGAAGCTGCGGCTCGCGCCCAGCCCGAACACACGGCGGTGTTCGGCTTGCTCGAATTGGTCGGCATTCAGTGGATAGTGCGGGTTGGGATGATCGAGGTTGTAGGTGAAGTTGGAAAAAAGTTGGAGCCGCGACTGCACCGCATAGGCGTTCAACTTGAGTGCACCGTCGTCGTAACGCCGTTCGGTGTTGTACGAAAGGCTGTAGCGCGCGGTCTGGCCGCCGTCGGTCCCGTCGAGCGCGCCGAAGCGGCCGACCAGGCCCTGGTCGACGGCGCGTTGGGGGATCTGGTCGGTTGCGTTCCAGCCGGCCGCGTAGGCCATCGCCGTGATCGCCGAGCGATTGTTCGCGTCGCCGAAGCTGTGGCGCAATACGCCGTTCAGGCGGTGGAATTTTTCGGGGTTGTCCCATGGGCCGTTGTTGTGCGCCGCTTCGAGCGCATAAAGCCACTGGCCGCCTGCGACCGCGATTTATTCCGTGACCAGCGCACGCGCGTATCGGTGCTCGCCCAACGTGGCTGACGCGATGCCCCGCGGCAAACCGTCGACCAGCGAGATGCGCGCCGCGCCCGCCGAAGCGAAGTCGCCTTCATTGGCGGCGTAGGGGCCCTTTTTGTAGGCGATGCGGTCGACCAGTTCGGGAATCAGCCAGTTCAAGTCGCTGTAGCCCTGGCCATGGGCGTGGCTGGGCATGTTGACCGGCATGCCGTCGACGAAGGTCGCGAAGTCGGTGCCGTGGTCGAGGTTGAAGCCGCGCAGAAATTACTGGTCGGCTTTGCCGTCGCCACTGTGCTGCGTGACGATCACGCCAGGCACGAACTCGAGCACTTCGGCGGGGCGCAGTGTGGGGCGGCTTTCGATCAGCTTGGCCGTGACGCTGCCTTGGCTCGCGGCGTCTGACGTGCCGATCGCGTTGTCGTAATGGCCGAACACGGTAACGGGTGGGAGCGGCGTGGCAGCAACTGCGACGGTTTGCGCGTGTGCGGTGGATGTGAGGGCAAGCGCCGCAGCACAGGCGATCGTGGTGCGCGCGAGCGATGCGCGCGAGGGGATGCGTGTTGTCATGGGGATCGATCGGGTTTGAGCAGTGGCCCGCACCAAGGCGGCCACGGGGCGACCCGGCCGTGCGGCACCTGGGCCGCGTCGGTCGAGCGCACGCAGGGTCTGACTGGCTCAGGTCCGCCGCGGTGGCCGCTCAAGTGGCTCGACGCCGGCGCAGCGCGCTGCCCACGGCCGCCACGCCCCGTGCACCGACTCAAGCCTTGCGGCCGACCAGACCGTGACGGCGGGCGGCAGTGCCAGCCCCGAGACGGTGTCGAATCCCGGCGCGTCATCGCCGTCGACCGGCTCGCCCTTCAACGCGATGACGCTGTCGTCGCCTTGCTCATGCCGATGCCGCTGCGGAGCGGCGCCGGCATGGAAGTGCCCGAGGCCGGCCAGCACGTGCACGGGCACCTCGGCCACAGGCACCTTCCAGCGCCGAACGTCTTCGAGCACCAGCGCTGTCGGAGCGCGCTGCGCACCGCGGTGGGTGTGGTTCGGCCCGAGCACGCCGAAGACACCGGCCGCGGTGCCCTGCAACGGCAGCACTAGCGCGAGCAGCCACATCACGAGCACGCGCAGCCGTTGGGCATTGCGCGTTTGCGGGGTGCGTGAGAGAGAAAGGGTCACGGGCGAGGTCGGTCGGCGTCACCCAGCCTACGCAAACCCGCGCGCTCTGGATTCACCCGCGTGCGGCCAGGCGTCATGCGCATTCCACCTGCACGATTTCGCGTCGACCGCCGTCGATGCGGGCGGCCGTGAGTTGGCGACCCCAGACGCAGCCGGTGTCGAGGGCGAGCAGGTCGGGGCGGTTGACCAGCCCCAGCGCAGCCCAGTGACCGAAGGCGATCGGCGTGCCCGCGCTGCGCCGCCCCGGCACCTCGAACCACGGCCAGAAGCCCGCCGGCGCGCCGCCCGCCGCCTCTTTGGTGACGAGGTCGAGCGTGCCGTCGGCGGCGACGAAACGGGTGCGCGTCAGCACGTTGATGATGAATCGCAGGCGCTCGGCGCCGCTGAGCGATTCGCGCCAGCGTGCGGGTTGGTCGCCGTACATGTGCGGTAAAAATTCGGCGAGGTCTTCGCCACGCAGCAGGGTTTCGACCTCGCCGGCGAGGCGCAAGGTGTCGGCCAGATCCCACTGCGGTACGACGCCGGCATGCAGCATCAGCCAGCCGTGGTCGAACACCGCCATGCGGCGATGGCGCAGCCACTCGAGCCAGGCCTCGCGATCCGGCGCCTCGAGGATCCCGGCGATCGTGTCGCTCCCGCGCGGGCGCCTGACACCATGCGCCACGGCGAGCAGGTTGAGGTCGTGGTTGCCGAGCAGGCACACGGCCGAGTCACCGAAACCGCGCAAGCGGCGCAAGGTTTCGAGTGACTGCGGGCCGCGGTTGACCAGATCGCCGAGCACGTGGATGCGGTCGCGCGAGGGCGAGAAGTCGAGCGCGGCGAGCAGGCGGTCGAGTGCGTTGCAGCAGCCTTGAACGTCGCCGATGAGGTAGTCCATCGAAGGATGCTAGCTTCGATGTGCGACTCGCGTCGGGCCGGCGTGGAGCGCCTGCGACCCGCCGACCCGGCACTGGGCTTCTGCTAACCTGCCCCTCTCTCATCGCCGCGCGCCCCGCATGGACGTTGCCCTTCTGTTTTTCCTGATCGTGCTGAACGCGTTGTTCGCCATGTCCGAGATGGCGCTCACGGCAAGCCGCAAGGCCAGGTTGCAGGTGATGATCGAAGCCGGCGAATCCGGCGCGCAGGCCGCGATGGACCTGCACGACAACCCGACCAAGTTTCTCTCCGTGGTGCAGATCGGCATCACCTCGATCGGCGTGCTCAACGGCATCGTCGGCGACG
>JAYUWC010000281.1:0-34719 GCA_043753755.1 Rhizobacter sp.
CGCGATTCTCGAGCACTCTCGCGAGGTCTGGGTCGCGGCCGATCACAGCAAGTTCAACCGGCCGGCGATGGTCGAGCTGGCGCGCTTCGATCAGGTCGACATGCTGTTCACCGACGCGCCGCCGCCTGCGCCGTTTCCGGCGCTGCTGGTCGAGGCCGGCGTCAACTGCGTGACCTGCGCGTAGGAGCTCCGATGACCACCACCAAACCGGCCGACCGCCGCCACATCCTCGCACTCGACCAGGGCACCTCGAGCTCGCGCAGCATCGTGTTCGACGCTTTGGGTCGCATCGTCGCGATGGCGCAGCGCGAGACACGGCAGGTCTACCCGCAGCCGGGTTGGGTCGAACACGACCCCAAAGAAATTTGGGCCACCCAACTCGCCACTGCGCGCGAGGCGCTGCAGAAAGCCGGCCTGCGCGCCGAGCAGATCGCCTCGGTCGGCATTACCAACCAGCGCGAGACCACGCTGCTCTGGAACCGCGCCACCGGCGAGCCGGTGCACAACGCGATCGTCTGGCAAGACCGCCGCGCCGAGCCCACCTGCGCCGCGCTGCGCGAGCTGGGTCTGGAGCCGACCTTTCGAGCCAGGACCGGGTTGATCCTCGATGCCTATTTTTCAGGCACCAAGCTCAAGTGGCTGCTCGACAACGTGCCCGGCGCGCGCGCTGCTGCCGAGCGCGGCGAGCTGGCTTTCGGCACGGTCGACACCTGGCTGATGTGGCAGCTGACCGGCGGCGCGCTGCATGCGACCGACGTGACCAATGCGTCGCGCACCCTGCTGCTGAATGTGCACACCAACGCCTGGGACGACGAGTTGCTCGCGCTGCTCGACGTGCCCCGTGCCGTGCTGCCGGCAGTGCACCCGTCGAGCTTCGAGTACGGCCACACGCGGCCCGAGCTGCTCGGCGCAAGCGTGCCGATCGGCGGCGTGGCAGGCGACCAGCAGAGCGCGCTCTTCGGGCAAGCCTGCTTCAAAGCGGGACTCGCAAAGAACACCTACGGCACCGGCTGCTTCATGCTGATGCACACCGGGCCCGAGTTTCAGACATCGACCAACGGGCTGATCACGACCAGCGCAGCGCAGCCCGGGGCCACGCCCGAATACGCCCTCGAAGGCAGCGTCTTCATTGGCGGTGCCGTCGTGCAATGGCTGCGTGACGGGTTGCGCGCGATCGAAGGCAGCGGCGAGGTACAGAGCCTCGCCGAGAGCGTGCCCGACAGCGGCGGCGTGATGTTCGTGCCCGCCTTCACCGGCCTGGGCGCGCCCTACTGGAAGGCCGATGCCCGCGGCGCCATCGTCGGCCTCACGCGCGGCAGCACGGTCGCCCACATCGCTCGCGCCGCGCTCGAGAGCATCGCGTTTCAAAGCGCCGCGCTGCTCGCCGCGATGGGCCGTGATGCCGTGGCGGCCGGTGGCGCGCCGGTGAGCGAGTTGCGGGTCGATGGTGGCGCCTGCGTCAACGACCTCCTGATGCAGTTCCAGGCCGACTTGCTGGGCATTCCGGTCGTGCGCCCGCAGGTGATCGAAACCACCGCCCTCGGCGCTGCTTATCTTGCCGGTCTGTCGTGCGGTCTCTACGCCGGCCTTGACCAACTCGCCGCCCAGTGGGCCGTGGGGCGCACCTTTTTGCCGACCATGCCGCGCGAGCGCGCCGAAGCGTTGATGGCGAACTGGGAGCGCGCGGTGCGGCAGACCGTGGCTTGCTGAACTCTGCTGACACCACGTTGTCAGCAGCCCCCGCGCAGCATGAGCACTCCATTCACCGCAAGGAGTTCTTCATGACCCACCGCAATGCCGTCGCCTGGTTCGAGATCCCGGTGCTCGACCTGAACCGCGCGCAAGCCTTCTACGAGACCGTGCTCGCCGCCGCGCTGGGCCGCGAAACGATGGGAGGCAGCGAACTCGGTGTGTTCGCGTCCGACGGGGCCGGTGCCGGCGGCTGCTTGATGGCCGGTGCCAGCGCGCCCGCGCCGTCGACCACCGGCACGCTGGTCTATCTCGACGCCGGCGCCTCGCTCGACACCGCGCCGGCGCCTCGCTCGACACCGCGCTGGCCCGGGTCGAGGCCGCGGGCGGCCGCATCACCACGCCCAAGGTACAGCTGCCCGGCGACATGGGCTGCTTCGCGCACATCGTCGACACCGAAGGCAACCGCGTCGGCCTGCACGCGCCGCGCTAAGCCGCACTGCGCTGCGCCGCGCCGAGCCGACCCGTTGCCGCCTCGCATGCGTCGCGCCGAACGCCTCTTCGAGCTGGTGCAGCTGATTCGCGGCCGTCGGCTGAGCACGGCGGCATGGCTTGCCGCCAAGCTCGAGGTTTCGGAGCGCACGGTCTACCGCGACATTGCCGATTTGATGGCGCAGGGCGTGCCGATCGAAGGCGAGGCCGGCGTCGGCTACCGCATGAACGCGGGCTTCGATCTGCCACCGCTGATGTTCACCGAGGACGAAGCGCGTGCGCTTGTCGCTTCGGTGCGGCTCGCCCAACCCCGGCTCGATGCCGCTCTGGCGCGGCAGGCCGAGGCGGCGCTGTCGAAAATTCTCGCGGTGCTGCCCGCGGCGGCACGCGCGGCAGCCGAGAGCGTGGCCGTGTACGCGCCAGACTTCAACGTCGACGAGCCCACCCGAGCGCGCATCGAAGTGCTGCGAGTGGCCATCGAAGTGCACCGCAAGCTGCGGTTCGGCTACCTCGATGCACAGGGGCGCAGCAGCGAACGCACGGTTCGACCACTGGGGTGCTTCTATTGGGGTGAGGCCTGGACGCTCGCGGCCTGGTGTGAAACGCGGTTCGGCTTTCGCAGTTTTCGGGTTGACCGCATGAGCCAGTTGGCGGTGTCAGAGGCCCGCTTCAACGACGAATCGGGCAAGACCTTGGCCGATCTGATGCGGCAGATCGACCGCAAGGGCGGCAAGCCGCCCGTTGCGTGACTTGAGGCTTCAGTTGCTGGACTGGCCCTTGGCCTCAGCCATCGCTTCGCGAAAACCGTCGGGCACCTGACCGCCCCAGCTGCGCTCGAACTCGGCATACACCGAGTCATCGCCTTCACTGACTTCGGCCGTGTAGTCCGGTGCCATGTCGAGCGCCATCGATTCACTAATGGCCGCGGCTTCGGCGGCCTCGGCCGCTTCGCGGGCGGCGTCCGCCGGGCGTGATTTGATCACCACCGCCAGCCGCGATCGCAGCTCGGCGAGGCCCGCCGGCGACCAGTCGCGAACCAGGCTGTCGAGTTGCGCGAGCGCCTTGCTGATGACCCGCACCGGCAGCGTCTCGACGGCTTCGAAACCCTTGCGCCGCATCGTGCGTTCGACCAGGCCGAGGTGGCGCATCAGCGAGCGCGAGCCGGGGTGCTGCTGCAAGAGTTCGTAGAGATCGCGGCGCATGAACCTGACCTTCTGGCGTTCCGCCTCGCGGGCCTGAGCCTGTTCGCGCAGGCTACTGGCCGCATCGCCCAACTTGACGTTGCCTTGCTCGACCCGGATCGGCCGCTGCAAAAAGCGGCGAACCGTCTGCAGGGATCGACCGAGTTGGGTCTTCAGGTCGGGCATTTGAAACTCCGGGAGCAGGTGACTTCGTTGTGCATTCTTTCAAAGGCTAATGTCGCTGACCACCTCGATCTGCGGGAGTGCATATGTCGCTCCGGCGCCTCGCGCGTGCCTTCCAAGGCCGCCGCCGCGTTCAAGTGGCTAAGAACGCTGCCCCAAGCGCTGCAGCGGTTTGCCCCGGGCGGGGCGCGGCCAGGCGTTCGGCCCAGTAGCGGGTCAGCGGTGTTTCGGGTTTGGCGAGGCGGCGCTCGTCGAGCAGCGCGCGGCCGATCGAGCGGTCGCTTGCGTGCACCGCTGCGGCGAGCAGGGTCTGGTCGATCAGGTCGCGTTGCGCGTGGCTGCCACCGACCGCGCTGGCCAGCTCGCGCGCCGGGTAGATCGCTTCGAGCGCCGCGTCGAAGCGACCGTGTGCGAAAGCCAGCAAGCCCCGCATCAAGGGCGCGCCGACCGTTCTAGCAACGGCCCGGTTGCTGCCGCCGTTGCGCTCGGCCTGCGCTGTGACCCGTGTGGCCCAGGCCTCGGCCTGCAGCAGATCGCCGGCGCCGATCAAGGCGAGCAACGCGTGCAGGTCATTGAAGGCAAAGCGACCGGCGGCCTCGTCGGACCGATCCCAGCCGGCGGTCAGTGCCTGCCAGCGCGGGCCGACATCGGCACCCAGCAAATGCAGCCGCCACAGCAGCGATGCCGCATCGATCCGCTGCAAAGTCAGCTGCGACGGGTCGGCTGCGAGGTGGGCATCGAAGAGGCGCAAGGCCGCGGCGGTGTCCAGCGTTTCGAGCGCGAACAAGGCTTGGTGCCAGCCGAGGTGCGCATGAAAGCCGTTGCCTTCGGCCCAGTCGCCGTGCCACTGTTGCATCCACGTGGCGCCTTCTTTGTGCCGGCCCTGCATCTCCATCACATGCGCGACCGCATGGATTGCCCACGGCACTTTGGCCCCGCCGGCGAGCGCGCGCCGGCCGAGCGCTTCGGCCTCGGCGTAGCACTGGCACTCCTCGAGGCCGAAGGCATAGAGGCCGAGCAAATAAGGGTGCAGCGGGTCGCTTTCGGGCCACTCGGGCAGCACGCGGGCGACGCGTTGGCGCAGCGCGCTCGCGTTGCCTCCGTAGAAGTCGAACAGGTGGGCCCATTGCAACGCGAGTGCGTCGCACGGGTGCTGCAGCAAAAGCGACTCCCAGGCGCGCGCCGCGCCCGGCCAGTCGCCCTCGAGCAGCGTGCGCAGCGCGGCGAGATGACCGCGTTCGCGCGGGTTGGCGTTCGCGAGCAGGGCTTCGGCGCGGTCGAGCAGCGTGCGCGCCTCGGACTGCAGCGCCGGCTCGGTCAGGCTCAGCAAGAAGCCGGCGTGCATCAGCAGCGGCAGCGGCCACGACGGGTCGGCGGCACGTGCGGCGGCGAGGTCGTCGAGCGGCGTGCCGTAGAACGACATCATTCGCCACAGCGCCCGCTCGGTTGCTGCCGCGGCATGGGCCGAGCGCGTGCTGACAGGGTTGCCGCGGGGGTCGAGCATGGGTCGGTCTCTGCCGGTCTCAGCCGATGCGGGGCAGCGCGGGCCACGCGCGCTGCGGCCCACGCATCTGCTCGAAAGCGCGCGCGACCTGCAGCACGCCGAGGTCGTCGAAACGGTGGCCGACGATCTGCAGCCCGATCGGCAAACCGGCCTCGGTGTAGCCGCAGTTGATGCTCGCGGCGGGCTGCTCGCTCATGTTGAAGGGCAGCGTGAACGCGATGTGCTCGAACGGTGCGGCTGGGTCGTCGGTCGGGCCGGCGAGCTGGGCGTTGAATGCAGGCATCGGGGCGGTGGGCGAGAGCAGCACGTCGAACGGTTGCATCGCAGTGATAGCGGCGTCGCGCATCGCGCCCATCATGCTGTAGCCGCGAAAGACTCGTTCGCCCGACAAGCCCTCGCCGCCGCGCGCCCATTCGACGATGTAGGGCAACACCTTGGCCCGCCGCGCCTCGGGCAACGCGCCGATCTCTAGCCACGAGCGGGTGCGCCAGAAGTCGTCCATGCCGTCGATCATCGGGCGGCTCATGAAGGGGGCGAGCGGTGTGACGATCGCACCCGCCGTTTCGAACAAACGCGCCGCGGCTTCGACCCCGGCCCGCACCTCGGGCTCGACCGCCAGGCCCCAGCCGGCGTGCATCAGCAGCCCGACGCGCAAGCCGCGCAGGTCGCGTTCGAGCTGGCCCCACGCGATGGTCTGAGGCGGCAGGCTCATCGTGTCGCGGGCATCGGGACGCGAGAGCGTGGCCATCATCAGCGCGGCATCGGCAACGGTGCGGGTCATCGGCCCGGCCACGCGGCCGGCATACGGCGGAAAGATCGGCACGCGGCCCAGGCTGGGCTTGAGCGCAAAGATGCCGCACCAGCCGGCCGGCAGGCGAACCGAGCCGCCGATGTCGGTGCCGAGGTGCAGCGGGCCGTAGCCGGCGGCCGCAGCGGCCGCGGCGCCGGCGCTGCTGCCGCCGGGGGTCTTGCGCAGATCCCACGGGTTGCGTGTCAGCGGGTGAAAGCTCGAGAGGCCGGACGAAAGCATCCCGTAATCGGGCATCGTGGTCTTGCCGAGAATCACCGCGCCGGCCTCGCGCAAGCGCGCGGCCGGCGGCGCATCAATCAGCGCGGGCACCAGCTCGGTGGCGGCCGTGCCCAGCGGTATCGGCACGCCTGCGGTCGCGATGTTTTCTTTGATCGTCACCGGCACGCCGTCGAGCGCGCCCAGCGCGCTGCCGCTCGCCCAGCGCGCCTGCGAGGCCGTGGCCTGGGCGAGTGCGGTATCGGGCATCCAGGCGTAAGTCGCACACAAGTGCGGCTCCCAGGCTTTGGCGTGGGCGAGCACATCGCGCACCACGTCGACCGGCGAGAAGATCTGCGCGCGGTAGCCCGCGAGCAACTCGACGGCGCTCAGGTCATGCAGCGAGGCCATGCTGCCGGCTTCACTGCCACGCCAGCGCGGCGAGGTCGTTGGCAAAAATCGGCGAGCTGCTCCAGACGCCTTTGAGCTGCTTCTTCGCGACCGCGAACTGCGGCAACTGGTAGAGGTAGACGTTGACCGCATCGCTCGCGAGCTGGCGTTGAATGTCGCCGATCAACTTCAGCCGGCCCTTCGGGTCGGTGCTGCCGTTGTACTGCGCGAGCAGCGCGTTGTAGGCCTTCGAGTCGTAGCCCCAGTAGTACTTGGGGTCGGCGTAGCGGTCGAAGTCGAGCGGCTCGACGTGGCTGATCACGGTGAGGTCGAAGTTGCCCTTGAACGGCCCGGCGAGCCACTGCGCCCATTCGACGTTTTCGATCTTTGCGTTGATGCCGACCTTCGCGAGCTGCGCCGCCACGATCTCGCCGCCCTTCCGCGCGTACTCGGGCGGGGGCAGCGAGAGCGTCACGTTGAGCGGCAGCGCGACACCGGCTTCCTTGAGCAGCGCTTTCGCGCGCTCGGGGTCGTAGGGGTTGGCGGCGGTGAGGTCGATGTAGCCGGCATCGCTGGGCACCAGATGGCTGCCGATCGGCTGGGCCAAGCCTTCGGCCGAGCCGTCGATCACGGCCTTGCGGTCGATCGCAGCGGCCAGCGCGCGGCGCACGCGCAGGTCGTCGAACGGCTTCTTCTTGTTGTTGATGCCGACGATGGTCTTGCCCTCGGTGCCACCGGCCACGACGCTGAAACGCGCATCGCCCTGCAACTGCTTCAGGCTTTGCAGCGCACCGAAGCGCGGCATCGCGTCGATGTCGCCGGCAAGCAGCGAGGCCACCTGCGCGGCCGGGTCGCTGATGAAGCGAAACGTCACCTTGTTCATCTTCACCGCGGCCGCGTTGCGGAAGGCGGGGTTCTTCAGCAGCGTGATCGACGACCCCCTGGCCCACGCGGCCAGCGTGTAGGGCCCGGTGCCGACCGGCTGGGTCGAGGTGCTGCTCGCGCTCTTCGGGTCGAGGATCACCGCGGTGTTCTCGCCCATGCGAAACAGGAAGTTGCCGTCGGGCCGCTCGAGCACCACGATGACCGTGAACGCATCGGGCGTGTCGATGCGGCTGATGTTGTCGAACACCGCGCGCTTGGCCTTGTTGGTCGAGACCGGCGCCTTGGCCCGCTCGAAGCTGAACTTGACGTCGCTGGCGTCGAAGCTTTCGCCGTCGCTGAACTTCACGCCGCGCCGCAACTTGAAGGTGTAGCTCTTGCCGTCGGGGTCGACCGCCCAGCTCTCGGCGAGCAGCGGCACGATGCTGCCGTCCATGTTGATTTTGGTCAGGCCCTCGAGCACGTTGTAGTGCACCACCTCGCCGATCGCCGCGGCCGAAGCGGCAGTGGGGTCGAGGCCGGGCGCGGGCTCGAGCACCATGCCGAGCACGACGCTGTCTTTTCGGGCCTGGGCCAGTGCGGCGGGTGCGGTAAATGCAGCGCTGGCGGCGAGAGCAACGAGCCCGGTGGTGGCCAAAAACCGGCGGCGGATCAACATCGTGCGAACTCCTACGAGCGTCGGCCCCCACGGGTTCGTGCGGGTCCGTGATTGACGTGATCAACTTTATCGGAAGCCGCCCACCAGAGGCGGCATCGCGGCCAGCAGCGCGCGCGTGTAGGCGTGCGCCGGCCGCTGCAGCACGTCGTCGGTGGCGCCCGTCTCGACGATGCGGCCGGCCTGCATCACCGCGATCTGCGGGCACACATGGTCGATCACCGCGAGGTCGTGGCTGATGAAAAGGTAGGTCACGCCGAACTGTTGCTGCAGGTCGGCGAACAGGTTGAGCACCTGCGCCTGCACCGAGACATCGAGCGCGCTCACCGGCTCGTCGGCCACGATCAACCTGGGCCGCGTGATGAGTGCGCGCGCGATGGCGATGCGCTGGCGTTGCCCGCCCGAGAACTCGTGCGGGTACTTGGCCGCATCGCTGGCCCGCAGGCCGACCGCATCGAGCGACTCGGTCACGCGCTGGCGCATCTCGCGCGCATCCACCCCGATCAACGGCTCGGCCACGAGAGTCGCGACCCGTTGGCGCGGGTCGAGCGAGCCGTAAGGGTCTTGAAACACCATTTGAAAGTCACGCCGCGCCGCTCGCAGCGCAGCCGGTGCGAGCGCATGAAGATCGCGGCCTTCGAAGCGCACCTGACCCGCCGTCGGCGCCTCGAGCGCCATCACCAAACGCGCCAGGGTCGACTTGCCCGAGCCCGATTCGCCGACGATGCCCAGGCTCTGCCCTGCCTGCACCGTGAAGCTCACGCCGCGCAGCGCCTCGACCACCGGTGCCGGGCGCAGCAGGTGCTCGCGCGGCAGGCGGTAGTGCTTGACGAGCGAGTCGACCTCGAGCAGAGGCGCCTGTGTCACGTCAACTGACCGATGCGGATGCAGCGCGCCGTGTGGCCCTCGCCGACTTTGGCCAACGCCGGCACCTCCATTCGACACGCATCGAGCGCCCACGCGCAGCGCTCGGCGAACGCGCAGCCGCGCGGCAGGTCGGTCAGCTCGGGCACGCGGCCGGCGATGGTCGCCAGCCGCGGCTTGATGCCGTCGACGCGCGCGGCGCCCATCTGCGGTCGTGCGGCGAACAGGCCGCGGCTGTAGGGGTGCGCGAGCCGCGCGAACACGTCGGCGGTCGGCCCGGTGTCGACCACCGTGCCGGCATACATCACCGCGACGCGCTGCACCGTGCGCGCCATCACGCCCAAGTCGTGGCTGATGAGCAGCAGCGCCATGCCGCTCTCGGCCACCAGCTCGCGGAGCAGGCCGAGGATGTCGGCTTGCACCTGCACGTCGAGCGCGGTGGTGGGCTCGTCGGCGATCAACAGGTCGGGGCCGCAGGCCAGCGCCATCGCGATGCCGACCCGCTGCCGCTGGCCGCCCGACAGCTGATGCGGGTAAGCGGCCAGCCGCTGCGCGGCTTGCGGCATGCGCACGCGGTCGAGCAGGCGCAGCGCCTCGGCGCGCGCGGCCGCACTTGAAGCGCCACGGTGCCGGCGCAGCGGCTCGCCGATCTGATCGCCGACCGTGTGCAACGGGTTCAGCGCAGTCGTCGGCTCCTGAAACACCATGCCGATGCGGTTGCCGCGCAGCCGGCACATGGCCGCGTCATCGAGCCCGATCAGCGCCTGCCCGTCGAACGCGATGTCGCCGCGCGCGCTTGCACCCGGGGGCAGCAGGCCCATGATCGCCAGCGCTGCCATTGACTTGCCGCAGCCGCTCTCGCCGATCAGCCCCAAGGTTTCGCCGCGGGCCAGTTGCAGGTCGATGCCGCGCAGCGCATCGGCCGGCCCGCGAGCGGTGACCAGGGTGACGTGCAGGTCGGTCACGGTGAGCAGCGGCGTGGGGGTCGGCACGACGGCATTGTGCCGGCCGGTAACACGCCGGTAACACGCCGGTGACACAGCGGCTCGACGCTGGGATGGGCACCCGGCCGCTGCTGCACGACACTTCAGTGTTCCGCGCGCCCACCGCCCGACGCCATCCCAGCACCATGACCTTGAAAGACCAACTCCGCTCCGTCGGCGCCGCGCTGCGCCAGGGCTCACCGATCGTCGTCGACGTGCCGCCGGCGATCCGCCACCTGCTGCTGCAGCGGCACATGGCGATGTCGATGCAGAACGGGAGGCTCTCGCTCGCGGCATTCGCGCTGATGCTGTTCGGTTTTGCCCACGAGGCGCCGCTGCTGCCGCGCATCGCCGCCTGTGGGGGTTGCTGGCACTGATCTATGCGGTGCGCAAAGGCCGGGTGCGCCGCATGCTCGCCGCGCTCGACCCGGGCGATCCGAAGCCCGATCGCCTCTATGACACGCTGCTCGTTCTGGCGTCGTCGGTCTGGGGCGCGGCGCCTTTCGTGCTGCAACCGTGGCTCTCGGAGCCGGCGCTGTTTTGCGTCATCTATGCGGCCTTCATTTCGATCTCGCTGCTGGCCATCACCTACATCGCGGCCCTGCCGGCCGGGGTGTTGCTGGTCATGACGAGCGCACTGCCGCTGGTCACTTTTTTGGCACTGCAGGCATCGTTCGTGTTGGGGGTGTTGGCCTTCGGCACGCTGGTCTGCACCATGGCGTTGCTGACGCGTCTGGCGAGCAGCCACGACACGCTGCTGCAAGCGCTCGCGGCCGAGCGCGAGAACGCCGCGCTGGTGCAAGAACTCGAAAGCTGCCGCCGCGCGCTCGAGTCGGAAAACGCCTCGCTCGACAGTTCGTTGCGTGCCGCTGCGCACGCTGCCAACCGCGACCCGCTTACCGGCCTCTACAACCGCCGCCACATCGCCAGCTTTGCTGCACCGCTCGAGATGCTGGTGCGGGGCGGCGATGAAAAGGTCACGCTCTGCATGATCGATGTCGACCACTTCAAGCAGGTCAACGACCGCCACGGCCACGGGGTCGGCGATGAAGTGCTGCGCGCGGTCGGGGTGCTGCTGGGTGCGCGCTTGCGCGACGGCGACTGCCTGGCGCGCATCGGCGGTGAAGAGTTTTGGCGGTGCTGCGCCAATGCGACCTGAGCCGCGCGCGCCGTGTTGCCGAGTCGGTACGCCACAACGTCGCTGCGTCGGTCATTCGCACCGCGGCGGGCGAGGTGCCGATCACGGTCTCGCTCGGCGTGGCGGAGTGGAGTGCCGACGAGCGCTTCGAGCAGGCCCTCAAACGTGCCGACCGCGCGCTGTACGAAGCCAAGCATGGCGGCCGAGACCGGGTGCAGCTCGACGACACCGAACGCACGCTGCCGGTGATGCGCGCAGGCAATTCGCCGCCGCCCGGCGTGTTTCATTGATCGCGGGCGAAGTGCGCATCAGCGAACGTAGGCGAGTTTCGGGTCGAGCAGGTCACGCAGCCCGTCACCCAACAAGTTGAGCCCGAGCACCGAGAGCACGATCGCGAGGCCCGGCCACACCGCCAGCAGCCACGATTGGTACATCACGTTCTGGCCATCGTTCAGCATGCGGCCCCAGCTCGGCATCGGCGGCTGGGTGCCCAGGCCCAGGTAGCTGAGCGCCGCCTCGGCCAGGATCGCCACCGCGAACTGGATCGTCGCCTGCACGATCAGCACGCTCGCGATGTTGGGCAGCACGTGGTGGGCGGTGATGTGCCACGCACCGCGACCGCAGGCGCGCGCGGCGAGCACGAACTCGCGGGCCCAGATGCCGTTGGCGCTGGCGCGCGTGATGCGCGCGAAAACCGGCACGTTGAAGATGCCGATGGCAACGATCGCGGTGCCCAGGCCGGGGCCGTAGACGGCCGTCAACATGATTGCCGAGAGCAGCGCAGGGAAGGCGTAGCTGAAGTCGGCAAAGCGCATGACCAGCTCCTCGACCCAGCCACGCCGCGCTGCGGCCAAAAGGCCGAGTGCCACGCCGAACACCAGCCCGATGCCGACTGCGATCAGCCCGACCGCGACCCCGTTGCGCGCGCCGACGATCAAGAGCGATGCAACGTCGCGCCCCAGGCTGTCGGTGCCCAACCAGTGCGCCGACGACGGCGGCTGCAGCTTGTGCGGGATGTCCATTTCGGTCGGCGGATAGGGCGTCCACACGAACGAGAGCAGCGCGGTCGCGAGCAGCAGCGCCACCAGCGCCGCGCCGATCGCGAAGCTTTTGTGGCGCCACGCCCGGGCGAGCGCGCTCACTGGAGTACCTTCGTGCTGCGCACTCAGGTATTCGCCCTTGGGGCGGCCCGGCGCGCTCATGCGGTTCTCATGCGGTTTTCAGGCGCGGGTCGATCACGGCGTACAGCACATCGACGATGAAATTGATTGCGATCACCGCAGCGGCGAGCAGCATCACCACGTTTTGCACCACCAAAAAATCGCGGTTCGAAATTGACTGAAAAATCAGCCGCCCGAGGCCCGGCAGCGAGAACACGTTTTCGACCACGATGGTGCCGGTGAGCAGGTTGGCGAACTGCAGGCCCATGACCGTGAGCACCGGCACGAACGCGTTGCGCAGCACGTGGCGCCACAGCACCTGGCGGGTGCTGAGGCCCTTGGCGCGCGCGCTGCGCACGAAGTCTTCGCGCAGCACCTCGAGCACCGCCGAACGGGTGATGCGCGCGAGGATCGCCGCCTGCACTACCGCGAGCGACACGGCCGGCAAGACGAGGGCCTTGAACGCCAGCCACGGTGACTCGTTCCACCCCGGGAAGCCGCCGGCCGAGAACCACTGCAGCTTCACCGCGAACACCAGGATCAACAAGATCGCGAACCAGAAATTCGGCAGCGCAATACCGATCTGACTCGCGGCCATCACACCGACATCACCGAGCCGGTTGTGGTGCGAGGCGGCGTAGAGGCCGGCGGCGATCGCGATCACGGCCGTCAACGCCATGGCCATCAACGCCAGCGGCGCACTGACCGCGAGGCGCTCGCCGATCAGCGATGCGATCGGTGTGTCGTAGGCCACGCTGGTGCCGAGGTCGCCTTCGAGCAGCCCCGCGACCCAGCGCGCATAGCGATGCGGCGCGGGCAGATCCAACCCCAGCCGGGCCGACAAGGCCTGCACCGCCTCGGGCGAGGCCGACTCGCCGAGCATCACCTGCGCCGCATTGCCGGGCAGCGCCGCCTGCACCGCAAACACCACGACCGAGGCCGCGATCAGCGTGGAGCAAAAGCTCACGAAGCGCTTCAGGATGAAGAGGCCCATCCCCCTATGATGGCCGACGCAAGTCGCTGCTCGCTTGCTGATTGTCTCGACGCCTCGATGCCGCGCGCCTCCTCACTTCGCTCCTCCTTTCGGCAACTGCTGTTCCGCCGCCGCCAGATCTGGCTGCCGACGTTTTGGGGCGCGCTCCTGATCGGTGGTGCGCTCACCGCGACCGGCCTCGGACTCGCCAGCAACGCCTATGCGCTGCTCGCACCGCAGCAACCGGCGCCGGGCGCCCGCACCTTGATCGTCGAAGGCTGGCTGAACCGTGCCGAGCTGCAACAGGCCGCTGCCGTGGTGCGCGCCGGCCGCTACGAACGCTTGATCGCCACCGGCGGCCCGATCGACCCGGAGGTCGACGCAGGGCATTGGGGCAACCACGCGCAGCGCACCGCGGCGCATCTGCGCGAGTTCATCGGCGCCGCAGTGCCGGTCATCGCCGTCGAGACGCCGGCCTCGGCGCAGGAGCGCACCTACCTGAGCGCCGTGATGGTGCGACGCTGGGCACGACAGACCGGCACCCGGCTCGGCACGGTCGATCTGTTTTCTGCCGGCGTGCACGCCCGCCGCTCCTGGCTGCTCTACCGCATGGCGCTCGGCCCCGAGGTCGAGGTCGGCGTGCTCGCGGCGCGGCCATCCGGCTTCGACGCCGAGCGCTGGTGGACCAACAGCATGGGTGCCAAGTCCACACTCGGCGAGGCGCTCAGCCTGGGCTGGACCCGCTGCTGTTTCTGGCCCGGCGCGCCAGGCTCGCACGACGAGCTTTGGGGCGTGCCGGCGGCCTCGCAGTGAGCCGCCGGGCTGTGGCAAAGGGTCGGCGACGCGGTGCGAGCCTTGCGCCGCGCGACTGCAACGATCCCGTCAAGCCTGCTTGGCGCTACTTCACTGTCAGTTGGGTACCTACCTTGAACCGGCCGCTCGCGGCGTCCCACGATTGGCCCTTGCCGACATCGTCGGCGTTCGCAAAACGCACGGCAAACCTGGCATCGCCAGATGTGGCGTCGTGCATGTCGGGCGCGCTGACGTACAGGGTGTAGCTGCCTTTCGGTGTGCCTGCGGGAACCGGCACGGCGATGCTCTGGCGGGTACTGGCGGTGGCCTGCGGCGACAGGGATTGCAGGTTGCCGGCAGCAGCGCCGAAGCTGCCACCCGTGGCATCGTTGACGAAACTGGTGACCAGCTTGCGAGCGCTGAAGATGCGGGCCCAGCCGACGTTGCGAAGGTCCACATCGACGGTCACGCTTTGACCTGGCGCCACCTCGCGTTCGTGGCTCGCGGTGTCCAGCTGCAAGCGGTAACCCATCGACCGAGACACTTCGGCAAAGCAGCCATCGGCCCGCCACTTGTTGATGACCGACGGGGCGTAGTCGATGTTGAGCCATGCCAGGTGGTACTCGGCGCCTTCTTTCAGGATGTCGGCGCAGGTGTCGCGCACGGGAGTGCCTGCGTTTTCGCAAGTTTCACCGCCGTAGGCAGTTTGATCGGTCAAGGCCTTGGCATACGGCCGAGACGACGGGTCATCGAACGTACCGGAGTCGCTCGGCCCGGCCAGGAAACAGTCGTTGTGAATGCCGGCGCGGCGTTGTTGGGCAGGTGATGCGTACCACTTTTGCAAATCGGTCGGGTAGCGAAAGCCGATTTGCGTGGTGGCGGGCACGTTGGTCAACAGTGCGTCACGCACGGTGACGCGGTTGGCGTCGGCCTGCGCGCAGGTGGTGTCGGCCGGCGCGTTGTAGCCGCACGAGTTGCCCGCCTGCGACGAGTGCCATTCGCCCCATGCGCCGATAAAGCCGGCGCGCATGAAGGGAATGACATCCGCGTTGGCGGCCAGCACCGGTTGCAGCTGCTCGATATGGCGCTTGATTCGGGCGGCGCTGGCGTCTCTTCCGCTGGCCGAGAAGTCGTAGCTGAACAGCAGGGTGGTTTTAAGGCCTGCCGCCCGAACTTTGGCAAAGCTGCTGCCCAACTGGGTAAGCCACGCGGCCGGCAGGTCTGTGGTTCGGTAGTTGTCGAGCTGCACCTTGGCCAGCACCAGCCCTTGTCCGGCGGTTCTTGCGGCTTGCACGCTGCCAGCGTCGTGCTGGGTGGCGAAGTCGCTGCCCGCTCATCCATAAAAACCGCGCTCGGGATTGGCGAAGTCGGCGTTCGTGCTGGAAAGAGTGGTGCTCGACAGCGTGATGCCCGGTGCAGGTGCAGGTGCAGGTGCTGACGCAGGTGCAGGCCGAGGCCGAGGCCGCGGTGCGCGTTCCGCTGACGATGTAGGAAGGCTCGAAGCTTCGGTGGACACGGCGCGGGAGTCACCGCCACCGCCACAGGCCGTCAAGGCTGAAGCCGCCAAAACCAGCGCGCGTGTACAGGGAGGAAAGCGATCGTTCATCGCAGGCTTCGGTGGTTGATTGACAGCATCGATGCTCACTCACAAGTCGCGAAAAAACCGCGCCGATTTGTATTAATGTGCATGAGCATGTTGGCGGGCCGAGGCCGCGCCGGCCTGCGCAAACCTCTACCTGACCAGCGCTTCGTCAAGCACCTCGACCCAATGCCGTACCGGCATCTCGGTGCCGGTCCGCAAGTGCTGGATGCAGCCGAGGTAGGCCGACATGATCATCTGCGCCCGCAGCGGTGCCAGGTTGCCGAGCTTGCGGTCGCGCAACGGGTAAGCCGGCTATCCACCGCCAAGCGGCAATCCGGCCAAGCGATGGCGCGCAGATTTGTCCAGCGACTAATATTCCACCTTGAATTCGGGAAGGAGAATCATGACCACCTCTGCTCGTGCTGCGCCGTCTCCATCGAAGCGGCCAAAAAAGACGCCGTCGGGTGCCAAGGCGCTTCGCTCGAAGTCGACTGCCGCCAAACGCGCCAAGAAATCGGCCACCAACGTGGCCATCGCCACGGAACTGGCACCCGCTGTTGCCATCGCTTTGCTGGACAAGACCGAACAGCCGCCCGGCACCCCGGCGCCGGCCCTGGACTGTCTGGCGGCGGGGGCTGCGCCTTCAGAGACCGAGGGCAAGGTGCGCGTTCAACTCATGTTCGAGAACGGCGCGGTGCTGCCGGTCGAGATGAGCGAGGCCGCGGGGGCTGCACTCTCCAAGGGGCTCGCAAAAGAGCTGCCCAAAAAATGATCCGACCTGACTCGCCGTCTTCCCTGGCGAAGGCCGGCAGCGTTGTGCCGCCGGTGTCGCCCGACGCGTTGGCAAAAGCGCTCGAACAAAGCCATGAGGTCAAGGAAAAGGTCGAGGCCTGTGCCGAAGATTTGGCGCAAGCAAACGAAAGCACGAAGAAAACAATCGCAGCCGGCGCGACAACCCTTCCTGCCAAGCAGACCCTGGATCACAACGAAGCGGTCGAGACCAAGGTGCAGGAGTGCGCCGAAGATCTCGACAGCGTGACCAAGACTCTGGCGCAAGGGATCGATGAGTTGAAGGTGGTTGAAGTTGCACTGGCACGATCGAAAGCCGCCTTGGCAGAAACAAACGCGTCCCTGGCCTCTGCGCTGGCAAGCGAGGAGCAAGCCAATCTCAGGGCAATGCACGACCACACGACCGGCCTGCCCAACCGGGCGCTGTTCGACGATCGGCTTTCGCATGCCCTCGCGCTGGCCGAGCGCCACGACTGGACCGTGGCCGTCATGTTTCTCGATCTCGATCGCTTCAAGAACGTCAACGATGTTCACGGGCATGCCGCCGGCGATGTCGTGTTGAAAGAGGTTGCGAAGCGGCTCTCACAGGACGCGCGAGACGAGGACACCGTGTGCCGCAACGGCGGTGACGAGTTTTTGTATCTTCTGATGAATCCCAAAGGCCGAGACAACGTCGAGAGGATCGCTGCTGCCGTGATCGAAAATCTCGCGCGGACCATTCGGGTGGGCGAGAAGCAGCTGAGCGTCAGGCCGAGCATCGGGATCGCCATCTACCCTGAAGGTGGCTCAACCGGCGAAGCGCTGATCCAGAGCGCCGACGCCGCGATGTACCGCGCGAAAAACATCGAGTGCGGCTATGCGGTCCATGAGCCGCAAAGCAGCCGCGATCACCCGAGGCAATCGACCCAATAAAAGACTCGGGCCAACAAGGCCCGATGCTTTCGTCATCGGCGGCGCCGCGCCGACTCTCAACCCGACAACGCCTCGTCGAGCACCTCGATCCAATGCCGCACCGGCGTCTCGGTGCCGGTCTGCAAGTGCTGGATGCAGCCGATGTTGGCCGACACGATGGTCTGCGCCTGCAGCGGTCCGAGGTTGGCGAGCTTGCGGTCGCGCAACTGGTAGGCCAGCTCGGGTTGCAACACCGAATAGGTGCCGGCCGAGCCGCAGCAGAGGTGACTCTCGATCGGCGCAACGCGCACGTCGAAGCCGAGTGCGTTCAAGTGAGTCTCGACTCCGCCGCGCAGTTGCTGGCCGTGTTGCAGCGTGCACGGTGGATGAAACGCGAGCCGGGTCGCCCGGCCACGCAAGCGCAACTTGGGTTTGAGTCTGGGCACCAGATCGGGCAGCAACTCGCTCAGGTCACGCGTTAGGCTCGCGATGTGCCTGGCCTTGTCGGCATAGGCCGGGTCGTCGGCGAGCGCATGGCCGTAGGCCTTGACGGTGACGCCGCAGCCCGAGGCGTTCATCACGATCGCCTCGATGCCCTGCAACGAGCCCGGCCCACCCGATACCAGCGGCCACCAGGCGTCGATGTTGCGCCGCATGTCGGCAAGGCCGCCCGCGTGGTCGTTGAGGTGGGTACGGATCGCGCCGCAGCAGCCGGCCTCGTCTGCGACCACCGTCTGAATGCCGGCGGCATCGAGCACGCGTGCGGTGGCGCTGTTGATGTTGGGCATCATCGCCGGCTGCACGCAGCCCATCAGCATCAGCACCTTGCGCGGGTGGCTCCGGGTCGGCCAGAGATGGGCGCGCGGGCCGGGCTTGGCGGGCACCTTGCCTTTCAGCGAGGCAGGCACCAGCGGGCGCAGCGCCTGGCCGAGCTTCATCGCCGGCGTGAAGAGCGGCGAGGTCAGGCCTTCTTTGAGCAACCAGCGCACCGCCTTGTCGCGTGTCGGCCGCTCGACTTTCGCGTCGACGATCGGCCGCACGATGTCGATCAGGTTGCCGTATTGCACGCCCGAGGGGCAGGTGGTCTCGCAGTTGCGGCAGGTGAGACAGCGGTCGAGGTGGAGTTGCGTCTTGTGCGTGACCTCGGCGCCCTCGAGCACCTGCTTCATCAGGTAGATGCGACCGCGCGGGCCGTCGAGCTCGTCGCCGAGCAGTAGGTAGGTCGGGCAGGTGGCGGTGCAAAACCCGCAGTGCACGCACTTGCGCAAGATCGCCTCGGCCGCCTGGCCTTCGGGGGTGCCCTTGAATTCAGGCGCGAGGTTGGTCTGCATGGGTGGGCTTCGTCGGGTCAAAGATCGGGGTACATCCGACCCGGGTTGAACAACCCGGAGGGGTCGAACGACTTCTTCAGCTCGCGGTGGATGCGGTCTAGCGGCGACTGCAACGGCGCGAACGCACCGGCCGATTTGTCGCGGGCCTTGAACAGGGTGGCGTGGCCGCCGACCCGTGCGGCCGCATCGCGCACCGCCGTGGCCGGCATGGCGCTGCAGAGCCAACGCTGGCCGCCGCCCCATTCGACCATCAGCTCGCCGGTCAAAGCCAGCGGCGGTGCGGTCTGCGGCACCGAGAGGCGCCAGAGCGAGGCGCCGGTTTCGACAGCGATATGCGCGGCGGTGAAGAACTCGTCGGTGTGGTCGCGCAGGCCCTGCCAGAACGGGCCGGCGTGCTTGGGCTCGACCAGGTTGCCGCCGAGCCGCACGCGCGCGGCCTGCACCGCGGCGAGCGCACCGCGCAGCCGAACGATCAGGTTGCCGTCCCACCAGGCGCTGGCGTTGAGCGGGATCGGCTGGCCGCCCCAGTCGTTGAGCTTCTTGAGTGCGGCGGTCTGGTCCATCTCCATTCGCAGCGTCACGGTGGCCGGCGCGGAGGGCATCACTTTGAGCGAAACCTCGACGATCACGCCCAGCGTGCCGAGCGAGCCCGCCAGCAGACGCGAAACGTCGTACCCGGCCACGTTCTTCATCACCTGGCCGCCGAAGGTCAACACCTCGCCGCGGCCGTTGAGCAGCGTGGCGCCGAGCACGTGGTCGCGCACCGCACCGACAGCCGCACGCGAGGGCCCGGCGAGGCCAGCCGCGACCATGCCGCCGACGGTCGCGCCGCGCTCGGGCGCGCCCTTCGCCGCGGCACCGAAATGCGGTGGCTCGAACGGCAAGCACTGGTTCTTGCTCGCCAGCAACGCTTCGAGTTCGGCGAGCGAGGTTCCGGCCCTTGCGGTCACGACCAGCTCGGTCGGCTCGTAGCTCGAGACGCCTTCGAGCACGCGGGTGTCGAGCACCTCGCCGCTCAATGCCTCGCCGTAGAAGTCTTTGCTGCCGCCACCGCGAATGCACAGATGCGCGCCGGCCTCGCCCGCCGATTTGACGCGGTCGATGAGAACTTGAAGTGCGGGATCGTTGGCGTTCATGCCGGGCCGCTCAAAACCGCGGGATGTCGGCGAACGGCAGCAGGCCGCGCCGAACGTGCATCTTTCCGTACTCGGCGCAGCGCGCCAGCGACGGGATCACCTTGCCCGGGTTCAGCAACTCGCGCGGGTCGAAGGCGCGCTTGAGCGACAGCATCTGCTCGCGTTCTTCGGGGGCGAACTGCACGCACATCGCCGACAGTTTTTCGATGCCCACGCCGTGCTCGCCCGAGACCGTGCCGCCCATCGCGACGCTGGTCTCGAGGATGTCGGCGCCGAAGAGTTCGCAGCGGTGCAGTTGATCGGCGTCGTTGGCGTCGAACATGATCAGCGGGTGCAGGTTGCCGTCGCCGGCATGAAAGACGTTGAGGCAGCGCAGGCCGTATTTTTTTTCCATCCCTTCGATCGCGAGCAGGATGTCGGAGAGGCGCTTGCGCGGGATGGTCGAGTCCATGCACATGTAGTCGGGGCTCAACCGCCCGGTCGCCGGAAAGGCGTTCTTGCGGCCGCTCCAGAACTTGAGGCGCTGCGCCTCGTCGGCGCTGACCTCGATGCGGGTCGCGCCGGCGTTGCCGAGCACGGCCTCCATGCAGCTGATTTCTTCGGCCACCTCTTCGGGCGTGCCGTCGCTCTCGCACAAAAGGATCGCGACCGCGTCGAGGTCGTAGCCGGCGTGCACGTAGTCTTCGACCGCTGCGGTCATGGGCTTGTCCATCATCTCGAGCCCCGCCGGGATGATGCCGGCGGCGATCACCGCAGCGACCGCGTCGCCGGCTTTGCGGATGTCGTCGAAGCTGGCCATGATGCAGCGCGCGAGCTGCGGCTTGGGCACCAGCTTGACGGTGACTTCGAGCGTGACCGCGAGCATGCCTTCGCTGCCGACCAGCACGGTCATCAGATCGAGCCCGGCGCAATCGAGCGCCTCCGAGCCGAACTCGACCGCCGAGCCGTCGACCATGAAGCCGCGCACACGCAGCACGTTGTGCAAGGTCAGGCCGTACTTGAGGCAATGCACACCGCCCGAGTTCTCGGCGACGTTGCCGCCGATGGTGCAGGCGATCTGGCTCGATGGGTCGGGCGCGTAGTAGAGGCCGTAAGGCGCAGCGGCCTCGCTGATCGCGAGGTTGCGCACGCCGCACTGCACGGTGGCGGTGCGGGCGGCGGTGTCGATCTTCACGATCTTGTTGAACTTGGCCAGGCTCAAGGTCACGCCGAGCCGGTGCGGCAGTGCGCCGCCCGACAGGCCGGTGCCAGCGCCGCGTGCCACCACCGGCACGTCGAGCCGGTGACATTCGCGCAGCACGGCGGCGACCTGCGCTTCGGTCTCGGGCAGTGCCACGACCAGCGGCTGCTCCCGGTAGGCGGTGAGGCCGTCGCATTCGTACGGCACGGTGTCTTCGGCGTGCCACAGCAAGGCATGCGCCGGCAGCACTAAAGAGAGGGCGGCGACGACTTCGGACTGGCGCTGCGCTCGCTGCACGCGCTCGTTCGGGTCGGTGGCGACGTGAGCAGGCAGGAGTGCGTTCATGGGCGGGCCGCGTGGTTTCGGTGGGTCGGGTGGGTTGGGTAGGTTCGGCGGTTTCAGTCGACAGCGAAGCCGGCGCCTTCGCCGAACACGGTCAACACGCCGGTGTAGCCGTAAAGGTGGCGGCGCGCGATCTCACCGCCGGCGAAAAAACCGACCAAGGGCACGTCGCCCAGCGCATGGCGCACCAGGGCCAGCTCGGCCGAGGGCGCGCCGAAGTGCGCGCCGCCGCGACCGGCGCAACTGATGTAGAGCGCGCCTTTGATGCCGTGCGAGGGCGCTGTCGACGCATCGAGCGGGCCGCGTGACTCGATCGCCACCGCCGCGGTCAGCGGCAGTGCTTCGGGCTCGACCTCTTCACGCACCTCGGCGCAGATGCGCCGCAGATCGCGCCGCGCGGCTTCGACGTTGCGGCTGCAAAACGCCAGCTGGGTGCCGCGTTCAGGTGAATCGGCGATGGCGATGCCGCGCCGACCGGGGTCGAGGCCGATCAAGTGGCGCACTCGGGTCTCGGTGCCGAACGCGCCTTGCCGACCGCGCGACTCGAACGCGTTTTGCGTGGTCGGCATCTCGCCCTTGTCAGGTCCGCGTTCGGCGTCGCTCAGGCCGACCAGCACCTCGCGCAGGCGAGGCAGCGCCGCCCGCGCTTCGACGCCCACGAGACCCACATCGCGAAGCAGACAGTCGAGCGCGGGCTCGCCGTCGAGCGTGATGACGACGTTGCGCTCGGCCGCTGTCACCACACGCTCGGGCCCGATCGGCTGGCAGCCCTGGGTGACACGCGAGACCAGCCCGACCGTGCGGTCGAAAGCCACGCCCGAGAGGCCGCCGGCGAGCGGGCCGCCCGCAATATGGACCGCGCGTTGTGTGGCCGACGCGACGCCGCCGAACAGGTAGCCGCTGGCGACTCGTGCGCTCATGTCGTGGATCAATCCGGCGAGGTCGTCGGTGCCGGGGTCGGCATGCACCTGCGCTGTGTGTGCCGCGAAGCCGGCCAACGGCCGCGCGCCCGAGAACACCCGAAAGTGCGCGACCGGCAGGTCGCACAACATCAGCGAGAGCGCAGGCTCGTCGAAATACTCCACCCCCGAAGCCGCGACGCCGACGCCACTCGCACCCACCCATTCGACCCCGGGCCAGCGCTGGCGCAGCTCGTCGAGCAACGCGGCCACCTGCGGCGCAAACGCGCTGGTGAGATAGACCCAGCCGAGCGTGGGCGACCCGGCGGTGCCCGGCTCCTGGCGCTGCGCGTCGATTTGCGCTGCGGCAATGGCGAGCGCGATGCGCCAGTCAGGGTGGGTGGCGTGGCCGTGAAGAAAGCGGTTCATAGGCGGGGCGTGGCGAAGGCGCGCGCCGATATCAGCGGCGTGGCGTTGTGCGCGGGGTGGTCGAAATCTTCTTGGCCGCGCTCTTCTTGCGTGCAGCTGCCTTCGGCTTGGCCTTGCCGGACGGCACATCGGCCGATGCACCGGCCGGTGCACGCGCAGCCGCCGGGCCCATCGCCCCGCCCATCGCCCGCGCGGCCTCGGTGGCGCCGGGTTGCATCGCCTGGGTCGCCAGTTCGGTGAACTGTTTGGTGAGCGCGCCCCACCACTTCATCGGGTCGACCGCGCCGGGCGCTGGCGGGGCTTCGTCGGTCGCGGCGGGTTCGGCGTTTTCAGGCGCCGGCTCGGACGCAGGCGCTGGCGTGCTGGCAGGCGTCACGCTCGGCGCCGTCGGCACCCGAATCTGCAGCGAGTCGCGCAGGCCGTCCATCTGCACGTTCATCGTCTTCAGTGTCGACAGCGTCATGCGTTGCACTTCGAGCGCTTGAATCGTCGCGCCCAGCATGCGGGCGTTTTGCTCGAGCCAAAACTGCACGGTGCGCAACTCGCCGATGCGCTTTTCGAGTTCGGCCGGGTCGATCGTCGGCGCGACCCATTGGCCGATGCCCGGCAGCGCGGCGCCGGCGTTTTTCACCAGGCCCTGCAAAAAGTCGAAGCCCGGCACGAGCTTGGCGAATGCGTTCGAGTCAGTCATGGTGGGATCTCCGTAGGCTTTTTGTCGAAAGGGATGCAGCCGCTAGGGTACCCGCGCCGCGCCGGCAGCGCATCGAGCGGGCACGAGGCCAGGCGGGTGATCGTTGCTTTCGACCGGGCTGTGGATATCAGTCTGCCTAAAGTGTGCACTCGGGCGCGGTGCGTGTCGCATTTGTCAACGCGTGTCGCCCAGCTCGATGCGCAGCACCGCGTCGCGTTGCTGCCAGTGCAGTTTGCCGAGCACGTCCATGCCGAGCAGCGGGCTGTCGTTCAGCTGAGGCAAGGCGACGATGGCCAGGCGCTGCACCCGCACGCCGCCCTGCAGCTCGAGGTCGGCGCGCACCATCTGGCCATCGACCACGCCGCCGGCGGTGTTCGAGCGCACGCTGCCGATGGGTTCGAGCTGCAACTCGCGGGCGAGTGAGGCCGGTATCGCCGTGCCAGTGGCGCCGGTGTCGATCAAAAAGTCGACCCGCCGGCCGTTGATGCGGCCGGGCCAGTGGTAGTGCCCGTCGTCGCTGCGGCGAATCACCAGCGTCTCGCCGCTGACCTCGAACTACGCTGCCTGCGCGCGCCGCTGCTGCCATTGGATCGCAACGAAGACGGCAGCGCCGATCAGCAGCCAGATGGTGATGCGCTTGAGGGAGCGGGGGAGTTCGTGGTTCATGCGAGCTGCGATTGTTCCGCGCTTTTTGCCCCGTACTCGCGCGGGCCGTTGCTACGGTCGACCTCCTGCTGGAAACCCGCGAGCCGTGGACAAGAACAAAGTCTCAGAAGCCGACATCTGCGCCAAGTTCATCACCCCCGCATTGGCTCGATCGGGTGGGACGAGACCGAGCAGATCTACCGCGAATACACGCTGCGCCCTGGCCGCGTCGTGGTTCGCTGCCAAAAAGCGAGCCGCGACAGGAACTCGGTGCTGCGCGCCGACTACGTGCTGTTCTACAAGACGAGCATTCTGCTGGCCGTGATCGAAGCCAAGGACAACTCGCAGGCGCAGGGCGCCGGTATGGCGCAAGCGATCAACTACGCCGATCCGCTCGGTGTGCCGTTCTCATTCGCCAGCAACGGCGATGGGTTCGTGTTTCGCGATGCCACGCTGACCACTGGCGTGCTGGAAACCTCGCTCGCGCTCGACCAGTTCCCCTCGCCCGACGCGTTGTGGGAGCGTTTGTGCGCATGGAAGGGCTGGACACCCGAGGTTCGCCGGATGACCGAACAACCCTTTGCGCCGAGCAAGACGCCGCGTTACTACCAGCTCAACGCCATCAATCGCACGGTCGAGGCCCTCGCACTCGGCCGGCAGCGCGCGCTGCTCGTGATGGCCACCGGCACCGGCAAAACCTACACCGCGTTCCAGATCATTTGGCGACTGTGGAAGTCGGGTGTGGCCAAGCGCATCCTGTTTTTGGCCGATCGCAATATCTTGATCGACCAGACGATGGTCAACGACTTTCGCCCGTTCAAGGGTGCGATGGCCAAGCTCAGCCCCAACGCCAAAGGCGTAGAGCGGGTGGATGCGAGCAGCGGCAAGCGTTTTATCGAAGAGCTCGATGTGGCCGTGAACAAGACCACCAAACTGGTCGACAAGTCCTACGAGATCTACCTCTCGCTGTACCAGGCCGTGTCGGGCCTCGAGGAGGACCGCAACATCTACAAACAGTTCTCACCCGACTTCTTCGACCTGATCGTGGTCGACGAGTGCCACCGCGGCAGCGCGGATGAAGACTCGGCGTGGCGCGAAATCTTGAACCACTTCAAAAGCGCCGCCCAGATCGGCCTGACCGCCACGCCGAAAGAAACCGAGACCATCTCGAACGCAAGCTCGTGCTGGAGCGGCGGGATGTTGTGGTGGCGGCCAAGATTACTGAGTACCTGAAGGCGATCGACCGTTACGCCAAGACCATCGTGTTCAGTGAGGATATTGACCATGCGAGCCGCATGCGCCAAGCCTTGAGCAACGCCAATGCCGACATCGCTGCCACCAACCCGCTGTATGTCGTGCAGATCACTGGCGACAGCCCCGAAGGCAAGGCGCAGCTCGACAACTTCATCGACCCCGAAAAACGCCACCCGGTCGTCGCCACCACGTCGAAGTTGATGAGCACCGGCGTCGATGCGCAGACTTGCAAGTTGACCGTGCTCGACCAGAACATTCGGTCGATGACGCTGTTCAAGCAGATCATCGGTCGCGGCACCCGGTTGCGTGAAGACCTCGGCAAAACCTGGTTCACCATCCTCGACTTCAAGCGCGCGACCGACAACTTTGCCGACCCGACATTCGACGGTGACCCGGTACAAATTTACGAGCCTCACGGCAACGAGCCTGTCAACCCGCCCGAGCCAGGTAATCCGGCCGAACCAGCGCCGCACGCGGGCTCGGCCCCTGGTTTCGAGTCAGGCGCATCCGTCTCGGGCAACGCCGGCGAAGCGCCGATCCGCCGCTACATCGTCGGAAACGCCGTCAACGTCGCCGTGGCTCGGGAACGGGTGCAATACCTAAACACGCAAGGCAAGCTCATCACCGAAAGCCTGCGCGACTACACCCGCATCAACCTGACGCGCCAGTACGACTCGCTCGACAAGTTTTTGCAGGCGTGGGGCAGTGCCGACCGCAAAGCCGCGTTGATCGAGGCGCTCGAAGCCGAAGGTGTTCTCTTTGACGCGCTGGCCGACGAGGTTGGCAAAGACCTCGACCCGTTCGATCTGCTACTGCACGTCGCGTACAACATGCCGCCCCTCACGCGCCGCGAGCGTGCCAACCGAGTCAAAAAGCGCAACGCCTTCGTCAAATACGGCGACACCGCACGCCGTGTGATCGAAGCGCTGATCGACAAATACGCCGACGGAGGCGTGCAAACCATCGAGAGCATGGAAGTGCTGCGTGTGCCACCGCTCGACACATTGGGTACGCCGACCGAACTCGTCAGAAGTTTTGGCGGCCGTGCGCAATATGACGCTGCCTTGCGAATCCTCGAGCAAGAACTTTACCGACCCGAACCCTGAGCCCGAATGTCCAACCTCACCTCCGTCATCAAGTCGATTCAAGACGTGATGCGCCAAGACAGCGGCGTCGATGGCGACGCGCGACGCATCTCGCAACTCACCTGGCTCTTGTTCCTCAAAGTCTTCGACGCGCAGGAAGAAGAACTCGAGCTCACCCGCGATGGCTACAAGAGCCCCATCCCCGACCACCTGCGCTGGCGCAACTGGGCTGCAGACGCCGAAGGCTTGACCGGTGATGGCTTGCTCGACTTCGTCAACAGCCAGCTCTTCCCCAAGCTCAAGACCCTGCCCGGCGACGCCGAGCGCAACCCGCGTGGCTTCGTTGTTTGCGGCGTGTTTGAAGACGCCTACAACTACATGAAGAGCGGGCAGTTGCTTCGGCAGGTCATCAACAAGCTCAACGCGATCGACTTCAACCGCCAGACCGAACGGCACCAGTTCAACGACATCTACGAAAAGATTCTCAAAGACCTGCAATCGGCCGGCAACGCTGGTGAGTTCTACACACCACGCGCCGTCACGCAGTTCATGGTCGACATGGTGAACCCGAGGCTCGGCGAGCGCGTGCTCGACCCGGCCTGTGGCACCGGCGGCTTTCTGGTCTGTGCCATCGAGCACCTGCGCAAACAGGTGAAGAACGCCGACGATCAAGCCACGTTGCAGCGCTCCATCGGCGGCTTCGAGAAGAAACAGCTGCCGCACATGCTGTGCGTCACCAACCTGATGCTGCATGACATCGAAGTGCCGAGCCAGGTGGTGCACGGCAACACGCTCGAGCGGCCCTATACGAGCTGGACGGCCGAGCAAAAGGTCGAGGTCATCATCACCAACGCGCCGTTCGGTGGCATCGAAGAGCCGGGCATCGAGCAGGGCTTTCCGGCCGACGTGCGCACCAAGGAAACGGCCGACCTGTTTCTCGTGCTCATCAAGCGGCTGCTGCGCGACAACGGCCGTGGCGCGCTGGTGCTGCCCGACGGCACGCTGTTCGGTGAAGGCGTTAAGTCGCGCATCAAGGAGCAGTTGCTGCAAGAGTGCAACCTGCACACCATCGTGCGGCTGCCCAACGGCGTGTTCAGCCCGTACACCGGCATCAAGACCAACCTGCTGTTTTTCACCAAGGGCGAGCCGACGAAGGAGGTGTGGTTCTACGAGCACCAGTACCCGGCGGGCGCGAAGAACTACACAAGACCAAGCCGATTCGCATCGAGGAGTTCGATGTCGAGAAGGCGTGGTGGGGCGATGAGGCCGATGCGTTCACAGGCCGGGTCGAAGGTGAGTTCGCGTGGAAGGTGGGCATCGAGGCGATCAAGGCCAGCGGCTTCAACCTCGACCAGAAGAACCCGTATGCGGGGCCGCAGGCGAGCCACGATCCGGATGAGTTGATGGCCGAATACCAACGGTTGCAAGATGAGGCGCAGGGGATTCGCGATCAGTTGAAAGCCATCCTGAACGGTGCGCTCGCGAGAGAATAGCGAAGCTTCACTCGCCGAGCCGGCCATGCCACTCATCAGCAGTTTTTACGGTGTCCTAATCTACCTGTACTGGCTGGACACGCGTCAGCACCACCTGCCGCACATCCATGCGATGTACGCAGGCGACGAAGCCGTGTTCGGTATCGACACCGGTGAGGTGCTCGACGGCAGTCTGCCCCGGCGGCAGACCCGGCTGGTGCAAGCCTGGATCGAAATTCACCGCGACGAGTTGGTGGCTGACTGGTCGCTTGCCGTCAAGGGCCAGCCCGTGTTCCCGATCGACCCGTTGAAATGAGAAACTCGTGGCGATGAATCCGCGCGTCGCCACAGTCACCCCGCTCAATGACCACGATCTGCTCCTGCAGTTCAACAATGGCGAACAGCGCCGCATGGATGTGAGCCCGTACTTGGCTTACCCGGTATTCGAACGCCTACGCGAGCCGGGGTTTTTTGCGCTGGTGCAGGCCGACCACGGCACCGTGAGCTGGCCTGCAGGCATCGACCTCGATCCCGATTCGGTCTATCTGGAGAGTGTGCCAGTGGCGCAGACGGCGCCTGCGTGAGCGGGGCGGTTGGGGTGTCGCGGGCGTGGGCAGAGTGTTCGTTCGTTGACATGGCAATTCGCTACGCACCGCGTTGCCTATCTGCGCGGCTGGACGGGATGCGCCAATGACTGCGGCTTTGCCACCGCTCGGCCAGGATTGGGGTTTGGGCGGCCTGCGTTTGGCGGAGCCGAGTGCGAAGTACCTCGTCCAGCGTGAAGCGCCGCCGGTTCGTGTGTTCGATCTGCTTGCGACCGCACCTGGCGGCATAACGCGCCTTCGGGCACTGATCGTTTCACTGGCGTTAAGCGGTCGACTGACATCGCAACGCGCTCCTCCATCTCCAGCGCCGAGCGATGTCTGGCCAGTGGTGAGCCTGTCCGACCTCAGTCCGAGTTTTCAAAACGGGGCTTCGAGTCGCGGCGACGTGGGCGGGGTGCCCACTACAGTCATTCGGCTCGCAGACATCACGGCGGGCGAGATCAATCCCACTGACCCGAGAGTGCTTCCAATTCGAGCCTTTGACTGAGCGAAGTACGTGCTCAAACAGGGCGACATCCTGGTGATCCGAGTGAACGGAAGCGCTAATTTAGTTGGGCGCTTTGTCGTGTGCCGTTCAAATATGGCCGCGATCCATTGCGACCACTTCATACGCATGCGCTTCGACACGAGCGTTGTCGTGCCCGAGTACATGCGTTTGGTTGGCGATTCGGCGAGTGTCAGAGCGAGCGTTGCCTCGCTCTTTGTGTCTACGGCGGGGCAAAAGACCGTCAATCAGGGGCATGTCGGATCAATCAAGATGATCCTTCCACCCCTCGCCGAACAACACCGCATCGTGGCTCGCGTCGAAGAACTGATGAAGCTCTGCGACGCGCTGGAGCAAAGCGGGCGGCTCGCCGACGCGCAGCTCACGTCCACGCTGTTCGATGCGCTGGCCGCCAGCGAGTCGGCTCATGCGCTCGCCGAGAACTGGCAGCGCATCGCCGAGCACTTCGACCTGCTGCTCGACCGCCCCGAAGCCATCAATGCTCTCGAACAAACCATCGTCCAACTCGCCGTGCGGGGATTGCTTGTGTCGCACTTAGCTGGCGATGAATCAGCCGAAGCGTTGTTGCGGCGGTTCCGAAGCTCGGGTGTTGACGATCGCTCGCCGCGTCATGGCGGGGCACAGCCATTACCGGCGTTGATTGCTGACGAAGAACTGCCCTTCGATGTGCCACTTTCGTGGGCTTGGGCGAGGTTTGTATCGGTCGCGCAGATTGCCTCAGATCTAGTGAATCCCTTGCAGTTTCAAAGCGCGCGGCAAGTTGCACCAGATTGCATCGAGAAGGCAACGGGTCGATTGGTCGAGAGTCGATCCGTAAGTGAGTCAGGTGTGATTAGCGCAAACCATCGCTCTCGAGCGGATCAGATTCTCTATTGAAAGATTCGTCCCTCGCTGTCCAAGGTTGTCGTTGTCGACTTCGACGGGCTGTGCAACGCCGACATGTATCCGATCGAGACGTCGATGCACACGGGCTACCTGCACCTTTTCATGCTCAGCGGCTGCTTCTTGGATCAGGTCAAAGTGGCGGAGAACCGAGTCAAGATGCCGAAGCTGAACCAAAAGGCGCTGAATTCGTTTCTCGTTGCGGTGCCACCTCTTCCCGAACAACACCGCATCGTCGCCCGCGTCGAACAACTCCGCCGCCTCTGCGCCCAACTGCGCGAGCGGCTCACCGAGGCTCGCCGCACCCAAAGCCAACTCGCCGATGCGCTGGTCGCCGCGGTTGTTGCATGACCGAAGCCGCGACGCCGCCGGCCGCACAGGCGTTCAGTGACCACATCGTTTTCGTCGACGAGAGCGGCGATCACAGCCTGACCTCGATCAACCCCGACTACCCGGTGTTCGTGCTCGCTTTCTGCACCCTGCCGCGCACGGCCTACATCGACCAGATCACGCCAGCCGTGCGCCGGCTCGAGTTCGAGCTGTTCGGCCACGACCTGGTGATCCTGCACGAGCACGACATCCGCAAGAAGTCCGGCCCGTTCGCGCAGTTGGGCAAGGACAAGCGTGATGCATTGATGAACGGTTTGACCGGCGCAATCGCCGCTGCGCCCATGACGCTCGTGGCCGTGGTGATCGACAAGGTCAAACACAAGGCGAAATATGCCGAGCCATTCAACCCGTACCACCCCGCGTTGCAATATGGGCTTGAGCGCGTGTTCGAGATGCTGCGCAATGAAGGACAGGAAGAACAGCTGACGCATGTAATCTGCGAAGCGCGCGGAAAGAAGGAAGACGCTGCGCTGGAGCTGGAGTTTCGCCGTGTGTGCGACGGCAAGAATCGGCATGACCGAAGGCTGAACTTCGAGGTGGTGATGGCGAGCAAACAGGCCAATTCCGAAGGGCTGCAGCTTGCCGATCTGGTCGCACGCCCGATCGGGCTGCATGTGCTGCGGCCGGGCCAGCCGAACCGCGCCTGGGATGTCTTGCAGACCAAGGTCTACGCGGGCAACAAGGGGCGGTCGCCGGGTTGGGGGTTGAAGGTCTTTCCCTAACGCCTCTGCGAATGCGAGGCCCATAAAGCAGAAGGGCCCCCGAGTAGTCTCAGGAGCCCAGCGCCGGTCGGGTAGTCCCAACCCATTTCGACGACGAGCGTACTCCAGATGAGGTGTGCCGTGCTTACCTGCGCAATGACTCCCACCTTCGGCCGGTGTTGTTTGCATCGGCCATGGAAAACAACCGGCCAATAGACACAAAGGCCAATGTTTTCAATGGCTTGAGTACGCGGTTGTTTGCCGAAGGGGAGCCTGTCAGGCTCAGGCCAACGCCACCACCTTCTGCTCGATCGCCCCGAACACGCTCATCCCGTCGAGCCCCTTCATGTCGATGCGAATCGTGTCGCCGAACTGCATGAACTCGGTTTTTGGGGTGCCGCTTTCGATCGTCTCGATCGCGCGTTTTTCGGCGATGCACGAGTAGCCGCGCGACCAGTCTTTGTTGCTCACCGTGCCGCTGCCGATGATGCTGCCGGCGCGCACGTTGCGGGTCTTGCAGAGGTGGGCGATCAGTTGCCCGAAGTGAAAGGTCATCTCGTCGCCGGCGCTGCAGAGGCCGACGCGTTTGCCGTTCCAGGTGCTCTCGAGGTTGAGGTGCACGCGGCCGCCGCGCCAGGCGTGCAGCAATTCGTCGGGCGTGGCGGCGACCGGGCTGAACGCGGTGGCGGGTTTGCTCTGCACGAAGCCGAAACCCTTCGCCAGCTCGGGCGGGATCAAGTTGCGCAGGCTCACGTCGTTGGCGAGCATCAAGAGGCGGATGCCGTCGATCGCGGCCTCGGGGCCGGTGCCGGTCGCGAGGTCACCGGTGATGACCGCGACCTCTGCCTCGAAGTCGATGCCGTGCTCGGTGCTGACGGCCACGATGTCGGCGCGCGCGCCCTGCAGGTCGTCGCTGCCGCCCTGGTACATCAAAGGGTCGGTGTAGAAGCTTTCGGGCACTTCGGAGTTGCGCGCCTTGCGCACGAGTTCGACGTGGTTGATGAACGCCGAGCCATCGGCCCATTGATAGGCGCGGGGCAAGGGCGCCATGCACTTTTGGGGCTCGAACACGAACGCATGGCGCGACTTGCCGTGGTTCAGCGATTGCGAAATCTCTTCGAGCTGCGGCGAAAGAAAGTTCCAGTCGTCGAGCACCTGCTGCAGGCGCGTTGCCACGCCGCTGGCATAGTGCGCGAGCGCGAGGTCGCGCGAGACCACGACGAGCTGGCCGTCGCGTGAGCCGTCTTGGTAGGTCGCAAGTTTCATGGATGTCCGGGCCGGGATGAGGTCATCAGAGGAGGGCTATTGTCGACGCATGATTCCGACCCGATCGCTGCACGAACGCGCATCGCCTTCATTCGCCGCGCGCCGCGGTTGCTCGGTGTGATCGCTGCCGCTTTGGTTCTGCACGCAGCGTTGCTCGGCGGTGCGGATTGGGCTTGGCCAGAGGCACATCCGGTGCCCTTGCCGGTGTCGGCGATGCGGGTTCGGGTTGTCGACTCGCCGCAGAAGCCGGTGGCCACAGAGGTGCCCGTGGTGACCGCTGTGGCGTCTGAGCTTGCGCCTGTAGCGCTCGTCTCGAAGGCCGCTCGCGGGCTGCCGGCGCGCAGCCTGCGGCCCCCGCGCACCGCGGATTTACCAACTGCGGCGGCCGCAGATTCGACGGTGATCGATGCCCCATCACGCGAACCGATTCGTGCTGCCGCGGCACTCCCCGCGACGCTACTTCTGGCGCTGACGACGCCTGCGGCGGCGCCCGATGCGCTGGCCTCCGCGCCGGCTCCTGTAACCACATCTGCCGCTGCCGCTGCCGACGACGAACCCGTGGCGCTTTATCGCACCCGGCTCCCGCCTGCCGTCACCTTGCGCTACGAAGTCAAACGCGGAGGCCTGCACGGCACCGGTGACCTCGTTTGGCGCCCGCGAGCCGATGGCTACGAGCTCAACCTCGACTTCAAATTGGGCGGCATGTCGCTGCTTGCGCAATCGAGCAGCGGCGCATTCGATGCGGGCGGCCTCGCGCCGCTTCGCTTCACCGACCAGCGTTGGCGGCGGGCGGCGATGGCGACCAACTTTCAGCGCGCCGCCGGCAAGATCACCTACTCGGGTTCGGCCAGCGAGTTCCCGTTGCAGCCGGGTGTGCAAGACCGCCTAAGCTGGATGGTGCAACTCGCGGCGATCGTCAGCGCGCAGCCGCAACTGGCCAAGCCCGGCGGCCGCATCGCAATGCGCGTGACCGGCTCGCACGGCGACTACGGCGTCTGGGTGTTTCGCTGCGTCGGGCCCGATGCCGTCGAGGCGCGCGGCGGCACGGTCGAGGCGGTCAAGTTCGTGCGCGAGGCGCGCGAGGCTTACGACACCACGGTGCAAGTCTGGCTCGACCCGAAGCAGCACGACCTGCCGGTGCGAGCCACGCAGAAGTCCGGCCCGAACGACGACGGCTACGAGTTGCGCCTGCTCGAGACGCTGCCAGTCAACTGACCCCGGGTTCGCGGGGCGCTTGGCTTAAATCTTGTCCGCTGGCTTGAAATATGGGTTTGAATGCTTAGGTAGTCACTGAACCCGAAGACCACCGAAGGCCATTGAATGCAGATGCTCTACAACTCCGACAGCTATGCCGTGGTGCTGTTCGACGTGGCAGCCGCCGTGGCGCCCGGCGCCGTCGCCGAGCCGCTCAGCCACGGCGGCTACGAGATCGTCGACAAGTTCGCTCGCAAAGAAATTTTTCTGCAGGGCGTCATGGCCGAGAGCTTCAAGGACGGCGTCGAGGCCTTGATTCAGACGCAACCCTCCGAAGAAGAGATCGACGACTACATCGAGCGCTTTGCGTCGTTGATGCAGCAGCCGGTGATTCTTCACTGACGTTTGCATGACATGCGCATGACGCGCGGAGACGCACGGCTTGCATCCTGCCCGCGCGTGGGACCGATCTCACGCTGAGGCCCGCGCCGTGTGCGCGGCGGGGCTTAACTGTCGTCCACGCGTGGTGCGCTGCGTTATGGTCTGCGGTGCACCGTGTGTTGCCGAGCCCGCTCGGTTGTGCTCTTTGCATCAGGATCGATCAACGACTCGCCCGCACGGAGGTCTCTCATGGCCAAGAGCCACGCTGAAGCCGGTTTGCTGCTGTCCCCCGGACTGCACGATGCCCCGGTGCTTGACCGCATGTGTTCGCAGTTCGTGTTGACGTTGACCATGCACAGCGCCGGCCGCTTCAACCTGCGGCGCGACTGGAACAGCCTTCTCTCGCTCACCGGGCGCCATCTGGTGTGGCCGGGTTCGGTGCTGGCGCGGCTGCGCGGCTTTTTGAACATCCGTTGCAAAGGCAATACCCACTGGCGCGGCCATGAGGCGCTGACCGATGCCGCCTTCATCGCGCGCCACGGCGCATGGCGTGGTCCGTATGAAGAAGGCACGCTCTTTTTCTACATCGACGAGTACATCAAGGACGCGCCGAAAGACCTGCTGACGGTGCTGGCCACCACCTGCGACTGGCTGGCGCGGCGGCTCAAAAAAGAGTCGGCGCTGGTGCAGAAGAACATCGACGCACTGGCCGTCCTGCTGCAGCTGAACCCGGCCGAGCGCGCCTTGCTGCTGTACGGCACGCTCGCGCGCTACCAGCGCGACTTGCGCGGGCTGCTGGTGGAGTTCAAGGTCAGCAACGCGCAGGAAGCGTATGCGGCAATCGCCGCGGTGGCGGGGGTCCAAGCGGTCGATGTGGGCGAAGCGTTGCGAGCGGGTTCGCGGCTGGAACGCATCGGCATGATCGAAAACCTGATCTCCGAACAGAACATCACCGACCTCGCTGACCTGATGAAGGTCAGCGAACAATTGCCGCCGGTGCTGATGCGGGAGTACCGCGTACCGGGCGAGCTGATGGCGGTGTTCACGCGCCCGGTGCCAAAGAGCGCGTTGCAGAGCACCGACTTCGCCTTCGTCGAAGACGACATGCAAGTGATGACCTCATTGCTGAAGAACGCCGCGCTGCGCAAGGAGCCTGGCGTCAACGTGCTGCTGTACG